>SBBA01000078.1 GCA_005239925.1 Candidatus Troglogloeales bacterium | reverse complement strand
AACGTTTTGGCCCATGTCGTTGATTAAGGCACGCACCCGACTGGCCTGAACCCCGGCCACGAAGGCATCTCCGATCTTGAGGGTTCCTTTCTGAACCAGAACGGTCGCCACAGGGCCTCGCCCACGGGACAGCTTGGCCTCGATAATTACCCCTTCCATCCACTCCTCCGGATTGCCCTTTAATTCCATGACGTCGGCCTGAAGTAGAATCATTTCTAAAAAGTGATCCAAGCCTATTTTTTGTTTCGCCGAAACCTCGACATAGATGGTTTTACCTCCCCAGGACTCTGGAATCAGGCCATAATCCGACAAGGCAATTTTAATGCGCTCCGGATTGGCCTCGGGTTTATCTATTTTGTTAATCGCCACAATAATCGGGACATCCGCCGCCTTGGCATGGTTGATGGCCTCCACGGTTTGAGGCATAACGCCGTCATCGGCGGCCACCACCAACACCACGATGTCGGTCACCTTGGCCCCTCGTGCCCGCATGGCTGTAAAGGCCTCATGTCCCGGCGTATCGATAAATGTTACTGCTTTGTCGTGTACTGTAACGGTATAGGCACCGATATGTTGCGTAATGCCGCCGGCCTCCCCTTCCACTACCTTGGTCTGTCGAATGGCATCCAGCAGGGAGGTCTTTCCGTGGTCAACATGCCCCATAATCGTAATGACGGGGGGACGTGGGACCCTCCGCTCCGGATCGTTTGCACCCGGAAGGAGCGGCGGCCTTAAAATTTCCTCCTCGGTTTTTTCGGAAACCAGTTCCACTTTCACGCCGAACTCTTCCGCTAGGAAAAGGGCCTCTTCCAGACCAATGGGTTGATTGATACCCATCATCTTGCCCACTTGCATTAACTTGGAGATCAGAACAGAGACTTTTTCTCCGATCAATTCCGAGAACTCTTTTAGGGTCAACCCTTCATACAGTTTGATTACCTTACGCCTCGGTTTGGTCGCCTCTAGGACAGGGATTTGCCCCTTGGATGTGGTTTTCGTATCCTGTCTTTTACGTGTGGGCCTGAAATCTTGCCACTTTCGCTTATGGATTCCAGGTGTTTCAGTCTCAGGTGTTCCGGGTGACCAGAATATGGGGCCTTCTTTTCTTTCTCGATCCTTAGGCTTGCCTAATAAAACCTTCTTAGGTTCCGTTCTGCCATCCTCCTTCCCCCTCTTTTTTTCTACCGCTTTTTTCTCCAAAATCTCCGTGGAAGCAGGAGCCAACACCGGTTTCTTTGGCGCCTCTGGTGGAATAACATAAGGAATCGTTAGAAGAGAAGAGGTCGTATCCTCTGCAAGTAAGGGGGGAGAAGGGGCACGCCCTTGTAATGGAACGACCGAATCAACAACGGCAGTGGGTGATACGTTTGTTCCTTTGGGAGACGGCACCCCCTGTCCCTGCAAGGGTGACGCAGGGGGCGGGGGCAGCGTGCCCTGTGGGGGAACGACCGAATCAATAACAGTAGTGGAAGATACGCTTGTTCCTTTGGGAGACGGCACCCCCTGCCCCAAGGGCAGCGTGCCCTGCGGGGGCAGCGTGCCC
The DNA here is from genome assembly GCA_005239925.1 of Candidatus Troglogloeales bacterium. Classification (GTDB taxonomy): domain Bacteria; phylum Nitrospirota; class Nitrospiria; order SBBL01; family SBBA01; genus SBBA01. The sequence goes on along the minus strand of SBBA01000078.1, from coordinate 14,895 downwards.
TGCAGAGGTTTTTCGGAAACAGATGGGCCTTGCAGTGTTTCTTTCGTGGGGGATATGAGGCCGGTTGGTGCGGCTGTTTTTGCCTCAAGTGAGGTTGTAACAGCCGTTTCGATGGGCCGTTTCTTCTTAATGAGGATAATCCCTTTTTTCTCCGGTGGTGGCGCAATCGGTGGCACCGCCTGAATAGACTTTGAACTCTTATGGGACTTCAAAGGGGCAGCCTCTTTAAGAGGCTTCACGATGGCCGCTTTTGGGGTGGAAGTAACCGGTGCCATAGCCACGATTGTCTCCTGTTTTGTTTTTTTTGCCTTAACAGCCGTTGACGATTCCTTTTCATCCGTTTTCCCCTTTGTCTTAAAATGATCCAGGAGAGTCTTATTATCGGTCTCGGAAAGAGCGCTCATGTGAGAACTCGCATGTATCCCCAACTGCTGAATGATAACCATCAGCTCCTTGGTAGGCATGCCCAGTTTTTTTGCAATATCAAAGATTCTCATTTTACTAATCCGCTACGAGCGGAGGCGAGCAAGCCCTCCCGTTGGTCGGTCTGGGCCTGCCAATGTCATTACACTAAAAATTATCTACGCAAAAAACGTAGATGTCACCAACAGAGAGTCTAACGGGTACCCATTGATGTGTTGGCGGCGTCTCCTGCTATTACTATCGCCTCTTTTGCCTCAACAACCTCGTCCGCTTTTTTCGAATTTTCAGGGGCACTCTGCGCATCCTGCGCAGTCTCGGTAATGGGTGCTTCAGTGGTTTGCTCCTTTGCGCCTTCATCCGATGCTACCGTCTCCGCTTTTTGGGTTGCCGCGACCGTCTTTTCAGAATCCTGGGTGGCCTGTTGTTCTTTGGATATGGCATCGGCAATTTCCTGCTCCTGCTCCTTGGCCCTCTCTTTCTCGTACTCGCCCTGATTGATGATGTCGATTTTCCATCCGGTCAACTTGGAAGCCAGACGGACATTTTGGCCCTTTTTGCCAATCGCGAGGGAAAGCTGAGCGTCCGATACAACAACCATAGCCGACTTTTCTGCTTCGTTTATGCCCACTTTTTCAATGATAGCAGGGGACAGCGCCTCGCCGATAAACGTTTTTGGGTCTTCCGTCCAGGTAATAATATCAACCTTTTCACCCTTTAATTCACGCACAACCGCCTGAACGCGAGAGCCACGCACGCCGACGCAGGCCCCCACCGGATCAACACGGGCCTCCTTGGATTGGACACAAATCTTGGTGCGATCTCCTGCCTCTCGCACCGCCTCTCGAATCACAACCACCTTCTCAGCAATTTCAGGGACCTCCACCTCAAACAGTTTGACCACAAATTGAGGATGGGTTCGGGAAAGAATAATCTGAGGCCCTTTGGAGGCCGGCTTGACCTCCAAAAGATAGGCCCGAATGCGATCGCCGCGACGATAGGACTCTCCAGGAATCTGTTCTGATAACGGAAGCAATGCCTCCGCCTTGCCCAATTCAACAATGTAATTCTTACGCTCTTGTCCCAGGATAACGCCGCTAACAATCTCGCCGATGCGGGAAGAATAGTCATGATGTACCGTTTCCCATTCCGCCTCGCGCACCTTCTGAAAAATAACCTGACGCGCCGTTTGTGCAGAGACGCGGCTAAAATCCTCCATTTCCAAAAGGGTGCCGATTTCGTCCCCCAGCTCGGCCGTTTCGTCTACAGCTTGGGCCTCAGAAAGGGCGATCTCTGTTTCCGGATTGGCTACGACTTCAACAATGGTCTTTAAGCGGACCACCTGGATTTCCCCCGTTTTGGGGTCCAGTTGTACCTGGATATTATCCGCACCACCAAACTTCTTACGGGCCGCAGATAACAAGGCGGATTCAACCGCAGAAATGATCTTCTGGGCCTTAATCCCCTTTTCCCGTTCCATTTGTGAAATCACAGCGATTAATTCGCGATTCATTTTACCTTCTCCAAAAAATTCAGTAGAAACAAAAAAGTGGGCCAACCCGCGCCCACTCCATCAAAAAAAGACCCTAAAACAACTGTCTACTGTATCATAGCCGCGTGAACACTTTCAATAAGAACGTTTGCAAGGAAACTGGCATCCCTCTTGTTGTGTGATTTTCCCCCCTCCATTTGTGGGATTGTCAGGTCGAAAAAGATGGTCTACACTCCCCTTGTTTTTCGTTGAAAAAGGGTGTACGCTCCTCTCGCTTGAGAGAGACAAGCACCCATTAAAATAAAACGAGGACGACATTTCAAGTACCTCCTTAACCGACAATGAGGAGTGGGGATGCAGAGTGAAATTTTTTAAATGGAGGCCTATTTCCGTTTCAATAGAACGGGAAGGGCCTTTTTTTTGTTTTTTAAGCATCCGCCCCTTGTAATGCGTTCCTTGGTCCTTGGTAACAATAATTGGTAGTGCCTCTTGTGCAATACCGAATGGGAAAAGAGGTGTAAAATGAGCGAGGGGAAAAAATTGACCCCTGAATCAATTGGTAAACAATCTGGCCTCGATGACGAGATAACGGATGAAGACGTGAAGCAAATCGAAGAGTCGTATTTCAAGCAACAGGTCAATAGAGGGGTTGAAGCCATGACCCACGGGCGTGTTCTGACGCACGCCATGCTGAAGAAAGGAATCGAAAAATGGCGCAAATCCGTTGGTCGTCCGCGGCGGAGGACGACCTAAAGATCATTGAAGAAATTATTGCTAAGGATTCCATCTTCCATGCGATTGCCTTTGTCGATCGGCTGATTGCGTCGATCGAAAAGATATCCCAGGACCCCTTTTGCGGCCGCGTGGTACGGGAATTTGGTCAAGAAGACTTACGGGAGATTATTTATAAAAATTATCGCCTGGTCTACCGGCTGCATGAGGATATGGCAACCGTTCTCGCCGTATCGTTTTTCTTTCCCTTTTGTGGACATGAACGGCGTAAGCGGCCTCGCCGCTTTATAGGGTAATAAAGGAGAGGGCTTAAAGAAGGGCCTGGCTTTCGGCAGCCCCACCATCATCTCCTCGCTGTAAAGGAGGAGCCGCACACTGCACGGCCTTCTTTTTATAGACCCAGCCCATACGGTAAATAGTGAAAAACCATACCGCAAGAAGTAAAAAAACAATCAGCGACAACCACCGTAGGTCTTCAAAACGCGTAAAAACCATCGTCAGCAGAACCACCGTAACCAATGCAATTGCCTTCGAACAACGTAAGACAAAGATATCGATCAATGCCTTCGCCCTGTATCTTTCTTCCTGTGGTATCGGTATATACAACGCCTCTTTGACCGATTGATTCACGGAATAGGCAAGCGAACTGCCAAAGGTGTTCAGCAGGCTTCCCGCCAACACCCCCGGCAACACCACAAACCCCGCCTCTCCCACTAGCATAGTCAAAGGGAGAATCAGCAGCGCGCGTCCCATCCCCATGTGGGTCATCACCGACCGAGTCAGAAAGAGTTGCGCCAGAATTGATATAAACGTCGTAAACGAAAACACATTGGCAAAATGGGCCTTGATCTCTGAATTGGCCACAAAGTGCAACACCGTTGCAGTAAATTGGTACTCCATGATCGAAGAGACCATTTCATACAACCCCACGATCAAGGCAATACCGATCAAATAAGGCGAATTGAAAAAATTCTGAATATTCTTCCGCCAGGTGGAATCTGGCCGTGCAGATTCCTTCAGAGGGCTGCCGTGAAGGATAACAGGCTTGATCTCCCTTGCCGAAAACCGAGCCATCATTGCCATGAGGCAAAGTAGACCGACACAAATCCATGCCGAATTGGTCGGATCAATTTGTTGGGCATAGGCCGCTACGACCACGCTGCCGAAAAAGCCGCCCAAGACACCCCCCAAGCCGATTAACCCATAGAGACGACGCGCCATGCGGCTGTTGCCGCTGTCATTGAGAAAGGCGAAAAAGGCGGCTACCATCAGGGTAATAAAAAGATCTCCATAGAAATAAAAAAACCAAATCCGTAACGGCCCGGTAAAAAAAGAGGTTAGGGCGAATACAGAAAATCCAATAGCAAAAAAGAGGATCACCGATACGGCCAGCCGCTCCCGTTTTACGTAAAAAGCCAGTCGGGTAAAACAGACCGCGGCCCCCAGGGCCAGGACAAGATTGATCACCTTGGCGACCAGCTCCACCTGGGCCGCATCTAAATGCCAGACTCCAATCGTCCAACCAGCCGACTGATAGTATCCGACCAGAAGGGCCTTCTTAATGGGCTTGATGATCCAATAGACTGTCGTGATCAGGAACAAGTAAGAGAACATGAACGTCGCGTGACGGCGTTCATTGGCGCGTAGTTGCCCCACATACCGGATGACACAACCCACAAAAAACAGGCCGAGCGGCCAACGAAGCATCCAGATCAAATGAGTAAACCACGCAAAGAAAAGTTGTCCTTGTGCCATAAACGTCTCTTGTTCCTCTGGGTCTGCAGCCTGGCCCGTTAATAGACCTTTTGCATACCCCCCACCCTTCCCTCCCCCACAAGCGAGGGAAGGTTAGGGAGAGGGTCACTGGATTCCCGATAGAAGCATTCGGGAATGATGCCATCGTATGAGGTTATGCAAGAGGTCTATTTTTCACAGGCCACAAAGTACAACGCATGGTCTGAGGTCAGTTGTACCCCCTCTACCGTAAGGATATTAACAATGGGATTGACCACCGTCTGAAGCGGCTGCCACGCCCGGTTTTGATAGGCCCATAACATCAGAGCGTTTTCATTGGTCACTCCCTCTCCAATCTCATGACGGAGCGAGTTCTCCTGTAAATAATCCAATTGGAGGTTGACCGTAAGCACGGTGTCAGGCGTTTTCAAATCAAGATACCATTTGCGTTCGATACATTTTGAGGCAAGTACCCCAGGAGGAAGAACCTCCGGGACATCCTCCGTCTCGACCTCCAACCGTATCCGCGCTGGGCGATTTAAACTTTGGATATCCAGTATACCAATGGGCCTGGACATGAACTCTTCCATGAGCACAACAGGCGGGTTCCCCAACTGAATCTCTGCCGTTGCCGTTAAGAAGAGCGGAACAATCTGACGCCGTGGAGGGGCTGTCGGATCAACGGGCGTCCACGGGGGGTAAGCCGTATAAGGCATCCAGTGGGCGGTATTAAAGGGGGACGGCTCCAGAATCGTTTTTTTGAGGAGATGATAACGCCATTGGTTATAGTGGCGAAGCGCGGCCACCTGTTGGTCAAAGGGAGGCCCCTTGACGCCGGGATAGAGTTCACGCGCGAGATCAGGCCGAATGATTTCCTCTAACAAGGTAATGCGGGCATTAAACTGGTCAGGATGAAACCAGCCAAAGCCACCAGCCGGTGTGATCGCAACTTGAGACACATGATCCGCGCCCCACAGCCATCCGAATAATTTGCGAAACCAGGCAAAGCCACCTGCCGCCTTTTCTTGTTGTAATAATGCAGAGGCGGCGGAAGGTTCAGGAACGATCCCCAGCAGATGACTAAGCCGTTGCCTAAATCGCCGCAACAACTCCGGATTGCGAAGCGTCTTTTCTTTTAAGGGGTTATTGGCACCTAATTCCGGCGGATAAAAGTACTGATAATTATCATTTAAAACGTTCCTCGGAAAAGGGAGCGCCGGATCAGAATTACGCCCAAAACTCAGATCAAAATCCCAGGGGATAATCAACCATTTGCTCGTCGGCTTACTTTGATAGATAAAATAGTTCTTGTTGTAGGTATCTCCCCCACCGATGATTGTGTTTAAGGCCAACCAGTTAATCATCGAGTCGGCGTAAAAATGTTGATCGAGAAGGCGATCAAATTCCGCCACTGGCGTCTTGTTGATTTCCTCAATGAGATTGTAAAGCGGGGTGTAATCGGTATTCCTAGGGGACAATTTGAAAAAGCATTCGGAAAGACGCGGTTGGTTGAGCAGCGTCATGTCGGCGCAATAGACCGAATCGTTGGGATGGAAGAACTCGCCATCCTTGCCGTATCCAAACCGATCTATCATCGAAGGCGTAATCCATTCGATAAACAGGAAGATGCCGATGAATTGGTTGTTGATTTCAAGCCGAATATGCTCCACCTTGGGGGCGACCATGCCCAGCGAAGAAAACAGGTCCCAGGCCAGCCATTCACGCATGAACGAAATGTCAGTGGACATTGACTTCAATGAAATCTTGTCGTGTCCCTGCCACTTTGGCCCCCCTTTTTTCAGCTTGATCAAAAGCGACTTTTTCAAAAAATGGCTAGTGGTTTTTCCGGTGGTCTCAATTCGCCCTGTCAGCCGCTGTCCTTGGTCTAACACCGTCACGGGAAAGGTCGAGTCATCGGTCGGCTCCTTGCGGAAGATGACCTGGGCATCCTTGGGATCCATTTCCAGTTGAATGGTTTGAATGGACGTGGGCGCGGCGGCCCATAGAGGGTCGAGATTTCCATGAAGGATTGGCAGGACGGCTAGTATCAGTAGAAACAAACGTGTTTTTTGTAAGATCATTTTTTTATTCCCATGCGTAAGAGTACCCGAATTTAATGGCGTTGCTCTGCGTAATGTTGCTTCCAAATAAATCCACCAGATAACTAACATGGAGGCTGTTCGCCCTTGTTACAGAATAGCCCAGTGTCGCCGACGATTGTACCCGCCAATAGGGGAACGTTAACGGGTCTTCGTTGATGGACGAAAGGCCCGAGTTCTCAATCTGTATTCCAAACAACTGGCGCATGAATCGTTTCTCCCATTTAACAGAAAGATGCACTTCATCGGGGGCATTCTGGCTTCGTAGCGTAATCAGTCCCACGCTGCCCCCCCAAACGCCATAGGGGAACTTGGTAAAGGGCTTTTCATACGGATCGGGAAGCAGCCGGTAGAAAAGCCCCATGCTGAGACCATGCTCTCCCTCCCCTGGATCTTCCGGATTTTTACCTACCTTTCGTGCCGGCAATAGCGCTGTAATCTGCCAGGTTCTTCCGTTGCGGAACCGTTGCAGCCGCCCCCGAAGCCCCACACGAACGCTTGAAATGCCGCTATTTACATAGGGGCCGTTATCACGATACTTGAAGGCCGACCCAAAAATGACATTGTAATAATAAGAATAGCCATACTCATAGTGGAGCGAATAAACCCCCTGCTGAGCGCTCTCTTCCGATGGAACTAGAAACCCCTCGTTCGTCCAATACTGATTTCCCTCCGAGTAGCTTAGGCTGGTGGAAACCAGGGACTTCCCTTCACTCCGCATCCAGGGGCTGGCGTGAAGCGGCACGGGGAGTAAAAAAAATAAAAAGAGGGCGACGGCAAGGAAGTTCCTCATACATTCTCAGCAGTTTGGGTTTGTATTTTTAGTTTTGTAACCCCATGCTGCGTCTTCTCCCAATAAAAAGGCTGACTAAATAGTTGATAGAGGGCCTTATAGGCCGCAATCGAGTGCAGAATGGAGTAGAATGGAGTCAAAATCGCATAGGGGAGCAGGGAATATTCTTTGCGTTTAAAGACGGCAAACATATTCAGATAGATGCCCAGAAAATTTCCAAAAAGCAGATTAAAAAGAGACAAATAAAGCACAGTGGGTGGGAAAATTGCCTCAAAGAGAATAGTATCGGTCACCAACCAGATCAGAAAGCCGGCCCAGGTAATAGGATTGATGAGGGCGGCAAAAGGGGTGCCTCCGATAAACAGATTTAAAGACAGCCAGCCCTTCAACCCCATCGCCTTGATCAGTTGGATTGGGTGCCTTGAATAGACCACCCAGGTCTGCATATACCCCTTGATCCACCGGGATCGCTGCTTAATAAAACTGCCGACCTTGGCATTTGATTCTTCATATGTGGTCGAGTTGAGGACGCCCACCCGGTATCCTTCGGCATAGGCCCGAATCCCCAGGTCGGCATCTTCGGTCGTGTTGAACGGGTCCCATCCTCCCAGATGCTTTAACTTTTCCGTATCAAAGTGATTACTGGTGCCGCCCAGCGGGATAACCAATCGGAGCCGATCCATGCCCGGCAGGAGATAATCAAACCAGTGGGAATATTCCAGTGTAAAGAGCCGCGTCAGGAGATTTTCGCGTTGATTGAAATAATTGAGTGCCCCCTGATAGCAGATATATTGCGGCCCGCCCTTTTGGAATAAAATCACCGTTTTCTTAAGCTGACTGGGCTCCGGCATATCCTCCGCGTCATAGATCACCAGATATTTGCCTCGTGTAAAGGAGAGACCATAATTGCAGGCCTTCGGCTTGGTTCGCGGAAGACTGTCGGGAACAACCAGAAATCGCCAGTTCCCCGGCGGCTTATTGGCACGGGCTGCCGCTAGGGTTTCATGGTCGTCCGATTCTAAAAGCAGAATGATATCGAGCTTATTCTGCGGGTAATCAATTTTCTTAAGGGAGTCCATGAGGATACCGATCACTTCCGGCTCCTTGTAAACGGGAACCAGGACGGAATAGACCGGCAGCGACGCTTCGTCCAACGCCGCAACCTCCTCATCGGTCACCACTTCATGCCTTTCCCGACTGATTCCTACGACACTAACCAGGAGCTTAAAGGCAAAAATCATTGTGTAAAAAAGCTGTATCGTGATATTGAGCGCCAGGATGAAAGAAATCGCACTAAAATAAATCCAGCAGAGTAGGCCAAAAAAAAGCAGTCCTAGGAAACTGACCTGTTTTCCTATAAAGACGGAGTAGGCCGATTCTTCCGGCTTTCTGAAAAAAAGCCCATAAACGGAATCCTCCAAAAGAATGTCCCGATAGAGCGACTCTGTGATTCTTGTTAGGTCCAGATCGGTGATGACCACCTGTAGAACCTCGTCAACACCAAATCGGGTCTTTAAAAAGGCGAGCACCTCCTCATTGTTGGGAGAAGCCGTAAGAACAACGAGACGGCCTTCTTTTAATTGATAGGGTAGGGTTTGGGATTCAATGATTTCCCCGTGATTGACCAGGGAGAGAAGGGAGTAGTCCACCTCGTTGTGGATGTTGTCCACGTTGGATTGAAACGGCAGGCCAAAGTGGTCTGAAAGTACACGAAAAAAATCAATTCGGCTGACATAGCCCAAGGTAATGAGCGCCCAGCCGATTCGCCCCTGGGTCGTCTCCTGGTAGGCAATCGCCTTGGCCAGTTGATCCGGGGTGATCATGCCTCGCGAGATAAAGAGGTCCCCTATTTTCTGTGTAGCGTCGGCTACAGAGGCGTACAGCATTTGACTCCAGGAGGTTTATTCTCGTACCAGTTTCTTATTTACATAATACAAAAAGAGGGCAACAAGCAACCCCGCGCCCAAGACAATCGGCAGTTTAAAGCGATCCCAGTAATAGGGCACCGACCGCGCTTCCTGATAAACCACCCTGAATTTTTTGCCAATGGTGTAGCTCGCGGTATTCTGATTAAAGAGCACCACATTGCCGTTAAACCGGCCCACCTGGTCTGCCTTAATATCCTTGAGAAACGCGAGGGCCTTGAGATTCTTATAATAAGAAAGCAGCAGTACCTTGGCGTCTCCTTTGTCAAAGGTCTCTAAAACACCAAATCCGCTTTCAAACTCCGCCCCCATCACCTCCTGATTGGCGCTAACCTTCTTCTGTTCAATACTGAATGTGTCTTTTTCCGTCAGGGGATTCACGATGGAAAACCGGCCTCGGTCTAATTTCAATGGAACGTCCAGGGTCTTCGTGCTCTCCGGGCGAAGCAGCAGAATGACAAAATCATACCCCTTTAAAATCTCCCCGTTCCACGGGCGAACATCAATCCGGGAGATATCCCGATTGAATTTTCCCAGCAGATCCAGCAGGTGAACCCCCGGAACGAACATCTCCCGTTGATCAATCATCAGAAGGACGTTGCCGGAGAGGCTCCCCATCACGTCGGTCACCATATTGATTTTTTCGCGATTGGGGGAGTTATAGTAAAAACGCGATCGGTCGGAAACAGACAGGGTCATCTTCCGGGTGCTTCCCCCCTGCACGCATCCCCCCTTATCGGTAAAATAGGAGGCGACAAATTCGAGATTGTTGTTATAGCTTTGCAGCAGTTCTTCCGGGATACTGACGTGGTAGGCGCGGGCCGTGCCGCCTCCCTCCAGTCGAAACGCCTTAATCAGCAATCCGTTGAGAAAAACCTTTAAAAAGGCCTGGTCATCCGACTGAACCGGGGTATGATTAACAATCAGTTCGAGATTGGGGTTTTTGGGAATGCCGGAGAAAAAGGAGTAGCGCATTGGCACATTAAAAGACAGATCGCCCACGCCGGTGGCCGTAAAGCTCTTGATCCCCATCTCGGAAAAATAAAGCTCCCCTGTTCGATGCCCGGGATCGGGTGTAACGGCCGATTCCTTCATGGCCGGGGTGATATAGAGGTCCATCAGCGACTTTCTCAGCAGATGGGTTCCTTTTTCGTATACCAGCAGGTCTTCCTTATCAACGGCAAGATCCTGCTCATAGAGCCCCACACGGATCGTTCGCTTCTTATCGGTAGCCGTTTCAGGAGCATTAAGGGAGACGTTGATGTTTTTCCAGTCGTTTAATTGATGAAGATAATAAAAGAGGGGAAGGGCCTCAAAGTTTACCTTTGCCGGATCAAAGACTACATTAAAATCGGTTTCATAATCCCTGAAAAAATGGGATACGGTTTTAGGGTGGTAGTCACCATTGAGGATAAGTCGGCTTTGGTTAGAGACAACCATCCAGAGATTTCCCCCGGAGATATCGTTACAAATATTGTCTGATACAAAGAGACGACCCAGAACGGCCACCTTGGTGTAATTGGAATTGGAAAAACGAACGGGGATAGAAAGTCGGGGTGTGTATCCGATTTCCTTGATACTTTTTGTGTAGAGCGGGGTATCGTCAATCTCAATGGTAACGGAGCTGTTTTCCGATAATACGCTCGAAAGTCTTAGAGAGAGATCAACCGTGGCGCCCTTTAGGCCTTCATAATTTAAAACATGGAAGACAAACTGCGGTGTTGCTCCCGGCAGATGGGTTTCCTTGGAGTAACCCAACTCTTTGAAGGTAAGCACCGAAGTAGAGGTCCCTTCCATGGGGGACGATTCCTTGACGGCTTCAGGGATAATCGCCGGAACCATTTCAGTCGGTGGCAGACTAACCGGCTGAGGTTGTGGAACCGTAGGTTTGGGTTGTTGAACTGGGGGTTTGGGTTCTGGCGCTTTGGGAAGCGGCTTATCTATCGGTTTTGGAGGCTTTTTGTCCACAGGCTTGGGGGCGGGGGCCGCCATTGCCTTTTGGAAGGCGCCCGGGAAAAGACTCTTGACACGCGTTAGAACGGGGAGAACATGACTCTGTTCATCAAAACGGCCAACAAATAATTTATAAGGAAAAGCGCTGTCATCCCCTTTTTCGATCCGAACGTCCGGAAACTGTCGGAGTTGAAGTCGTTTTAAGTCCTTTTGTGCATCTTGTATTTTTTCATAACTGGCAACCTGAATTGACCATAGTTTCTCATTCGCGCCGTAACTGACCGCCAATGGGACGAACGCCAGAATAAGGAGGATACCAACCCCCTTTCTTAACTTCACCAACAAAGAACCGACACTTTTCATTTTGTTTTCTCCCAGATAATGACTGTTTCATCTTCAAAGAGGGGGCGAAATTGTTCCATATGGTCTTCAAACTGTTGAAACACCAGGTCATTGCCCTTATCTTTCCAGGCAATCGCATAGTCGGCCAGACGGGCTGGATTCGATAAGGCAACAGCAAATTCATATTGATAGGGCAAGATAAACCGTTCCGGATCTTGCATCAGATAGACTAACGGATATCCGCGCGTATCATCCAGCAATATTTTCCCTTTTTTATCCTGCAAGAGGGCGGCAATCTTCTGGAAGGGGGCAAGACTGCTTGCCGGATTCACCCCAAAGACGGCCTGCGCTACTTTTTTCTCATTCGATTCAGTAGAGATCAAGGCCATCACCGGGGCAGAAACCAAACTGATACCCAAAGCAACCAGGAGCGTCTTTTGTTTCAATGCCCCCCAGAAGTCGTTCATGAGAAGAAAATGAATAATGAAAACGCTGCAAAGAAAAATGGCTGGGGAAAAAAGATTGGCATAAATCAGCGAGAGAAGCACCATAAACGGAAGAACCAAGACCACGCTTTTATGGTAACGGAATCCCAAAAGATAAGGAACAATGACCGGTGCCACCCAGATAACATATTTGAGCATGTAATAGAGGCTGCTCATGAAGCTGCCCGACGAAAGAACGGCCTCGATATCTGAATTGGAAAACAGCAGCTTATGCTTTTTCAGGAAACCAAAGGCCTCGCCGGTGAAAATCAGATTAACATAAGAAAAAATCAGCAGAGAGACCAGAAAGGGGGTAAAGAAGGAGAGAGAGACCGGCATGATTTTTTGAGGTTGATTCCGGTAGATCATGCAGATCAGAATAAAAAACATCGGGATCAAGTAGATAGAACTGAAATGAATAAAAAAGGTGATCCCAAAAAGAATCCCCGCCATGAAGAGGTCGAGAGAGGCCTCCTTTTTTTCATGTCGGTATAAAAACCGGATGCAGAGCACAACAATAAAGAAATAGAGATAGAAATCAAACCCCTGTGTGGCAAGAAAAAGAATGGGGAAACAAAAGGCGATGTAGATGATTAAAGGTAAGGCCCATCCTTTGAAGGGAACCGCCTTGCGAACCTCCAAGGCCAACGCAGCGCTGATGAGTCCTGCAACCATACCTTGCGCCAACAATACGTTGCCGCCTAATAAACTGGTGATCAGGATCGGCAGGGGGGGATAGATGAATCCAAAGTTCTCAAGCCGGGCCGGATGTCCCTCCAGTACCAGCATCGCCTTTTCGGCAAAGAACATTAGATTGGGGTGGATAATACCCTGATGCAGCAGGGCCGCATTGATAAAGGCATAGAAGGCAAAGAACGCTAGGGCGGAAAAAAAGAAAAAAGAGACGCCCCCTTTTGCGTCATGATCGATTATTTTGTCAACCCCCTCTTTTGTATCCATAGTCGGCATTATAGCGGAATACAAGAAACTTACTACCCCAAAAATGGGGGGTGTTTCATCTTCCTATTGAATCCACTGGAGCGCCTCCATAATATGGGTAACCCCCAACAATTCAATCTTTGGTAGCTTGCTTTCCTCGCGTTCCAATATTTCTTTGTTGCGTGCGGGCAGGATACAACGGGTGAATTTCAATTTTTGGGCCTCATAAATCCGCTGTCGGGGATGCTGTACGGGGCGAATCTCCCCCAGCAGGTCCATTTCGCCAAAAACAACCGTGTTGGCATTGACCGGACGATCCTTAAAACTGGAGGCGATACAGAGGGCTAGTCCTAGGTCAACTGCCGGCTCGTTGATTTCGATCCCGCTGACGACGTTCATATAAATATCCTGCCCGGCCAGATGCAGACCGGCCCGTTTTTCCAAGACCGCCACCAGAAGGGACACGCGATTGGCATCCACGCCCAACGCCGTGCGGCGTGCCATTCCTAGATAGCTGGGCGCAACCAGGGCTTGCAGTTCAATTAAAAGGGGCCGCTCTCCACGGGCACAGGCCACGACCACGGAACCGGCCGCCGCCTTGGGCCGATCCGAAAGAAAGACGCCGGAGGGATGCGAGACAGGCACCAGCCCTGACCCTCGCATTTCAAATACCCCCATTTCGTGCACCGCGCCAAACCGGTTTTTCACGCTCCGAAGCATTCGGTAGGCATGACCCCGATCGGCCTCAAAGTACAGTACGGTATCCACAATATGTTCCAGCAGCCGGGGGCCTGCTATGGCCCCGTCTTTCGTAACGTGCCCAATAATAAAAATGGCAGTATTGGATCGTTTGGCATAAATCATCAGTTGTGAGGCGGCCTCACGAATCTGGGAGACGCTTCCGGGTGCGGCGGGGAGGGCGCGGGTGTAAATGGTTTGAATGGAGTCAATAACCATCACGGCGGGTTTTAGGGCCTCGGCGTGATGTAGAATCTCTTCCAGCGTGGTTTCAGCCAGGAGATAAAGCCCTTCGGGCGCAAGGCGCAATCGGTCGGCACGCCGTTTGATCTGCTCGGCCGATTCTTCGCCGGAAACATAGAGGGCCTTGCGTTTTTCCGAGGCAAGATTGAGGGCCTGTAAAAGCAGTGTGGACTTGCCAATCCCTGGATCGCCGCCGATCAGGATTACCGCGCCGGGGACGATGCCGCCGCCTAAAACATGATCTAGTTCCGACAAACCGGTTTGAAAGAATGCCCCTGAGAGGGCAACAATTTCAGATATCCGTGTGGGTTGTAACTGTTCTGAGGCAAGTGGCTGTTTGGTCAGCCATCGGTCCGTCCCCTCTTCCGCCTCTGAAGCGACCCGTTCTTCGACCAAGCTTTCCCATGTTTCGCAATCGGGGCAGCGCCCCATCCATTTGGGGGACTGGTAGCCGCATTTCTGGCAATAAAAAACCGTTCTGGTTTTTGGCATACTTTAACCTCACGAAATAAGTAAGGAGAACCTTTTTAACTGAACTGCCGTCGGTAATTCGTCAATAGGTAATGAAGAGGAACGGCCCGACCTGATCTTAATAGATCAAAAGACTAAAATCAAACAAAAATGATCCATGAAATAGGATTGATGTTCGAGAGGGACACCGGTGCGACAGAAGATCACGGCAATTTTTTAATGTTACTTTCGAATGCCTTTATCAGAAATCCAGCATCTAAAGCCCCTCTAAAACCTAGCGAGGTTCAAATGCAAGGGTTACTGCACAGGAATCGCAATAGTCGCCGTGTGCATAAGGATTCCGAGCGCTGCAGGCGTCATCAGACCCGCGCAACGCAGCCGTTGGGTCGCACAGTAGGTTTTTAGAGGCGCCCTTAAACAGCGATTCCGTAATAACCTGATTGATTTGGGGTTAACCTCAATGGTGACGGTCTTTTTTTGTTTTCATGCATTTTGGAGCAAATTCGCATTCGATAGGGGGATTGACTTT
>SBBA01000160.1 GCA_005239925.1 Candidatus Troglogloeales bacterium | reverse complement strand
TACAATTTTGCCGTGCATAAGGGGTATGGCACAAAAGAACACTTTGCGAAGGTGAGGGCCTATGGACCTTGTCGGCTTCATCGCAAAACGTTTCGGGGTGTGGCGGCTTGACCGGAAAAGAGGGAGAGGAGCTCGCATCGGCCTACCTTGTTCGGCAGGGGTACCGCATCGTGGCAAGAAATTTTAAATGCGCCTACGGCGAGATCGACTTGATTGCATGGGAGGGGAAGACATTGGTTTTTGTGGAGGTCAAATCCCGGTCCAGCGCTAAGTTTGGCGGGCCGGAGGGGGCGATTAATTTTCAAAAACAGATGAAGATCAGTCGTGTCGCGGCGGATTTTCTGACAACAAAAAAACTCTGGCCGTCTCCCTGTCGTTTTGATGTTGTCTCCATTGTCAACGAGGCAAAAAAGCCATCCGTCACTCTTTTTAAAAATGCGTTTGAGGTGGCCCTGCCTGAATTAACTTTATAGCCAAATCCGTTATGCTAACAGGGCTTAACACCGAGATCGAATATAAGGGGATTCTCTACCACGTTCAAACGGAGGATGGCGGCGTGGATCGTCCTGTAGTAACGACGCTTTTATTTAAGGACGGGGCAATCTACTCTTCCAAAAAAACCAATTATTCCGACCGTGACGAGAAGGGACGCTCTCCCGAAGGGGTCATGGCATTGATGCGGGAGCAACATAAGACGATGTTGAAAGAACTGGTAGCGGGAAAAATCGCGTTGCCGTCTTAAAAGCAAAATCCTTATTTGTGGAGTCCCCTCCCGTTTTGCAAGGCATTTTTTACTGAGATGACCGGAACAGGATTGCGGGTCCCAAAACAAATGCCCCAGACACAACTTTTTTGACAAGTGCCAAGGGTGTGGTTGCAACACTTCTGTGTCTGCACCAAATCGTTTGCTACCTATTCACATACGGGTGTATATTGGACACATGGAAAGGTTGTAGATGCCTTTAAAGGAAGGGGGAAATCAGTGGGTAGAATCGTTGCTTCCGTCACGATCCAAAATATATCGGATCAATCTAAAAGTTTCAGATGCGATGCGTTAGTTGATACCGGCGCATCATTTATGGTGTTGCCAAAGGCTTGGCGAGATCGGCTGGGAGATTTGGAAACCATTGAAGAGGTTTCCCTTGAAACGGCCACACAAGAAACAGTAACCGGTGAGATTTGCGGACCGGTCAAGATTCAAGTGGAAGGATTTCGTCCAATCTATAATGAAGTGTTATTTCTTGAGATGAACCCGGAGGATGGGGTATATGAGCCTTTGATCGGGTATATTGTGCTTGAGCAATGCCAGGCCGGGGTGGATATGTTGGGGCATAGATTGGTGGCGGTAAAGCACATGGATTTGAAATGAGGGTGGACCGGATTACCCGCTTCTCCGCCACGCTCGACACCGCTGAGGGCACCGAAGCGGTCAAGGCCTTCAAGGGAACAGTGGCAAAGCCCCGCGAAAAGGGCCTCTCCTCCTACATTCTCAATTCCATGATCTTGTCGCACACGCCGAAGGACCTCTACTTCGACGAATACTACCAGGTGAAGGGAGAGGCCAACCTCAATACCCTGATTGCCCGCGAGAACGCCAAGCGGCTTGAGGATTTAGACCGTGACGAGAAGGGACGCTCCACCGAAGGGGTGATGTCCTTGATGCGGGAGCAACATAAGACGATGTTGAAAGAACTGGTGGCGGGGAGAATTGCGCTGCCTTCTTAAAGGCAAACTCCTTATTTGTCATTCTGGAAACCTTTAAGCCGGAATTCAGTGACTCTTAAGGATGCTCCTATAATAAGATGGTTAATATTATCCCCTTTGAAAAGGTATCTTCAGTAATTGACGAAAGGTAAGCCGATGATTAGGCATAGAAAGACATCATGCAAAACTTGAGTTGACGCAAGGTGAACTGGTGATTGGGCATAGATGGTTAATAGGGCTTAAAAGGGGAACCCCAGTGAGGGCCATTTTACTAACAAGCATTATCTTAAGCACACTTTTAATGTCTGGATGTGCAACAATCCAGCCTGTATTTATGGTAAGTGTCGACTCCATTAGTAGTGCAATAGCTGATAAGAAATCGTATGCCCTGCTGCCAGGCAATAAGGACACCAACCCAGAGGATTTGCAATTCAAAGAATACGCTGCCTACGTAGATCGTGCGCTCATTAAGCAAGGGTTTGTACCAGCCGAATCACTTGAGAAGGCCAATATTGCAATTTTTCTTGCTTACGGCATCGGTGATCCTCAAGAGCATCAATACTCATATTCAATTCCAACGTGGGGAAAGACAGGGGTTTCTTCGTCCTATACAACTGCAACCATACGCCAGTACGGCGGATATGGCTCATATTCGGGTACAACAATGCACACCCCAACCTATGGAATTACAGGTAGTGAAACCCACATTGGCTCATACACTACATACTTCCGATTCATAATTTTAGACGCTGTGGATATGGATGAGCACAAAAAATCAAATAAGGAAGTTCAAATATGGAAGACAACTGTCACAAGCACCGGGCGGAGTGGAGACCTTCGTCATGTTTTTCCAATCCTTGTCGCAGCGTCTCGGCAATACATTGGTAAAAATACAGGGCAGAAAATTAAAGTGAACCTGTATGAAGAAGATGAGCGAGTTCTTGAGATCAAGGGTATTGTAAGAACAGAGGAAAAAACACAATAAGTTTAACCTAACATGTTCTACACTAACTTGCAAAAAGTGAGCAGAATTCAGAATTAATGAAGTCATCTTTAGACATACTGAATTCCTACGCCAATGGATTTCGAAACCTCGTTACTAACCATGAGGTATGGAGTAGTAAAAAATCGATCCGAGAGATGCTCTGCCTTAACAAGGAACGGGACTGGACTTTCTTGTGTACGTCTATGGACATTGTTGACGATGCCTCAATGGCTATCCGAAGCTTTCTTAAGTTTGGCATGGACGGACCCACGAAATATCAGGATGTTGGCGAAGTCTACCTAAGACTTTACGGTATATTAAGTGCCACATATATTCAGCAACAAGCCGTACTGAAGCTCTTCAAGCTAATGAATGTGGCCCCCCTGAAATCTATCAAAGGCAAGCTTGATTCGCTCGAGATACGAGAGTTACGTCATAAACTTGCGGCACACAGCACGGACTGCTACAAGGGCAATATGTATGTACCTATCTTCATGGAGGTTCAAGGATTTCATTGTGGCTATTACGCTGACAATGAAATCACAAAACTTCAACAAGATGTAGATCTTGAGAAGGCGATTGAAGAGCATTGCAGGCTACTCATCTGGGTACTGGACTCCGTGTATGAGAAGGCAATTCAAACATTGTTTAAAGACCAAGACGAGAAGCTGACGGAGTTTCGTAAGAAGCTTAATGATCTTCGGATCGAAAGGAATGGCGGTATTATTCTTAGAATTTCAGAGAAAAAGAAAATTGTATTCCGCACTATACAGGAATAAGTTGAACCCTGAACTCAAAGTGGGCACGGCGTTAGACACATCAGATGAATAAGCGTAAATTGCTCCAAAGATTGTTGTCCGGCTCAAAGAATATTCGGTTTTCAGAGGCCGTTGCATGTGCTAAATGAAGTATGAAAGACTACCACATTAACATATTTTACAGTGAGGAAGATGAGGGATACATTGCCGATATACCTGACCTCACGCACTGCTCCGCTTTTGGCAGCACACCGGAGAAGGCATTACGGGAGGCATTGAAAGCAAAAGAGGTGTGGCTTGCTGCAGCGCGTGCAAATGGAAAACCGATACCCATCCCCTATTTTCGACCCTTGATCTACCAAGTGGGATGAATCAAGGAAGGAGCCATAGTGCCTAAGAGAAAAGACTTTTTTCCTGTCATTGGGAGCGGGGCGAAGCAATCTCATGTTTAGGATCATCAATGACTTAGAGATTGCTTTGTCGCAGAAGACGCTCCTCGCAATGAATGACAGAAATGGGAGTTTTCTCTCAGACACTACATGCCTTGCATAAATACCGCAACAGCCCCCTTTTCTAAGGGGAAATCTGGAAACAGAGGCCGAATTAAAAAACTGGGGGGGGAAGTCCGAGAAGAAGATTGACAGGTGACTATTAGAATACTATGATGAGTCTATGTCAAGACCATCTTCTCATTATTCAGAAAGTCAAAAGCCGGTAACGGTTAGCGTTTCCCGCATAAAGTCTTCCCTTAGCCAGTTTCTTCGTATTGTAAAATCAGGGAAAGAGATTACGGTAACAGATCGGTCTCATCCGGTGGCAAGACTCGTTCCATATGTTGAAGAGACCGTATCCCTTCAAATTAAACTTCCAACCCGCCCCGCTTCCGACATGAATAAACTCTTCGATCTTCCTCCGCTAAAGAAGAATATCAAAACAGATTCCCTTTCCTTGTTGTTGGAAGATCGCCGTCAAAGATAGTCCCTTGAATATATACATTGATTCCTCTGTCCTGCTTAGGAAATTACTCGGCGAAGAAAATGCCATTAAAACCTTTCCTGTGGCCAATTGCTTTGTTTCCTCCACGTTGCTGAGAGTAGAGTGTCTAAGGGTTTTGGATCGCTTGCGTTTCAAGCGCTTAGTCGAGGATGCAGCAATGGTAGAATGGCGCACACACCTTTTTTCCATATTAGAGGGCATTGAGTTGATTGATATTTCACCGGATGTTCTTGATTTTGCCTGTCAGCCATTTCCAACAGCCATAAGAACATTAGACGCAATCCATCTTTCCTCTGCCATTTTATGGAAACGATTTAAGAAACAAGATATCACCATTTTTACGCATGATACCGAAATGGGGCTAGCCGCACGCTCCTTTGGTATCCCCATTGTGGGATGTTAATCCACCTTGGAGAAGGCGATGCGATCCAATGAGAAAAACTTCCGGGCCGATCATTAGTTTTTATTTTTTTCATCCCCCTCTTTACCAAAGAGGGGCTAGGGGAGTTTTACTATTTAAAAACCTCCTTAATCCCCCTTTGATAAAGGGGGAGATCAGGAAAAATAAAGGAATAAGATTATAAGAACAACCCCCTAGCCCCCTTTTCTAAGGGGGAATTTAAGAGAGGAGTCACCCATCATGGAACCGATCAACACATTTCTTACAACTAGTCTTGCATAAATAACCCAACATCGCATAGCATGGTCTCCAAAGATAACAGTTGCAATTCCATGAACGTCATTCCGGCATTTTTTAAGCCGGAATCCCCCCACCCTTCCTTCCCCCGCAAAGCAGGGGAGGGTTAGGGAGAGGGACACTGGATTCCCGATAAAAGCATTCGGGAGTGACGCCGAGAGAGCGTTTTTGAGTACAGAACTCAATCAAGAACGCTCTAGTATTCGTTTTCATGAAAAGTATACCTATTGTCATTTCGAGCGAAGCGAGAAATCTCATAGGCGATAATACGTTAGAAGATTTCTCCTTATGGTCGAAATGACAACATTTCATCGAAACGCTATACTAGAGACCTTACACTATATGGGGCCGTATTCAATATGATTCAGATGACCGGGGTTTACAAGTCGTATGACAAGGGGCAGCATGCGCTCAACGACATCCACCTCAAGATCGAAAAGGGTGAGTTTGTCTTTGTCGTTGGGGCCAGCGGTGCAGGAAAAACAACCCTGTTAAAAGTGATCTTCTGCGAAGAGCGGATCGATAAGGGCGTCGCTATTGTGAATGGTCACGATATCTTTCGCCTCAAAGAGTCCCAAATTCCTTACTTGCGCCGCGGTATCGGATTCGTCTTTCAGGATTTTAAGCTGATTCACCGTAAGACGGTTTTTGAAAATATATCCCTGCCCATGGAGATGATCGGCTCCTCACGCAGTGAGATCAAAAAACGTGTCGGTGAAATGCTAAAGATGGTGCAACTGGAATCCCACATTCATAAACTTCCGAGCACCTTATCGGCAGGGGAACAACAACGTGTTGCCATTGCCCGTGCCATGGTCAACTATCCGCTGATCTTGTTGGCCGATGAACCCACCGGCAATTTGGACGAGGCCCTTTCAATTGATATTCTAAATTTACTAAAAGGGATTAATAGCAACGGAACAACCGTGGTGGTCGCGACCCATCAACGCAACACCATTTCAAAAATTTCAGGCCGGGTCGTGGCTTTAAAACAGGGCCAGATTATCTCCGATGGAGAACGACCATGAGGTTCTTTTACTACTTAAAGTGCGCCCTCCAAAACATTCGTCTCAATGCGTCATCGGCCTTCTTTTCGGTGATGACCCTAACGCTCACCCTCATGTTGTTTGGCATCTTCCTTCTCTTCTACCACAACCTCAGCGGATTTCTTTCATCGATTCAGAAAGACGTGGAGATCTCCGTTTATTTGCGTGATGGCATCCGGGAGGATGACATTCAATTTATTAGACAGACGCTGGAAAAGGACGAACGGGTTCTCTCGTTCCGGTATCTTTCAAAGGAAGACGCATTGGCGCTGTTTGAAGAAAAATTTGCCGGACAGCCACTTTTACAAAATCTAGGCGCCAATCCTCTACCCGCTTCTTTTGAGGTGAATATCAAACCGATCTATCAAAATCCGGACAAAATGAAGCAAATCACGGCACAAATGCGTCAATTCCCAGGGGTGGAAGAGGTGCAATACGGCGTCGAATGGCTTCAAAATTTTAGTGACTTTTTAATTCTGTTAAAATTACTGGGAATGGGAATTGGAGGCGGACTGGCCGTTGCCGTGGTGACCATTATTGCCCATGCCATTCGACTTCATTTTTATGATCGAAGCGAAGAGGTTGAGATCATGAAACTAATCGGCGCAACACACCGGTTTATTAAAAATCCCTTTCTTCTCGAAGGGATGCTGCTGGGCACCCTCAGTGGTGCGCTCTCGTGCGCGGCGATCTTTGCATTGTTTCGATTTGTTGACGTTCATTTGATGGAGGTCGGCGGTCTCATTGGAAAGCTGCTGCGCATTTACTTCCTGCCGCCGTATGTCGTCGCGGGGATGATCCTGACGGGGGCGTTTCTGGGGGGGATTGGCGGAGAGCTCTCTCTGACCTATCTATTACGTTTTCGGGCCAAGGCCTTGCCTAAAAACCGTTTTAGGAAAGGTGTAGTTATCCTGTTTGTCTTTACCAGCCTAACGGCTGGAATCGCGCCTCAAGTAAAGGCGGAGGAAACAGAGCCGGGATTAAGCGATCAAAAGAAGGAATTAAAGCGTGTCCAGGCGGAAATCAAGGAAACAAAAGAGAAAAGTATCGCTTTAAAACAAACGGAGAAATCGATCCTGGCGACATTGGAAAGGGCGGATCATCGTATTCGAGCCTATCAGAAAGATGCCACGCTCTTAGAAGAAAAGATTAAAAAGAAGGAGAGCGAGTTGAATTATTTATCCTCTACATTGGATACCCTAGATCAGTCGATTAGTGTGCGACGCGCCGGTATCATGAACCGGGTCCGTGTACTTTATCGGGAAGGTTCCGGCAGTGTCTTGAAGGTCTTAATCCCCTCCCCTGGCTATCCGGAGTTTTTAAAGCGGCTTCACTATCTCAAAATCATTGCTGAAAAAGAGGCAGAGATGCTCGCCTTGTTTGAAGAAGAGCAACTACAGTTGGAAGAAAAGAACAATCAATTGGACAAAGTAAAACAGCAATTGGTCGCCGCGAGGGAACCCTTGGTAACCCGACTCGATAAGATTAAATCCGAGAAGGAAGGAAAACATATCGTTTTAGAACGGATTCGAAATGAAAGGGCCTATTATGACAAAACGATTGAAGAATTAGGTCAATCGCAATCCCAGTTAAAAGACTTGATTGAAAAATTAGAGAAGGAGCGGCGTCAACGTAAAGAGCCGGCCGGTGTTGGTTTTACCAAGATCAAGGGGCAATTGGCCTGGCCCAACGAGGGGGCGGTTATATCCCTGTTTGGCCGCCAAAAACATCCGCGGTTTAATACTTACGTCTTTCATAAGGGAATTGAAATTGATACCTCTATGGAAGAAGCCGTGCGGGCCGTGTATGATGGCGTCGTTGTGTTTGCAGATTGGTTTAAGGGATATGGTATGATTGTGATACTGGATCATGGCGACAATTATTATTCGGTTTATGGTCACCTGGCCAATATTTTTGTTTCGAAGGGAGAGAAGACAGGAAGCAACCATACGATTGGAACCGTCGGGTCTACCGGCCTCTCCGAGGGAAAACGGCTTTATTTTGAAATTCGGCATGGCGGAGAACCGATGGACCCCTTGGCCTGGCTTGAGAAAAGAGGATAACCTATAGTGTCTGAGAGAAAACTCCGCCTCCCGTCATTCCGGAATGATTCTATCCGGAATCCAGGGTTAAGCCATTGCGGACAACCCTGGATTCCGGCTTAAAGATTGCCGGTCGGGACGCCGACTGCGAAATGACGAAAACGCGTGTCATTTCGAGCGGAGCGAGAAATCTCATGGGCTTGAAAATGGCAGAAATAAGAGTTTTTTCTCGGACTCTACACTAGACAGAGTGGCGTGGAGAATAATATATGAAAATAAATAAACGTGTTGGAATGGCCCTTCTGGTGACAGCAGCCGGGCTGTTTGCCGCAGTCCTTCTGGTTCGAATCTGGGGTAATACCGTTTCGGCCAAAGACGAGTCATACGAAGGGCTTCAGGTCTTTACGGAGGTTTTGTCGGTCTTACAAAAGAGCTATGTCGAGCCGGTCAAAAACAAGGAGCTGATTGATGGGGCCATTAACGGGATGTTAGGGACGCTTGATCCTTATTCCAGTTATATGCTGCCTGAAGTCTATAAGGAAAGCCAGGTTGATACCAAGGGCGAATTTGGTGGATTGGGTCTTCAGGTGGGAATGCAGGAGAAGCGAGTGGTTGTCATTGCCCCCATTGAAGGAACGCCCGCCATGCGCGCCGGTATCCTAGCCGGGGATATTATTGTCAAAGTAGACGATTTCGAGTTGAAAGAAGGCGTGAACCTCCTGGAAGCGGTTCATCGAATGAGGGGACCTAAGGGAACCAAGATCACACTTGTCATCCGAAGAAAGGGAGAAAAAGAGCCGATTGTTTACGAATTGACACGCGAAACGATTCGAGTTGATAGCGTAAAGTCAAAAGTTATCGAGGAGGGGATCGGCTATATTCGGCTCACCCAGTTTCAGGAGCGATCCGCAAGCGATTTAACACGTGCGTTGTCAAAATTGCAGGAGTCCAAGATTCATTCGCTGATTCTCGATTTAAGAAATAATCCCGGCGGACTGCTTGCCGCTTCGGTCAAGATCACCGAGCAGTTTTTGGAAAACGGGAAGCTGATTGTGTCGGTGAAGGGCCGTGATGGGCAGAAGAACGAGTTTATAGGCGAGGGCAACGGTGATTGGAAGGATATTCCCATGATTGTCCTGGTCAACAAGGGATCGGCGTCGGCGTCGGAGATTGTCTCCGGTGCGCTTCAGGACTATGGCCGGGCCGTTATTCTAGGTACACCCACCTTTGGCAAGGGATCGGTTCAGACTATTCTTCCCTTGTCGGATGGGTCAGCCCTGCGACTAACCACCGCCAAGTACTACACGCCCAACGGCCGTTCCATTCATGACCTGGGAATTCGCCCGGATATTATTGTCGAACTCGAAGAACAGGCCAAAACGCCAAAAACGCTTCATGAGGGAGACCCCGAAAAAGATACCCCAAAGAGTGAACCCAAAAAAGAAGAAAAACCAGGTGAATCAGGGGAAGCGGGTGAGGCAGAGGTTTCAGATCAGAAAATAGATAATCAATTACAAAAGGCGATTGATCTCTTAAAAAGTTTCAAGATTTTCAGTGGCGGAAAGCGGATGTCTCCCTCGCAATTGGTAGAGGAAAAGGGCAATTTATAAGCGGCAACCATGCGCACCCTTCGAATTGGGCTCGCCCAGATTAACACCACCGTTGGAGATTTTTCTGGCAATCTCCATAAAATCTTAGATGCCCTGGATCAGGCCCAAAAAAAGCGTGTGGACCTGATCGCATTTCCTGAAATGGCCATTACAGGGTACCCCCCCGAAGACCTCCTTTTTAAACAACATTTCATAGATGATAATTGCAAAGCCCTCAGAAAGATTGTGGAGAAGTGCAATCGGGTGGCCGCCGTTGTTGGCTTTGTAGATCAGGCCGAAAAACTTTACAATGCTGCAGCCATTATTTATCAACAAGAAATCCGATTGATCTATCACAAATGTCACCTGCCCAATTATGGTGTCTTTGACGAGGGACGTTATTTCCATGCGGGAAGATTGGCCCCTGTGTTTACCCTAAACGGCGTCGTTATCGGCGTCAATATTTGTGAGGATATTTGGAACCCGGGATGGCCTACCTCCGTGCAGGCCATCGAAGGAGGCGCCGAGGTGATTATTAATATTAGCGCCTCCCCTTATCGGACCGGGGTGATCGATCACCGAGAGAAGATGTTGTCTGTTCGGGCAAAGGACTATCGGGCCATCATTGCGTATCTGAATACGGTGGGCGGACAGGATGAACTGGTGTTTGACGGCACCAGTCTCATTATTAGCGAGGAGGGAAAGATTTTGGCCCGTGCGGAATCGTTTAAAGAACGCCTATTGATTGCCGATCTTTCACCCGATGCCGTAACCCGTGCCAGACACTACGACCCTCGCTGGAAAAAGCATGGGCCGGAACAACCTTCTCCATCTATTCCAAGTTATTTCTTGAGTGACCAGAAAGAAAAAACGTCCACGGCACTGCCGACCGTTCGCCTTCCAAGGCTTTCGCAGGATGAAGAAATCTATGAGGCCCTCGTGCTGGGCCTTTCCGACTATGTTCATAAAAACGGGTTTAAGAAGGTGACCGTGGGCCTCTCCGGCGGCATTGATTCCGCATTAACGGCGGTGATTGCCGTGGATGCCCTGGGGGCCGACCAGGTGGTCGGTGTCTTTATGCCTTCGCATTATACTTCACCAGAAAGCATTGAAGACACTAAAAAGATTGCGAAAAATATAGAAATAAAATTAATCACTATTTCGATTGAGCCCGAAATGGCCGTCTACACGGCCTCTCTTGCCGATCTGTTTTTAGGGTATACTATGGATACCACGGAGGAGAACTTGCAATCTCGGATCAGAGGGAATATGATGATGGCCCTGTCCAACAAGTTTGGATGGCTGGTTTTAACGACAGGCAATAAAAGCGAGATGAGTGTCGGGTATGCCACGCTTTATGGGGATATGGCGGGTGGCTTTGCCGTCATAAAAGATTTATGGAAGACGGTCGTTTATCGTCTGGCATCATACCGAAATAAGAGGTTTGGAAAGAAAGGCTGTATTCCGGAACGGGTTTTCACACGCCCCCCCACGGCGGAGCTTTCTTTTAACCAAATCGATCAGGATACCCTTCCCCCTTACGCGATACTTGATCCCATATTGGAGGCGTATCTGGAAGAGGATCGGTCGTTTACCGAGATTGTTGACCGTGGGTTTGATCCGGCAACGGTGGCCCATGTGATGAACATGGTTGATCGCTCCGAGTTTAAAAGGAGGCAGGCGCCGGTCGGCGTCAAGATTACACAAAGGGCCTTAGGTAGGGATCGTCGCATGCCGATGACCAACCGGTATCGTAGCTTTTATCTGGTTAAGCCAGGCCAGTTTAGTCAGGAACAGCAGGAAGAAGGGGGACAGGATCGTTTAACGTTTAGAAAGGAGAAAAAATAATGGCAAAAACGGCAAAGGAAGTAGTTGAGTACGCAAAGGCAAACAAGGTGGAAATGGTTGACTTTAAATTTGTTGATCTTCTGGGGTCATGGCAGCATTTTGGCATACCCATCAGTGAGTTTACGGAAGAGACCGTAAGAGACGGCTCCGGGTTGGATGGCTCCAGCATTCGCGGCTGGCAGGCCATTAACGACAGCGATATGTTGGCCGTTCCCGATCCCAACACGGCCTTTCTAGACCCTTTCAGCAAGATTCCGACGCTGTCGGTGACCTGTAATATCAAAGACCCGGTCTCCGGCAAACTCTATGATAAATGCCCACGAACGCTCGCGCAAAAGGCCGAGGCCTACTTAAAATCAACCGGCATCGGCGATACCGCCTATGTGGGCCCTGAAGCCGAATTCTTCATCTTTGATAATGTCCGGTTTGATCAAACCATGCAGGCCTCCTATTATTTCATTGATTCCGATGAGGGCATCTGGAACGCGGGAAAGGAGGGGGCCAATTCGGGCTATCGTCCACGAAACAAGGAGGGGTACTTCCCCGTTTCACCCGTGGAC
>SBBA01000247.1 GCA_005239925.1 Candidatus Troglogloeales bacterium | reverse complement strand
TTTAAATGGAGGCGAAGAAAATTTCTATAATCTCCGTTGGACTGACAGGAAAACGCCTCCCCCGTATTGATATTCAAAAAGGAAGACCCAAGAGAAAAATACAAACCCATAAGAAGGGCGCCAGCCATACCGCCTATTACAAACATTTCAAACATAAACAGACCTGCACTAGCAAATGTGCCTGGTTCAACTCCGAAGCAGGAATTCAGATGGGCAAACAGACAGATTAAAAACATGTTCAGAAAAACGTGCGCAATACCGTGAAGGGTTCCTATCCATCGCCACTTTTTTCGGTCACAAAAGAGAGTCAATCCCACGACAATCAGCCCTAAGAGTACCACACTCGGTGGACTATACAGGGTGGCTTCTAGAAATAGACCAAGGGCCTCCTTCAAATTGGGGGCGGCAATGAGTTGATGCAGGAAGGACTTCTCTCCGGCCCCCATACTGGCGCTTTGGAGAATCCAGGCATAAAGTAAGTAAAGGCCACCCACCAGCGTTGTGAATTTAAAGTTTGTAAGCGGCGACCAAAGCGCCCTCCATGTCAATTTTTTTGAGGTTTTCTCATCGGGATAGATTGTTTTTCGTGAAAGCTCTATCGGTATATCACCTTTTGGTTTGGGATGACCTTCCGATAAGTTGATCGTTTGCAGCATATGATGCGGCCCCAGAAGAAAAGCGCCACCCCCTCCCGCCGTGATTTTCTGTCGGTTGCCGTTACTATCCTCATACCGGCAGTAATGATGTAGATCTCCGGTTAATGTAATCGCAATCTTACCGCCGTTGGCGTTAATAATACTCTTTTCAAGGTAAAGAATGTTGTCATAGGCATGAGAGACCTTCCCCTCATCTTCTGCTTCTTCCTTTGCCTTGAAAACCCAGGCGGGCTCAGCCGTACACAGGATCACCTTGCCTTTGTCCTTAAACTCCGTTGTCTTTGCCACTTTATCAAAATAGTCCCACTGTGGGGCGTCAATATCCGCCCCCAATTGAATATCAATCCCCCAGATCCACCAGTCGTTGGGCAGTCGTATGGCAAAATAGCTTCGGGATTGTTGGGTCTCCCAGCCGCCAATCCAACGGCCTTGGAGAAAAAGCCGGGTGAAGGCGGTTAACCCATCATACCAATCATGATTACCTGGGACGGCAAATAAATGGGGGTGATCGGTCTCTACAAAAGGAAGGGCCGCTTGATAAGGGCCGACAAAACGATCGTTATATTCTTCGCGTGAGGCCGTAGGATAGACCTGGTCCCCTCCCAGGATAAGCAGCCTTCCACGTTCTGTTGGGTGGGGGGGCGTTCCTGATTTCCCGTCCGTTTGTTTGCCATTGGCGTCAAATGAGAGCATAGGGGCGGCAAGGAGTTTGGCTATGGAATAGGTGGAGTCCACGCCATCGCCCATGTCGGCAACAAAGTCGACCCACATAGTTGTATGCGTCGAATAGTTGTAGTATGGTTCCGCGATCTGGCCAGGCTTACCATCGTCCAGTGCGGCCTGCATTTCTCTTTTATCGGCGTAGGACCCAAACAGTCCGGAGACCACCGTCTTGATCCCGGCATCAATGAGCACGCCTGGATCAAGCCACCGAACCATCTCGCGAGGTTTGAATTGAAATTGAGGGTCTGTAATAGATGGAAGTAGATCCTTGATGGAAGCCATGAACTCTCCTTATGCTATAACCATTTAACTAGGTATTAAATGAGCGATTCGTTCCGCCAATGCCGCAATCGTCTTGGACGGATTAAGACCCACCGCCTCTGGGATAATCGCCCCGTCCGCTACATAAAGATTAGGGTAACCAAAGACGGCGCCTTGATGATTCACCACACCGTTTGTGGACGTCGTGCCCATATTGCAGCCACCCAATGGATGCGGCGTAATCAGATTTTTTAAAATCGTCCAGCTTGGCGGCACCCAGGACTTCCCCCCTGTGGCGTCGGCCAGCCGCTTATGCATGTTAACAATAGCGTTAATGACCCCTTCAGAGCGTTTAATATCCCAATCCAATTTTAGCTTTTTTTTACGCCAGGGCGCATACCAAGGACGACCCAGATACAGACGGCCGTTTGCGGCATCAATCCCCTGCGAGAACCAGGGCATAACACAACTGAGCGGATCGCGTCCCCTGATAACCTTGCCCAACTCCCCAAGAAGGAACCTGTATTTCCTTCTTTTTGTTCCGGTATTTAATTTGGCCTCAAGGTAATTGCCCAGAAGATCCGGAAAGCCGCCATCTTCAATAAAAAATTGCTGGTGGTCTACCGAGCCGTCCAGAAAATCGATGGCGCTGGAAATGGTTGGTCCCTGCGAGGGCGAAATCTGACGACCTACATGAAAGGCCGGGGTAAGAAAGTCGCCATTAGAGCTCCAGTTGTGTCCCAGAAATGGGCTGATATGAGGCAGCGTTTTATATTGATCACGACATCGTAAAAGCAACTCGGTCGAGCCAAGCGAACCTGCCCCCAGGATAACCATACGGGCATTTTCATGGCCGGGAATGCGTTCACCCCGATCCAGGCGATCAAAGTAAACGCCATATCCATTCCCTTCCGGCTTGATGTAATTGACCAGATGCAGCGGCCTTACCTCCGCCCTATGTCTTTCCGCCCAGGGGATATAATTCAAATCCAATGTGTTCTTGGCCTTGACCTTACAGCCAATATCGCAATTGCCGCAATGAATACAAGTGCCCTGCTCCTGCCCCTGATCGTTGATCCACTTCTTTGAATGCCTTTCATTGAAGGGGTCTTTCAAGCCGTAATTCCATACCGGATCGAATGTAACGGCCAAATGCAACGGACGAAAACGACTGCCGTATCCCAGTTTATTCGCCCCTTCCTTCATCACATGATAACGCTGCGTTGCCTGAGTCTCCGGGATAGTTTGGATGTTCATCATCTTTCCGACTTTTTCATAGTACGGTTTTAATTCGCCATAAGTAATCTCCGATGGCCAGCCTTGGTGGAAAAGCTCCTCTTTAGGCTCGACGTGAATATTGGCGTAGATAAGAGACCCCCCGCCGACCCCCGCGCCCTGGACAACAATCATATCGTCATAGAAACGCATATCAATCCATCCGTTTTGCTTTTCCGGTTCATCCGGGTTAAAAATCCAAGCATCACTTGGTTTGCGTGGATAATCTTGGGTCTCCCAACGCCGACCGCGTTCGAGGACAAGCACCCGCATGCCTCTTTCAGCCAATCGACAGGCGGTGATCGCCCCTCCAAATCCACTACCAATCACAATGACATCAAATGAATTAGCCATGCGCCTTCCTCCTTGTTATCCCCCTTTACTAAAATGACCAGCACGCCGGCTGCAGGGAGGGTGTAGTTTATCCTGATCATGTCTCTCTTACTTGGCCATCTTGGCGTAGCTTTCCCACAGTTCGCCCAGGAAAAAGAACCCAAAATCGGAAATGGCCTTGGCCTTATCCTCAGGGGAAGAGGCATTCATGACGGTTATGGTTGTAACCAGTTTTGCCAGTTCTTTTATCCCAAGGCTGAGAATGCCGGCTCCAAGAACAGGCCCGCTCGCATCATTCCCCTTATGGAGTAGGGTGAACAGTGTGGTGGTGTCCGACCAAAGATCAAACCCGGGATCATCTTTAACCTCCTTCTTTCCCGCCAGGTAATAATTGTTACCCTCATGCTCAAACCCCAACTCATAGACCATGTATTTGGTCTTTGAGTCATGAGTCGGGGAGAACAGATTAAACACACCGCTTTTTGAGGGGATGTTTTCTCCAAAGGGTGTAAAATCAATGTTGCCTGTGATCTCTCCCGTATGGGCAGGATCAGAGATAAACCTTTTGAGGTCGCGGATCGTTACTGTGGCATGCATACTTAAGATATACCCCTCCCGCTTGCCCTTCTTCTCACCGAGTCGGGGATCCGTTTCATCGAGTGCAAACCCACCCTCCATGGTTTCACGAAACGTAATACCTAAAGCATGTTCTTTCATTTTAGTCACCTCCGGTTTAAATGGAACGCCCCTTGCGTCCATACTTTTTAAATATTTTTTGCGTCCGCGTATCCCATATTGATTAGTGTTGCATTATCAGTGCGGCCCAGGTAAAGGTCTGGATCGAGGGGAAGCGGATACTCGGGTCGAATGAGGTGCAGAACAATAGGCCGGGTATGGCCATAAACCTGCTCTCCCTTTGCAATTCGGCTGTTGATCTCATCGATCATTTTAAATTCCTGATGCAGGGCGCCATTAGCGCTGACCTCTAGCATGTTAACGTACAGACCTAAGAACCCACCCTTATACTCGTTTGTATTTCCCAAAACCCATATCAGCCATAGCTCCTCGGCCCCACGAACGACAGCCTCCATCAGGTTTGCATTTCTCATGAATGCGGAATCATGATAAAGAAAATTGCCTTTTTTAACGGGAGGCCAAACCCCCGGCAAGGACATTCCCGCGACCAGAAAGTCAACATCCATTTCTTTGTGGTGAATCACCTCATTGACTTTGTGTGTATAGTTACAAACATTGAAGGTGCCTTCCATGCTGTCGACGGCGTTCACTTTATCCATGTCAATGCCAAGATGGGGAATCACTTTATCAATAATGTTATCCGCACTTCCCATGGCTTGTATGTTTTCGAGTTTAAGGTATTGATCGAGAGGCAGAAAAGACACAAAGTCCTTTGGGTTTAAAGTGCGCCACCGATCACACATTTGCACCGGCGACAGGCCTGAAAATAACATGGCATGATTGAGTAACCCCCCTGAGGTGCTGTCCACATGTGAAAAACAAAGACCTTCTTCAAGCAGGGCGCGTATCGCCCCGGCCTGATAGGACAAGCGCATCCCTCCCCCTGCTAGGATGAGTGAGCGTCTCGCTCCGGTGTATCCCTCTGGTGGTGCTCCGTGTGGATTGTGACTTAGTGTAGCCATGATACCCTCCTATAACGTGACTAACGTGACGGCAGCGCTATCGAATAGGGCGGCCCGCCTTCACTTTTATAATGTTGTTGCTCTATTCATTCCAGGCTTAGCCTTGGGTGGTTCTAACCACTCCTCGCTGAAGCCCAGGCCCACAACGCTTTCCAGCCCTTCCATGCTTTTTAGAGGAGGGCGATCGAAATGGGTAAACCAACATTCAAAATAATCATCCAGCAAACCATTTGTTTCAGGGAAAAATCCGGAGAAAATCGGGTCCGGACTGATATCCAATTCTCTCAATGCCTGCATACGCGGATGGTCTCCCAGCGTCAATTTCGCCGATCCTTTTTTGAAAAGGGCAAATCCCAGTTTGCCCTTGAAGTAGACATACGATTTCATCAACATGCCGCGAAACTGGCAGTAATTCGCGCCGCTCATACTTAAGGGGAGCCATGCCGTTTTGGGGCGCTCTATCTCAATCTTCATCAGGAATTGCCCGTCTTTGTCATACTGGCTACTCACACGGTCCTCGCCAATCAGAAAATTCAGATTGGCCTGGTGTTTGGGCATTCCCCAAATGCCCTTGCCCCCTTTGACGGATATCTCGCTGCTGACCGGCAGATCATAAACATATTGTCCGGTGCCATAATGCTTCATGAAAATGGCCGGCAGCAGACGCGGCGCAGGCCTCGCGCCATGGGTGCAGGCGATACCAATGCTAAACTCAATGTATTTCCCAATAACCGTTTCACGATAATCAATAACGGTAATCACGAGCAGCCCTTTATTCCAAATACGAAAGGGATGCACTTCGTTACCCGGTAACAGTGCCTTTGCTTTATTGGCATCAATCGTAAATACAGCCATAAGGGCCGGTGTTTTTGCAGACCGAACCGGCAACTCAAATGGAATGCCATCCACAAGGGCAAATCGACCCCTCTGTTTCTCTAATCGTTTTTTCCCCATCATGATCATCTCCTTTTTTCAATTCGGTCTGTTCAACTCTTCCAGGATAAGCGGGAAGACATCTTGGGCGGCATTTTTCCCCATAAAGACATCCAGGTGGCTATAGCCTGCTAATAGGTGGAGAGAGTGGTAATTTTTTCTAAAGCCGTTAAAATAATCGAATGTTCTTTCCTGGCTCTCCGGCAGAAAGCATAAATTTTCTTTCCCTGCAAAAAAGGCCAATCGTGCACGGGTTTTAGGCGGTTGTGCGACAAAATCCTCAGGAAGCCCCGGCTTTCCCTCTACTGAAATAAGATGCCCCTTGTGGACACACCTTGCCATTTGCGAGAAAAAGCGGAGTGGGCAGGCCGCAAACTCGTGCTTAAGCCATTCGTGGGTTTCTTCGTTAAGATTTTCATGACGCCACAATGCCGGGAACCCACTGCCATAGCTAAAACTGACCTGTTTGCAAACCCCGTTGTCACACTCGTGATGTATGGCGTCAATGAGCCAGGTGAGAAACCGGGGCGCAAATTCTTTTGGCTTATGAAGGCCCCATTGTGGATTAAGATATTTTACAAAAAGATTGGCCAAAGGGACGGTATAGTTTAATTTCAACCGTGATAGAAAAGGCACCACCGGATGAAGGGATACGGCATTGCTTACAATGGTTTGAACCTGTGGTATCAGGCCTGACACCGCCGACATCATAAAGCTGGTTGATCCCTGGCAATGGATGATGGCCTTGATTTCCTGTGTGCCAGTTTCCTTAACAACCGTCCTTACCGCTTCGGGATGGTCGTACAGCGCTGCCTGATCGAGCGTCCATTCGGTGGGAGGCAGATCAATACTGGCGCGCCAGTTTTCCAACCAGACGTCGTAACCATTGGCGAGGAGGTAGTCCACCAGGGTCGTCTTGACGGGAGCACGAAATATATTGGCCCGAACCCCAGCCCCGTGCACCAGCAACACGGGCCCTTTATGCGGAGGCGTGTTCCCCTGGATATGAATGAGGTTACATTCGAGTCCATCGGCCGCTGTAAAGGAGACTTTGCGTTCTTTAAGTTTTATTTGACTCTTTTCCATCATGGCCCTATCCTCGAACAACCGCCTTTTCGATACGGGGCAGAAAAATAACACATGGACAGCCAACCAAATAAACTCGATCAGTTTGGAGATTGTTACACCTTTTTAAAAATTATGTCAAGGATGAAGTTGCAATCTAAGCTATATCAATGTTGTAGAGGGCGCCTCTAAAAACCTACTGCGCGGCCCAAAATGGCTGCGTTGCGCGGGTGTGACGACGCCTACGGTCGGAATCCTCATGTACACTGTGACTATTGCAGTTCTTGTGCGTAGTAGCCCTTGCATTTGAGCCGGAAGCGGTAGGTTTTAGAGGTGCCCTAGAGAAATAAAAAGACACAACCCTAAAAAATGGAAAAATCTATATGCGGGATTTGGGGTACCCTCAAGCTATTTAGATTGGAACGGTATTCCCTAGAATTGGACCTGGACGACCAATTCTGCAAGAAAGGCGTTGCTCTTTCTTAGGAAAGCCCGTCCCGGCATGAAAAGACCCGTCCTTAAGGTGACTTCGACGTTTGGCGTGATCCCGGTTCCAGCAATTAAATCAACTTCGTGGCCTAGTTCTCTTTCTTTGCCGGAAGGTTTTTCATTGATTTGCACGTCTCTGAACTTATTGGCCCTGTAGACCTGTGTATAGTAATGGTAGACCAGATCAATTGCGGTCTCCTTCTGGGGAAGGATGCCCCACGCGCCGGTCCAGACAATCATGTTACTTAGCTCTGGGTTGAACACCTGCCCATAATATTGAAACTTCGTTCTTCCACTGAATTTTCCAGTGTTGTCGTGCAGTCCGGTCTGCCTGAAATTTCTATCCAAATCGTCCCGCCGATTCTTGTCCCCTGAACCTAAGGCATAGCCTAGTGTCAGCGAAGGCCGACCAGGAAGGTTCAATCGGGATGTCCATCCCATGTCCACCCCGTATCCCATCAGCTTCTTAGGCCCATCATGCCCAAAAACAGAGGCGGCATCGAACCAAAACTTCTGCCGCTTGAGAGATCGGCCCCTCCATGAAGCTCCCAGGAAAAGGGGATCCAACTGTCCACGCGCACCATCGTGCCTTACAATACCGTAGAATGCAATTTTATCCTTCAACGAGGAATTGTCGGTTGCATACAGGATATAATTTATAATCTCGTCGTCTGGGCCTTTTGGATCAATCAGATTGGTGCTAACCGATAATTCCATGTCCATAAAGACTCCATTAACAAAAAGCGCAATCGCGTCGAGGTTTTTATCGTAGAGCCATTCCCTGCCGTCCTTGAACCTTTGCCGCCCTACCTGAAGATACGTGAAAGGACTGGGGAAGTCTTTAAAAAGAAGATAGGCCTTTCTGATTTTAGTCTCGTGCTCGTTCTTGGTTTTATCCGGACCCTCTGGAAAAAGAGAGCGATTTTGAAGGCGTGTCTCCCAAAATAACGAAACATCTCTATACGGGCCGGCAGAAGCCGCAATATCTATGTGAGATTTTAAACCGGTAACGTCATCCTGCTTGCGATGGCGCAGGTCTCTGTCTTCAAACCTTTCCAAACTGGCGCTTAGTTTTGCGCCAAAGGCAAGCCACGGTGTAACCACAAGATTTAATGGGGGAGAGTCATCCAGATCGATCACGGATTGTGCCGACTTGGTCCCGGAAAGGGACTCTTCGCCTTCTTGCGACTGAATTACAGGAGAGGCCCGATGGGATCGCCCAGTGGAGACGCGGCCATTAGTGGAGCGACCATTAAGGGAACGGCCATTGATTTTCTTGTGATCTGTGGGTTCCGACGATACCATGACAGCAGGTTCTTGGCGATTCGTCAGAGGAGGTACCACTTCAACATCCGATTTTTTACGCTGAGTGGAAACGGACGGTTTTTTAACGAAACGCTTCTTAACGACGCGTTTTTTTCGGTGCTTAGGGGCAGCCGGCGTTTTAATGACGTTTTTTTTGCGTTGAGTGGTGGTATCAGAGATTTTTTCTTCAGTAGATTCCGATGGGGGATCGGCGGCGAACGTCAGCGAGGCTGCAAACAGAATAACGCACAAGCAGGTTGTATATCCGAGAAATCTTGACCTTTCCGGGATTGTCGGCTTCCCATCCCACAGCATCCATGCCATCTAGGGGTTCCAAGTTCAGTTCGAAATTCACAAAGAGAGAAAGCCCTGTTTCTATTCATAATGTATCAAATTTAAGGGAGATCAGTCAATTTTGGACCTACAAAACCCACAAACTTTACGAACCCAAATAAATTCTTTTCAAGAAAACCCACGGAATGTGTGGAAGTAAACAAATGAGGCAGGTTACGCTTAATTGTAATAGTTTATACTTGGCCTGACATTTCTGATAAAGTAGCAATGAACAAAGAAGGACGTGTCAGATGACAATGGAACAAGAGGTTATAAAGAACAAGGTTGGGTTATTAGAGTTAGCGAAGCATCTTGGGAATATTTCACAGGTGCGTTAGAGCAGGCTTCTTATGAAGATGATCGAAGAATGCTTTTAGAATTTACGTAATGGTTGCGAGAGAAGAACGTCTCTGTGATGGGTTTTTAGAGGCGTCCTAAGGACAGTTGCAATCTAATTGACAATCTTTATAAATGACTATAAAGTTGCTTTACCGTAAAGAATGCAAGGAGGTGTGATATGCAAACAAGTCGGCTTTCCCAAAAGGGCCAGATAACACTTCCCCGGAAGATCCGTGAAATGATTGGTGTTAAGGCGGGTGACTTTATTGTCTATGAACCGGGCGAGGAGCAGGTCACCCTTCGGCATATTGAGCCGTTCGATGCCGCATTTCATGCAGCCTTATCCAGTACGGTAGATGAGTGGAGCACCGAAGAGGATGAAAAAGCCTTCCGGAATTTATGAGTCGTGGGACATTGTGGTTGTCCCTTTTTCCTTTACAGAAAAACTGGGAGCAAAAAAGAGACCGGCACTGGTGATAAGCCAGCAGTTGTTCAATAAAAACGGTCATACGGTCCTGGCAATGATTACGATGCAATCGCATACCCTATGGCCAGGGTGCACTTTTATTCAAACCGGAACATCTACCGGGCTTCCGTCAGCCTGCCTTGTCCGCCTAAAACTCTTTACCCTGGACAATCGGTTAATTCTTAAGAAGATAGGTGCGCTTTCCTTGTCCGATCGGCAAACGGTTGCGGCCTCTTTTTACCGTTATCTGTCTTTTTAAAAGATGGGGGAGTGATTGAAAGTCAAGGTTTGCGGTATCACCAACCTTGCGGATGCAGAAGCCGCCATCAAGTATGGCGCCGATGCACTGGGGTTTATTTTTGCCAAAGCATCACCACGGTATATTGGTAAAACAGAGGCCCAAAAGATTATCTCTGCACTTCCCCCATTTATCACAACCGTAGGGGTGTTTACAGAAGGAAACCCGTCCGAGATTCGTGAGACCATTGAAACCTGCGGTATTGACCTGATTCAGTTTCATGGCGTATTTACAAGAGAGACCGTGGAGGCCTTTTCAGAACGGGCCATACAGGTTGTGACGATTGATCCAAAAAATGGCATTTCAAATGATCGCCCCTTTGCTGCACGGGCCACCCTTTTCGACCGCTCCAAAGAGAGTGGCGCATCCTATGAATGGGCGTGGGTCCTGCCTGCCAAAAAATGGGGAAGGGTTATCTTGGCGGGAGGGTTAACCCTTACAAATTTACAGGAAGCGATTGAGACAGTACGCCCTTATGCGGTAGATGTTTGCAGTGGGGTCGAAAGCGAAAAGGGAAGAAAAGATAAAGTAAAGCTGAAACGGTTTATTGAAATGGCGAAGGCACTATGACATCACTTCCCAATAAAAAAGGACGGTTTGGCCCCTACGGCGGGCGTTACGTCCCTGAGACATTGATGTCGGCCTTGGTGGAACTGGAAGCGGCCTATCTTTCTTCTAAAGAAAATCCGAAATTTAAAAGAGAGCTTGCCAATGCCCTGAAAAATTATGTTGGTCGCCCGACGCCGCTCTATTTTGCCAAAAGACTGACCGAGGCATTAAGAGGCCCAAAGATTTACCTCAAACGGGAAGACCTCTGTCATACCGGCGCCCACAAGATCAATAATACGATGGGACAGGTTTTACTCACCCGACAGATGGGAAAGAAACGGGTGATCGCCGAAACCGGCGCTGGACAGCACGGGGTGGCCGTGGCCACTGTTGCGGCCAAATTTAATCTCGAATGTAAAATTTACATGGGCGAAGTGGACAAGACCCGACAAAAACCGAATGTCACCCGCATGGAGCATCTTGGGGCTGAGGTTGTTGGCGTGTCCGAGGGGAGCAAGACCTTAAAAGACGCCATCAACGCGGCGATGCGCGACTGGACGACCAACGTCGCCAATACCCATTATATCCTGGGTTCCGTGTTAGGCCCGCACCCGTACCCAATGATGATCCGCGATTTTCAATCGGTGATTGGCCTGGAGGCCCATCAGCAAATTCTAAAGGCAGAAGGCCGCCTGCCCGATTGCCTCATTGCCTGCGTTGGCGGCGGCAGTAACGCCATTGGGCTTTTCCATCCCTTTCTTTCCAATAAATCAATTCGCATGATTGGCGTAGAAGCGGGCGGAATGGGGATTGCCAGTGGAAAACATGCCGCGCGAATGGCAACGGGATCGATCGGCGTTTTACATGGCACAATGACGACGCTGCTTCAAGACCCGCATGGGCAAATTCAAGAGACCCAT
Organism: Candidatus Troglogloeales bacterium; assembly: GCA_005239925.1. Taxonomy (GTDB): domain Bacteria; phylum Nitrospirota; class Nitrospiria; order SBBL01; family SBBA01; genus SBBA01. Next base: position 2,285 of record SBBA01000247.1, on the reverse strand, counting down.
TCTGTTTCAGCCGGATTGGACTATGCCGCGATAGGACCGGAGCATAGCTACTATCGGGACAAAAAGCGCATTGAATACAGCCATGCAACGGATGAGGCGGCCCTTCGTGCCTTTCGGCTTCTTGCCCGTACCGAGGGAATATTACCTGCATTGGAATCGTCCCATGCCATTGCCTACCTGATGGAGATTGCCTCCTCGTTTGACTCAAGACAAATTGTCATTCTAAACCTTTCAGGTCGAGGGGATAAAGATATTGATCAGATTACCAGTGAAGAGGTGCTCGATTGAGCCGTATTCAAGAAACATTTCAGCGCTCAGACGCTAAACACGAGACGGTTCTGATTGCCTATGTAATGGCTGGTGATCCAAACCTTTCAACAACAGAAAAGATCGTTCTTGAAATCGAAAAGGCGGGAGCCGATATGATCGAGTTGGGTGTCCCCTTCTCTGATCCCGTGGCCGACGGGCCTACCATTCAAAAGGCATCAGAACGTGCACTGGAAAAGGGCGTTACGTTAAAATCGGTCATAGAGACGGTGTCTGCGCTTCGCAAACAAACCCAGATACCGATCCTGCTCATGACCTATTTAAACCCGATTCATGCGATGGGCGTCGAGTTATTTTTCAAGAAGGGCCGAGCGGTAGGGATTGACGGCGTCATCATACCCGACATGCCACTCGAAGAGGCAGAAGCGTACTTGGCGCTCAGTCGGCGGTATCGGATTAATCTAATTTTTCTGATTGCCCCTACAACATCGCCTTCTCGAATGAAAAAAATTGTGAAAGCGGCATCGGGCTTTATTTATTATGTTACCCTGACTGGAACAACTGGTGCACCACTTCAAGAGACAAATTCCGTAGTGGAACAAGTTAGTAAGATCAAATCCCTCACAAAAATGCCGGTTGCGGTGGGATTTGGTATCTCTGATTATGCGCAGGCAAGAGCGGTTGCTCATCTCACCGGAGCAGATGGTATTATTGTGGGATCTGCACTGGTTAAAACAATAGAAACGGCCTCGAAAGATGCCTTCTTTCTCTCGAAGCTCTCCGAACAGGTTTCCGAATTTAAGGAGGCCTTAAGATGGCCATAGAACAGGCCCTTCACTGGCTGGCGTTAAAACGGGTTTATGGTGTGGGTGGGGTTTTATCAAAACGACTAATAGAAGCCTTTAAAACCCCTGAGGCTGTTTTCGCAGCCAACGAAGAGGCGCTTTGGGCCATTGACGGGATTTCCGAAAATGTGGCAAAAAACATTCTCACGTTCAACGGCTATGACGATGTTAAACGGGAGATGGAGAAAATCGAAAAGGCGGGCATAACGTTGTTGGGCCTAACCGATCCCGATTACCCCTCCCTGTTGGCAGCGGTGGATGATCCGCCTTTAGTCCTCTATGCCAAGGGGACAAAAATAGGGTCCGATTCATATCCGGTTGCAATTGTGGGGACGCGCAATATAACCTCTTATGGCCGATCGGTTACCGAGCAGATTGCAGGCGGACTGGCGCAGGCGGGCATGACAGTGGTGAGTGGTTTTGCCCGTGGCATTGATTCGGTGGCACATCAATCGGCCCTGACCGCCAACGGGAGAACGATTGCCGTGATGGGATGCGGCATTGATCGCATCTATCCGCCAGAGCATCGAAAGTTATATGATCAGGTCATGGAACAAGGTATAATCTTTTCGGAATTTCCAATGGGCGCGACACCGGAGCCACACCACTTTCCACAACGGAACCGGACCATCAGCGGGCTTTCATTGGGTTGCGTGGTCATTGAGGCCTCACAAAAAAGCGGTGCTTTAATTACCGCGCGGTTTGCATTGGAACAAAACAGAGAGGTCTTCGCCATTCCGGGATCAATCTTTGCTGAAACCTCGCATGGCACCCATTATTTGCTTCAATCGGGCGCCAAGCTGGTTGAAAACGTCCAGGATATTATTAATGAATTGATTCCGCAGGTGGAGCAGAAAAAAGTAGCGCCGGTTATCCAGCCACCGGCCCCTGTTCTCTCCGGAGAGGAAGCGGCGCTTTATGGGCTCCTCTCCACAGAGCCAAAGCATATTGATAGGATTATAGAAGAGTCCTCATTAGAGCCGGCGCATGTTTCCTCGCGGCTTTTGGAACTGGAACTAAAAGGCATTATTCGTCAATCCGTTGGGCAGAATTATACGCGTGTGTAAGGGAATATATCATGGCAGAAAAAGTAAAAAAGAAAAGCACCACTAAAAGCAGTGTCACCACAAAAAAAGTGAGCGGCGGAACCGACCTCGTCATCGTCGAGTCCCC
>SBBA01000204.1 GCA_005239925.1 Candidatus Troglogloeales bacterium | reverse complement strand
TTGATGGGGCCCAATGGCGCGGGAAAATCCACCATATTAAAGACGATCTTTGGTTTAGTCCCAATTCATTCCGGAAAAATCTTCTGGCATAAAGAAGAGATGAAGCCCATTTCCTACGAAGTGGTACAAAGGGGGATTGCCTTTGTTCCACAGGGGAGGCGTGTTTTTAGTCACTTGACGGTTGAAGAAAATTTGGAGATTGGCGGGTTTATCGTTGGGAATAAACAAGAGACAAAAAGGCGTATCGCAGAGGTGATGGACACTTTTCCAATATTACAGCAAAAGAGAAAATCAAATGCGGGTGTTCTTTCCGGCGGGCAGCAGCAAATGGTTGCCTTGGCAAGAGGCCTCATGATTAACCCCAAGGTCTTGCTGCTGGATGAGCCTTCTCTAGGGCTCGCGCCCAAAATCGTTAAAGAAGTTTTTGCCAAAATTCACGAAATAAATCAGAGGCACAAAACGGCGATTATGGTTGTGGAACACAACATCAAGTCATTGCTGGACATTGCCACCTGTGGCTGCGTTTTAGATAAGGGAAAAGTAGTGGCAACAGGAACAACCCAGGACATTACCCAGAGCGGCATTTTAGAAGAGGTCTTTGTCGGGAAAGCAGGTTAAAAGGTTCAGTTTGATCATATAACGCGATACACTTGTGCGTCTTTATCTCACCGGGTGTTCCGGGCCTCGGCCTCGAAAGGCATCTAAGAATTGATCGGCCTTTTTTGTGTCATACCCGTTTAATGGCATCTTCGCACGCCAGGCCGTGAAAATAAGGGGGGAGGCACTCCCCTTTTGATTCACCAATACCACACCATCCCACTGGCCGGGATATTTTTTAGGCAATTCCAAAAGGGTGTCCAAATCCTGCTTCGGCAATTGATCCCGATCAAAATAGATCACCACGTTGCCATGTTCCAGATTATGAACAAGAAGCTCAGGGGTGGCCTTCTCCATTTCATAAACCCCAGGAGGAAGCCACCGGGCATAATGACGGCCCGAAGTGGGTGGACTAGTTTTATAAATGACCTTCGTTCCATCGGGAACATGTTCCTGACCCTCATCAGAAAAAAATTCCAGGGTGTCCAAATCCTTTACATTCGGGGGCGCCTTGGGTGCGCCATCCTTCTTCACATCGCTAACCGGCTGAGACATCGGTTCCCTTGATTGGCTACTTTCATTGGGGGCATAAATCAATAAAAAGCCTAAGACCCCAATACCCCCTGCAACAGCCACCCAGGTAAGAACCCTTTTTAACCTCTCATTGCGTACGGACGATTCCTCTGCCATGCCTTCTCCCTTCCCCATATTTATCCCCTACAATAACAAACCATTATTTAAGCCTTGCCTTAAAGGAAACCTTGCCTTCCTGTCCCGCCCCTACGTTAGAGGGGAGCGTCCAACGCACATGCGTCACGTCCGCAGCCCGCGCAGAACGCACCTTCCCATCCGAACCGGTTATATTAAGACGTTCCAGTTTATTATAAATCTTTCCTTCATCCACCGAGACATCAATGGCGGCCCCCGATTTTTCTTCAGAGGCAGAGATATAATCCAATTCTTTTGGAATTGGATTGGTAATCACAACCTTCTCGGCTGGCTTGTCTCCTTTATTTTTATAGGTGATAACATAAAAGATCTCTGTGCCCGGAACAACCGTATCCGCAAGCACCATCTTTTTTTCTATTTTGCCGTCCGGCCCTTTGACCTCCACCTCTTGAAAGACCTCCTTAATGAGTTCCAAGCCAGCCGCTTGTGCACTAACAACACCCATCAATAAAAGACCAATCATAGAAAATATGACTTTCTTCATGGCGCCCTCCTTTTTACAGATATATAGCTGTGCATAATTTACTCATTGAGGAATCATACTCATAAACGTCGTCATTCCGCAGTCGGCGTCCCGACCGGCAATGTTTAAGCCGGAATCCCCCCACCCTTCCCTCCCCCGCAAGCGGGAGAGGGTTAGGGAGAGGGTCACTGGATTCCCGATAGAAACATTCGGGAATGACAAATCAAACATGTCCATTTATTTATGCACAGTTATATAGTTATTGATTGAATTTCAAACCGCCCCTAAATACTGGAGCAATCGTTTTTCCTGTCGTTGCATCTTGATCTCATCACTATGGGATCGTTCATGGTCATATCCTAAGAGGTGTAGAATGCCATGAATCAATAAAAAAAGCACCTGTCCGGTAAACTCTCTTCCGAAGCGATGGGCCTCTTTATCCGCCCTTTCTAGCGAGATCATAATATCGCCTAATAAAGGCCGACCCAATACAGCAGCTCCTTCCGTCATTGAAAAGGAAAGAACGTCGGTCGGGGCATCTTTGCCACGATATTGCTGATTATACCGCCGGATCACCCGATCATTCACAAAGACAATCCCCAGTTCCACGTCCTGCTGGCCCTGAAACGTTAGTATAGCAGCGGCCCAATCGTGTATCTTTTTCTTATCCAGGGGATATTTTCTCTGCCTATTTTGTATGGTGACTTCCACCCTTCTCTTTTTTTTGTGAGGAGCGGTCATACGCCTTTATAATTTCCTGAACCAGGCTGTGCCGCACCACATCCTTTTCCGTAAAATAAACAAATTGTATTCCCGAAATATCCTTCAGAATGGCCTGGATTTGAACCAACCCCGATGCGCGCCCAATAGGAAGATCGGTTTGCGTAATATCCCCGGTAATCACCACCTTGGAGTGAAAGCCCATCCGCGTCAGAAACATCTTCATCTGTTCCTGAGTGGTGTTCTGGGCCTCGTCCAAAACAATAAACGCGTTATTGAGCGTCCGTCCTCGCATAAAGGCCAACGGGGCAATCTCAATATCACCGCGTTCCACCAGCCGATGGGCCTGATCCATCTCCATCATATCGAAGAGGGCATCGTATAAGGGCCTCAAGTAAGGATTCACCTTTTCCATCATGTCGCCGGGAAGAAATCCCAATTTCTCACCTGCTTCCACTGCAGGACGGGCCAGAATAATCCGGTGCACTTCTTTATTGATGAGCGCAGAAATGGCCATGGCCATCGCCAAATAGGTCTTGCCTGTTCCTGCCGATCCAATCCCGACGACCATATCATTCGTTCGAATGGCATCAATATAGAGCTGCTGTGTAACCGATTTGGCTACGATAAACTTTTTCTTACCAAAGATAGGAATTGTCTCTTGACGAGGGCCTTCCTCGGAGAAGATGGGGCGATTCTGTTTCGCCGCACGGATCGCGTAGATTACGTCGTCCGAGGTCAATCGAAACCCTTCCCTTGACAAAGCGGCAAGATCAAGAATCGCCTTCTCGACATGGGACACGCTGTCTTCGTCCCCTTCGATAATAAGATGCTCGCCCCTTCCCCCAATCTTCACACCAAAGGCCTTTTCCAATAGTTGAATATGATGATCATGGGTTCCATATAACGCCGAGAGATCGACCCCTTTTTCTAAGGTAATTTTTGTCAGCGTCGACTTCTTCACCCGTTCGCCTTTTGTTGTGAGGATACCGATAATTGGAATAAGTGTTCAATGGCCTGTTCAACACTAATTCGCGTCGCCACACCGGTCTTTCGTTCCTTCACCTCGATAAACCCTTGCTTCAAATTCTTCTCGCCAATAACAATCTGATAGGGGGCGCCCAGAAGATCGGCGTCATGAAACTTTACACCGGGCCGCTCCTGCCGATCATCAAAAAGAACCGACATCCCTTTGGCCATCAAGTCGGCATAAATCTGTTTCGCTATACCCATGACCTGTTCGGACTGATCCTGAACCGGCACAAGATGAAAGACAAACGGCGCCATGGCGGCCGGCCAGACAATCCCCTTGTCATCGTAGTTTTGCTCAATGGACGCAGCCATGATTCGGGAGATGCCGATGCCATAACAACCCATTTCAAAAAGCTGCTCCTCTCCCTTCTCGTCTAAAAAGGTTGCCTTCATTTCTTTGCTGTATTTTGATCCCAACAGAAAAACATGTCCCACCTCAATGCCGCGGTCAATGAAAACTGGCTTGCCACATTGCGGGCAGGGGTCTCCCTCCTGGGCATTCCGAAGATCGGCGTAACGGGCCACCTGAACATCACGATCTATATTCAAATGGATGTAATGCGTGTCGGCCTCATTGGCGCCGATTACCATATCCGTGGCGCCATGGATAGCATGATCTCCGATAATCTCAATGCCTGAAAGTCCAATCGGGCCAGAAAATCCACACGGTGCCCCCGTGAGCTTGACGATCTCGTTTGCGGAGGCCAGGGTAACAAAAGCCGCATTCAATGCCTTCCTTAACTTAATCTCATTGACCTGATGATCCCCGCGCACCAGGACGGCAACCGGCTTGTCGTCGGCAAGATAAATCAGCGTTTTAATGAGCTGCTGCGGGCTTACTTTTAAAAACGCACTGACTTCTTCGACTGATTTCTGTCCAGGTGTCTTCACCTTCTCCATCGACAGAACGGTTGAAGTACTGACTATTGCATCCCCACCGCGACCAACGGGAGTGGTCCGTTCGCCCCCCGCGCAGGGGGCACGCTCCACATTGGCGGCGTATTGACAGGTGGTGCAGGCGATAATCGCCTCTTCCCCTGTCTTGGCCAGCACCATAAACTCGTGGGATGAAGCGCCGCCAATCAGCCCCGTATCTGCTTCTACTGGCCTAAATTGAAGACCCAGTCGGGTGAAGATAGCGCAGTAGGCATCATACATTTTCTGATAATTTATTTTGGCGCCGTCAAGATTAGCATCAAAGCTATAGGCGTCTTTCATGATAAATTCGCGCCCTCGCATGACACCAAAGCGGGGGCGGATTTCATCTCGAAACTTCGTTTGAATTTGATAAAGGTTGATCGGCAGTTGGCGATACGATCGAATTTCTTTACGAACCAGATCGGTAACGACTTCTTCATGGGTGGGGCCCAGACAAAAATCGCGATCGTGTCGGTCTCGAAGGCGGACCAGCTCTTTGCCATATTGCTGCCAACGCCCGGTTTCCTTCCATAACTCGGACGGCTG
>SBBA01000177.1 GCA_005239925.1 Candidatus Troglogloeales bacterium | reverse complement strand
TTGCGGCGAAGACAGGGAGACGAAACGATTCTTGAGTTTAGAGGAAAATGAATACATGTTATCGTCAATTAAGTATAGTTTTCATGCTGCTGCTCTTGGGATGTAGCGCGGATAAGAATAATCCCGCTTCTTCTCTACCTATCATGCCCGCTACGATTTCTCCCCAAGAGTCCAATATTGTGCTAAATGGCACGTTAAAGATGTCGGCCATCGGATTAACCTCGGTCGGAACAACAGGAGGAGACCCTGTGGTTTCTTGGACCTCGGATGACACTGAAATTGCAACCATTGATACTAACGGTGTCGTCTTAGGTAAGAAGATCGGGGTAGTAATTGTTTCCGCAAAGGCAAATGATTTTAGCGCAACAGCAAAGGTCGGTGTCGTTAGCCCTTTTTCAGGGGGAACTAACTTTAGTGTTTCCGGTTTTGCCTTTTATAAAGATAAACCTTTTAATCAAAACGGATTTATTCCAGGAGAGTCTGTTAACACGCCTATCCGGCGAGCCGTTGTCCAACTTATTGCCATTGATGGATTTACAGTACTGGCCTCCAGTATTACAGAGGAGGATGGATCATACCAATTTACCAATATTAATAATTCCGCACGGCGCGGAGGCGTCTATGTAACGGTGCTTACCAAAACAGATGATGCCAGTACTCACCCTATAAAAATCTTAAATAATGACAAATCAAAGAACTTACTCAGTGTAAGCGGCCCGGCACTAGATGACAGCGTAAACGGTCATCTTATCTCTAACGTGATTGCACTAGACAAAGACACAAAAGAGGCATTCGGAATCGGTGGGGCATTTAATATCATGGACAACCTCTTACGAGGCGGAGAATTTACCCAAAAGGCCGGTTTATGCCCAGAATCGGGCTCTCCTCCCGAAGGAAAATGTAAATATCCCCTTCTTACAGCCTATTGGGAGCCGGCAAGCCTCGTCGGCACATTTTATGAGGACACCTCAAATGCTATTTATGTGCGTGGGGGAGGGGTAGAGGAAGGGGCCTCTGGCTTGCCCGTGGATGCCGATGAGTATGATGACACCATCCTGTTGCATGAATACGGCCATTTTGTAGCCGTCCGTTTTGCCCACGACGACTCACCTGGCGGCCCCCATAACTTTGTGGATAATGAACAGGATATTCGGCTTTCCTGGTCAGAGGGGTGGGCCACTTTTTTTGCTTCTGCCGTGTTGAACAGCCCCATCATTGTTGATACGAACTCCAAAGGCACGGGGCTGGCATTAAATATTGAAACCTTTTCCCCCTCCATTCCTGCCTTCTATACCACCAGCGAGGCATCCATCGGCAGCGGATTATGGGATCTTTTTGATGCCCGCTCAAATGACGATGATCCCGCCACGACCGTTGACTTTTCTTTAATTTGGAAGGCCTTTACGACGATGGCCGGGGCGGCAACAATGGAATCGTTTGTCGTTCAATTTATGAATCAGAATGCGGCACACATCAACGCCTTTGACACCATTTTACGAGAGAGAAAAATTGAGTTCTTTCCCGATGGAGAAGTGACGCCGCTTACTTTGGGTGTCTCGCAGCATCATACCCTCTATCAACCCGGAATAAATCCATTCTCAGATACCGATATTGTTCTATTTTCTGTAGTATCAGGAAGAACCTACACGGTGAAAACCCATCAACTCACCAACGGGGCCGATACGTTGTTGACCATCAATAATTCGGCGGGGCAGGAACTACGTTCTAACGATAATGCAGATGGCAAGATTTACGCAGCCGACTGTAATACCCAATGTCCCAAAAATGATCGAAAGATACTAGCCTCATCTATTAAGTTTACAGCTCAGACAACCGGAACCCTTTTTGCGCATGTGAAACATTCCCCTGTTGCCCCCCACTCCGCCGGGTTGGGTGGGTCATACGACCTTCTTCTCACCTCACCTTAATCCACCAATCCAGAATGATTGACTTAAAAAGAACAAGTTCGTTATGATCGCGCCTGTTTATAAACGGAGGCGGCATGTCCTTAAAAGGCTTAGTACAACGCGACATTAAAAAAGTAGATTCATTGGCATCTCTATTCGATGCGGCCCGATTGATGCGGCGTCACAGGATTGGTTCTGTTTTCATCGAAGACAATGAAAAGCTTTCGGGTATTGTCACGGAGACTGACTTTGTTCGAAAGGCCATCGCCAACAACCTCCCATTTGATACCACCGCCTGCTTTGTTATGAATTCGCCACTGATCGAAATTGATATTGAAAAAACGATAGACGATGCCAACCACCTCATGTACTTCAACGGGGTGCGTCACCTGGTGGTTACCGAAAGGGGTCAGACCGTAGGATTAATATCGGTACGTGATCTGGTTCGACATTTTTTTGAAAATCCGGAAGGACCTCTCGCTCGAATGAGAGACGTCTTTGAGCCATTGACCGTTCTGACGCACCGCAACCTTTTCACGATGCCGGATACCACCCCGGTAACAGAGGCGGCCAAGGCAATGGATACGCAAAAGATCGGCTCGATTATTATCACCTCCGATGGAGAGCCTGCCGGAATTATTACGGAGGCCGATCTGGTGCGTAAGGTTGTTGCCTACAATACCCCTCCGGCCACCCTCCCGGTAGGTGTAATTATGAACGCGCCGATTATCGAAATTCCCCTGACGGCCTCGCTCCATGAGGCAAACCAAATGATGGCAACCCAGCGCGTGCGTCATCTTGTAGTAACCGATGGAGGCAAGATGATCGGCATCCTCTCTATTCGAGATCTGATCGGAATGATTTCGATTCGAGACCTTCCCCGCTTTTTCTCAGAGCAACCACAAATTTAGCGAGTCAGTTCTTCCTTAAAAAAGGGGGCCTGGGGGTCTCCTGATTTGATATAGACAACCACAACGATGCTCATAACCCCTTTCACAACCCCCTATCCCCTTTGTTAAGGGGCATTCAACCTTGCATTTTTTTGAAGGCAGCCGCCGCTGCGGCAATGGTCTTTTGAATATCGGCCTTTGTATGCGCCATAGATACAAAAAACGCCTCAAATGGAGAGGGGGGAAAGTAAATCCTTTGCTCCAAAAGAGAATGGAAGAAATTTTTAAATCGGTTTTTATCCGATTGTAAAGCAGTTTGATAATCCACCACCTTTGACTCATTGAAAAAGAGCGTCATTTGTGAGCCAAACCGATTGATCTGAATCGGAATACGTGCGACCTGCGCCGCATCTGACAGGCCTTTTTCCAGTAGGGCTGACCGGGCTTCGAGTTGTTCATAGTTTTTGGGGTCTTGTAACTGAGTCAAGGTACAAATACCCGCTGCCATGGCCAGTGGATTTCCGGAAAGCGTTCCGGCCTGATAGACCGGCCCCAGCGGTGCAACCGTCTCCATAATCTCTCGCCTTCCACCGTAGGCCCCCACCGGAAGTCCACCGCCAATCACCTTTCCCAAACAGGTGAGATCGGGACGAACCCCGTAATGGGTCTGTGCACCGCCATACAGTGCACGAAACCCGCTCATCACCTCATCAAAGATCAGTACAATCCCAAACGGCCGGGTAAGTTCCCGTAGGCCTGGAAGAAAGCCGTCGAAGGGCAAAATCGTTCCCATATTCCCCGGCACCGGTTCCACAATCACACAGGCAATCTGATTCCCCTCCTGCTCGACGGTCTTTCTGACAGCGGCCAGATCATTAAAGGGCAAAACAATCGTATCACGGGCGAGATCAGGGGGAATGCCCGCGGAATCGGGAATCCCTAACGTGGTAGCCCCTGAACCGGCCTTCACAAGAAGCGAATCACCGTGGCCGTGATAGCATCCTTCAAACTTAATGATTTTGTTGCGGGAGGTATATCCACGTGCCAGTCGAATGGCACTCATCGTAGCCTCGGTCCCGGAATTGACAAATCGAACCCGTTCCATCGTAGGAAAGGCCAACTGCACCAATTTTGCCAGTGTGATTTCCTGCTGTGTGGGTGCGCCAAAGCTGGTGCCCAATGTGGCTACCTTGCAAATGGCCTCGGTGACGGCAGGATCGGCATGGCCCAGAATCAGTGCCCCCCACGACATGACGTAGTCGATAAACCGATTTCCATCGCAATCGGTCAGGCGGGATCCCTTGGCTCGTTTGATAAAGATGGGGTCGCCGCCGACCGATTTAAAAGCCCGCACCGGCGAGTTTACCCCCCCTACTAGATATTTCTGGGCCTCCTGAAAAAGGTCGCTAGATTTCAGTTGTTTCATGTTCTCTCCTCGTCTCTGGATAATGCCAAGACACCAAGAAACCATAAGACAAGGAAAAAAGCAATAAGAAGAGTTTCTTTTAGCCTGTAAAGGCCCGTTTTTTTAACTGTTTGAGCCTCACCCCACCCTTATATAGCAAGCTTTCGCTCCACATTTTAAGTGTGGGATGAGACTCAAATGACCCTAATCAACATGTAGATGCCTGTAGAATTCTATGGCAGGCTCCAGTTGTTGGGCCAAGTTAATTACGTGAACACCTTCTCTGCGATGGACGCAGGAGTCCCTTCGAGCTGGGGAATTTGGCCGTAACCCATGCTCTTAACTTGAGCACGCACCAGTGCATCCAACTTCTGGCGCGTGATCCCAGTTCCTGCAGCTCTCAGTGTCTTACAGAAGGAATAGGTAAGGACCCCCTGTTTTATACCACCAATCATAGCCTCAGCCGAAGTTTGATTGTCGCGGCACCCCGCCCATAACACATGGTTTAACCCTGGGGCAATGGCCACATCCTTTTTCTCTGGCTTCATAAGACCTCGTACTCTGATCTTTGTATTAGAGTCTAAGAAAAAACCATAATCCAAAGGAGGTTCGATATAGCGATAGGTTACCTTCTGTCCCTCCGGTACTGCGGCTAATGCATCAAGTTCCCGCGTTCCCGTACCTGAGTGGCAAGAGTCCAGAATAACATCCAGATTCACCCCTGGCGCCAATGTCTTGAAAATGGCGGAAAGATCATCGTCTTTGATCATCCCAGCAGTGGCAAAATCATGTGGACAGATGGTTTCATCTTTCCCATCTATCTCGTCACCACTAACATCGGCAATCTGTGAACCATGTCCTGAGTAGTGAAAAATGAGTACGTCACATTTTTTCGCACCCGTGACCAACCATTTGAGTCCGTTCAGAATGGCTGCCTTTGTAGCTGCGGCATTAGTGATAATTTTCATTGATCCCGGTTTAGCAGGAACAATGCCAAGCATATCTAGGGTTCCGGCCATATTTTTCACATCGTTAAGGCATCCCCCCAGATCCGGGCCACCTGGCCCAACTGGAGCATAATCATTGATACCAACCAATAAAGCTTTTTTAGCCATGTTTGTTTCTCCTTTCAATCGCTGCACACTTTTTAGAACAGGGTATCAAGCAGCCATTCATGACCCCATCTAAATCGGCGAGTCCATTCTCACCGGCTCGCCAATACATATAGCGAGAAGCGTGCCAACAATAGAATCAAGTTGACTTTTACATAGACAAGAATTGACAATCTCCTTTATTCACAAGGGAATAGTGGCTTTAACTTTTTTTTTATTGGGGAAAGAAAATCAGATACGACGAGCGATGTTCTAATGAGAAAGTGTATCTAATTGGATAACAATTGTTATCCAATTGGATACACTTATGGAGAAGATGTTGGAAAATTCACAATAAACTCACTACCCTGACCGGGGAGGCTTTGAACATGGAGGGTACCCCCTTGCAATTCAACCAATTGCTTTACGATGAAGAGATCCAAGCCAGCACCCTTTCCCGCACGATTTCGGTTGGAAGCACATCGGAATGACAGAAATTAAAGTGTAAAGGAGTGTTCAAAACGCCAACAGATAGCCTCATCTTGAAGGCAAATTAGAATAAGCAACTTAGCTCATGCAGTCGTAGCTCAAGAAAGTGTCGCGGCGCTTTCAGGCGTCTCTTTATAGCCGCATTCCTTGATTCGGCAGACAATAGAGCTTCCCCCGGCGCGAAATTTTTCGACCAGGAACGGGACATGACATAACGGGCAGGGACGCGCCACCGGTTTATCCCAAATGGCAAATTTACAGTCGGGATAACGGGTACAACTGTAAAAAAGTTTTCTCCCCTTGGTCTGCTTTTCAGCCAACTTGCCAGTACAACCCTGCTCCGGACACGACACACCCGTTGTAATCGGCTTAGTACCCTTACAATCCGGGTAACCGATGCAGGCTAAAAACCGCCCAAAACGGCCTGTTTTAATCGCCATGGCCTTTCCGCACTTGTCGCATATCTCACTGGTGACCTCCGGGGCAATGGGCACAACCGGACTATCCTTTCCTTCGGCCTGGTTGTATTCCATGGTGGTCTTACACTCCGGATAGCCGGTACAGGCCAGGAACTTTCCGAAGCGTCCCCATTTGATGACCATCGGCTTGCTACACTTTTCACAGACCAAGTCGGTGGGGGTCTCTTCTCGTTTTACGTTAGGCATCACCACCTCGGCCTTCTCCAGAGACTTGGCAAACGTCCCATAAAATTGCGAAACCGTGTCCACCCAGTCGGCCTCTCCTTCCTCCACCTGGTCCAGACCATCCTCCATCCGCGCCGTAAATTCCACGTCCACCACGTCGGCAAAATGGGCGACCAGCAGCTTATTCACCACCTCTCCCAACTCCGTCGGGTAAAACCGGCTTTCCTTTTTCTCGACATATTTCCGGTCCTGAATGGTTGTAATAATGGCGGCATAGGTGCTGGGACGACCAATCCCGGACTCCTCCAGACTGCGTACCAGGGAGGCCTCATTAAAACGGGGCGGTGGTTGGGTAAAATGCTGCTTGGGATCGAGCAGGAGACACTGTAACGACTCGCCCACCTCTAACCTTGGCAGCCGCTTTTCTCCTTCTAAGCCCTCATCCCCCTCTTCTTCCGCAGACGTCGTCACGCCTTTCTTTTCCTGATTCTCCAGATAGACAGCCGTAAATCCCGGAAATTTAACGACCGATCCAGTTGTCCGGAACGTGTAATTTGCCACGGTGATATCAACCCGAGTGACATCCAGTATGGCTGGATTCATTTGACTGGCGACGAAACGGTTGTAGATCAGTTTATACAGTTGGTATTGTTCCCGTGTCAGATCATTGGATATCCGATCCGGTTCACGCAGCACTGCCGTAGGACGAATCGCCTCATGCGCCTCCTGCGCCCGCTTTTTACTTTTGTAGATAAATGGGGTCGCGGGGCGATAGTCTCTCCCGTATTTTTCTTCGATATGCTGCAATGTCTCCATCTGAAAATCGGGTGAGATACGAACCGAGTCTGTTCTCATATACGTGATCAATCCGACGGCCCCTTCCTGGCCCACTTGAATTCCTTCATACAGTTGCTGGGCGATGGCCATTGTTTTCTTTGATGTAAAGTTGAGCTTATGGGCGGCCTCCTGTTGCAGTGTCGAGGTGGTGAAGGGCGCCGCCGGGTTTTTCTTTCTCTCCTTCACCTCGATCCTGGAAACGGAAAAGGGTTGATTGGTGATCGCGTCTAATATCGCCTGCGAGGCCTCCTGATTGGAAATCTCAATCGCCTCCCCATTTTGTTGCACCAGAGAGGCTATAAACGTCGGGGGATTCTTGGCCTGAAGTTTTGCCTCAATGCTCCAGTATTCCTTGGGGACAAAGGCCAAAACCTCCGCCTCTCGTTCGCAGATCAAACGAACAGCGACGGACTGCACCCGTCCTGCGGATAACCCACGGCGCACCTTTTGCCAAAGCAGCGGGCTGATTTTATATCCGACGATCCGATCCAGCACACGCCGCGCCTGCTGTGCATTCACCTTTTTAATATCGATGACCGACGGCTCAGCGAATGCCTGTCTCACCCCTTTTTCCGTGATCTCGTGCATGAAGACACGCAGCAGGTTATCTGACTTCAGCTCTTCTGCGATATGCCAGGCAATAGCCTCTCCTTCACGATCAGGGTCGGGCGCAAGATAAATTTTGTTGGCTGTTGCCGCGGCCTTTTTGATTTCGGCAATGACCTTGGCCTTTCCTTTGATAGGGATATATTCTGGCTTAAACCCGTTTTCGATATCGATGCCAAGCTTTGACTTGGGAAGGTCGCGGATATGTCCTACAGAGGCCATCACGCGAAATTTCTTTCCCAGATATTTTGTCAATGTCTTGGCCTTGGTAGGGGACTCGACGATGACGAGGTCGGTTCCGCCGCTCACTTTTTTTGTGGTGACACTGCTTTTAGTGGTGCTTTTCTTTTTTACTTTTTCTGCCATGATA
>SBBA01000113.1 GCA_005239925.1 Candidatus Troglogloeales bacterium | reverse complement strand
TACGTTCCAGTCCACGGAAAAAGGATTACCAACAAATCCCCAGAATCTCCTGCAACAACGGATTAAGGATGCCCAACTGCACCTGAACAAAACGGTGAAGGGGCCTCGCCACACGCCGCTTGATCCGAACAATCTGCCGCATCGGACGCCGAAGGTGAAAGAGAAGACGCCACGGACGGACAAGAAAGATTTTTCTGAATTTCACAACCCGATCCAATTGGCCTTCAATGGTGATCTATCGGCGTTGATGTTGGCCCAGGCCCCTTCCCCCGACCTTCCAACCCATCAAGACCTGGCCGAGACCATCGAGGTACAATTTACACAAGAGATCAAAGCCTTAGCGAAGAGCCTCGATAACAACCCGGTTAAGATTTATAACTATGTCCGCAACAATATCGACTTTGTGCCGACCTACGGCTCCATTCAGGGGGCAAATCATTGTCTGCTGACGAAGCAGTGCAATGACATGGATACGGCCTCGCTCTTGATTGCCCTGCTTAGGACATCTGACCTTTCGGCCCGTTACGTGATGGGGACGATTGAGGTGCCGATTGACAGGGTGATGAATTGGGTGGGTGGATTTACGGATGAAAGGGCGGCTGTTAATTTCATTGCCAGTGGAGGAACACCGGTATCGGGCGTTATTTCTGGCGGCAAAATTGTCGCGGCCCGGATGGAGCATGTTTGGGTCGAAGCCTATGTTCCTTATGGGAATTACAGGGGAACGATGCGCGACCAAAGCGCAAAAACATGGATTCCCATGGACGCCAGCTTTAAGCAACATGCGTTTACTTCGGGAATTGGTTTACAGCAGGCCGTGCCTTTTGATGGGCAGGGGTTGCTCAATCAAGTGCAGTCAACGGCCCTTGTTGATACTGAAAACTCTTCTGTGACAAGGATTGATGCCAATCTGGTTGAAACAACCCAGACGAACTATCAAAACCAGCTTCAAGGTTTCATCACTCAAAATCATCCTACGGCGACTGTGGGAGACGTGTTAGGGACAAAAACAATCCTAGTAAACAGTCTTCCTTTTCTTGCCGGATCATTGCCGTATAAGACCATCGTTAGGGGCATGTCCTATTCGCAAGTCCCCGATACCCTGCGTTACAAACTAACCTTTGAATTGACCACCGATCCTTTCTTAGGTCCCGAATTGACTTACACTGCCACTTTGGCTCAATTGGCCGGAAAACGGATCACCCTCTCGTATGATCCTGCCACCCCATCGGATCAGGCTCTCATCGACAGTTTCACACAACGGTTTGCCACATCGCTGCCGGCGTATTTGGTTCGTCTACAGCCAAAATTAAAGATAGACGGTGCGATCACCGCCAGCGGCCCATCCATTGGAATGGGTACGGATCAAACGCTCCAACTGACTTTTACATCTCCCTCCGTGGGTGGAGATATTGTGACCCACACGATAGTTGCGGGGGATTACAGTGCCCTCGTTCTGAACACCAGCCAAGTCACTGCCGATATGCTTCAGAAGCGGATTGATAAAAACGATTACGCCGAGCCAGTTGGAGAGATGTTGCATCAGACCCTATTGTCCTACTGGGGAGAAGTGGATGCTTTCAACCATGTTGTCTCCGACGAATCGAATGTAATCACCCTGCGACATCCATCAGAAGGATTAGCTGCGTCAAAAATAACAACCACTACACTTTTTGGTGTTCCCAACAAGGCCAGTTATAAAAATCGTACATTAGACATTACAAGGGATTTGCAAACCGCTGTCCATCAAACGGGTGATCCTAAAGCCGCGTTTTCTTATTTTAGTCAGGCGGGCGTTTATTCCTCTGCATTGGAAGGGCTGATCTTTGATCAGCTTTTTGGAGGCAATCTGGGCGACGGAGTATCGGCGGTTCGGATTTTAAATCTTGCCAACAGTTTGAGTGTGCCGATTTATTTTATTAACGCGACGAATCTGGCTACGGTTCTTCCTCGGTTACAGGTCTCGAATCAGGTCAAAGCAAATATCCAAAATGCGATCCATGCGGGCAAGGTGGTTCAGGTTCCAGAGCGGGAGGTCACCCATAATGGGTGGACGGGCGTGGGGTATGTTGTTCAAGACCCCGTTACCGGAGCAGGGGCGTATTTGATTTCAGGAGGACTGGCGGGGGGAGCAAGTAATACACCCGAGGCTGTTTATCCGATTCCTCAGATTGCTGCGAGTACAGTTGCGGTTTTATTAATTAGATCTCTTTTAGCAGCAGTCTCTATCAAAGCTGTTGCTATCGTTGTTGTGGCTGGGATTATCGTTGGGGTTGATATTAGCGAGGCGTTCGCGCAGACAACTACTATGCCCGGGGTAGACCCTAGATTGGGTGCATTTCTGGGACTGATTATTGCCATTGCAAAGGGAATTGCAGATAGCATGGCCAAGACTAAGCCTGCAGATGATTGGAGGATATTAAGGCATTATACTAATGGTGTAGGCCTTCTTCAAATTTTCCTAACTCAATTTATAAAAAAGACAGAAGGGGGTGAATTGGGAGATGGCGCCTATTTGACCGATTTCTTTGAAACACCCGATGGAGGGGGGCCAACAAGCGCAAATATTGCAATTAAACTAGGAATACCAACTCCGGGTGAGCCAGACCAAACCAGAGTAACCGCGTATGTTGATCTCAAAATTGACTTCAATGTTCATGGTAAGAATTTTGACATCGTTCCAAAACGGGGTGTGAATCAATATCGTTATCGGAATATGCCTTTACTTATTGATAGGATAACAGTTCAGATTCAAGGATCTTTCCCATAACAGGATGTTCTCATGAGAGGAAACGAGCAGTATCATTTACCACTGCATGAGTGGTCAAAGTTAAGTGACGAAGCGTTGAAGGAAAATCTGGTGAAATACGCCATGTATGACAATTATGCTCCTTTAAAGCTTATCAGCCAATATCCTAAACAGATAGTGAATTCAGGCATTAGAGGTAGGGTGGATAAAATTATTCTTGATTCAATCGGTCAGATTAGCGATGGTGTTGGTGCGCGAGCGCTTCGAATATGTTTGGACCTAAACTTAAATGGCACTAAGGAAAAAATTTTGAGTGTCCTTCCTAAAATAGAATCCCTGTATGATGAAATGAGAATAGCCACTCGTCTTAAACCATTTGAAATAGAGTTTTATTTAACCATATTTAATGAGGCAGTGATCCAGCTAGATTTAAGAGAGACATTGAGTTTTATCGAGAAGCAACTAGAGCCGCTCCTTTTAAAAGGTCCAATTCCACCACCACCTACGAAGGAATATAGTTTGTTTTTTTTAGCCTGCACGGCTCTTGGTTCATTGTATAAAATAGCTCCAGAATTAGCAGAGAAATACAAAAGAAGTGACGTTAGCATACCGCTACCGCCATCTGTGTGGTCTAATCTACGCGAAGAGGATTTACAAGAAGAATTAGTGAAATATATCATGAATGGGAATTATGCCCATTTAGATTTGATCGAGAAATATCCTAAACATATAGTGAATTCGAGCATTAAAGACAGGGTAGATAAAATAATTCTTGATTTAGTCATCGGAACTGATGCCAGTATTGGGGAGAGAGCTATTGAAATTTGTTCGAGCTTAAACTTAAATGGCGCTAAGGAAAAAGTATTGATGGCACTTCCTAAAGTTGAATCCCTGTACGAAGAAATGAGAACAATCACCGGCCTTGAACCATTTGGAAATCTTCAGTACTTACTGCAGTTTAATCATGCCGTAGCCAAATTAAACTTGATAGAGGCAGTAAATTTTATTGAAAAGCAAGCAGGGCCTATAAAAGGCCCTGTTGTACAACTCCTACCCCTTACGCCGGAATATTACTTACTCTTTATAGCCACAACCGCTCTTAAAGTTTTGTATAAAATAGCTCCAGAATTGGCAGAGAAATACAATGAGCCTATACTGTTACAACGCAACTTAAATAAGTACAGTTGGTTATGATGATTGCCCAGTTGTTCTTTAATGTGTACGACAAACACTATAGTAGTATAATGGATTAAGGGCCTTTCGTCATCATAAGGTTTCGACATTTTTGGAGGAAATATGCCGTTTTTGGGTCTTGGGTTACATGCTCTTATTGCTCTATTCTTTGCCGTTCACGCTGTCCGCTCCGGTCAGAATGTCTACTGGGTTATCATTCTATTTTCGTTTCCTTTGCTGGGGAGCATCGTCTATTTTTTTGTTGTCTACCTGCCTAAT
>SBBA01000066.1 GCA_005239925.1 Candidatus Troglogloeales bacterium | reverse complement strand
TTTTCGGTTGTGTCGTGGTTTCCCCATGCGGGCATGATCGGGGCAAATCGCGCATAATCTTGTTGTTTGTCAAACCACTCATGGTAACGATCGTCACTGGATGTATAGGCAAGATCGCCAACGATTAAGTGCAGATCGGCGTTCTGCGCGGCGATTTGTTGATTCACGGCCTGTGCGTCGGAGTAAGGGCCCTTGTCTCCTGTCACCGTTACCACAAGACCGCCTGTGCCACTTTCACCCAATACCGGCGCGGTGCGAAAGGTCATATCGCCGCTCCATAAACCATCATCATCGCCGACCCGGTAGTGGTAAAGGGTATCCGGCGTAAGCCCCGTCAACTCAACGGTATGCAGAACTGTCCCATGTTTAGAGTCTACGCCTGAGGCCATGTTTCCATACGACAGCGTTGTTCCATATTGGACCTGAGGCGGCGTGTGATTTTTTGTCGTTGACCAAACCACCGTCATGGTGGTGGCCGGATCATTTTGCCAGGAGAGATGAATCTGACTTGCTGTGGCCTTGGCATCAATGGGAAGAAAAAGAAGAAACGAAACAGCCCATAAGAAAATGGCCCTCATGTCCATGTGCTTTGTATAAAACGTCGGATGATTCATCAATGCACCTATTCTTGGAATGTGATCGCACTCTACCGCTTCTTAAAACTGTGAGTCAAGGAAACAAGAGTTCTCATTTCATTGCTTTCTCTTTAAACTTGTTGACTGACTCTACCACTCCATCCGATTTATTTTCATACCCAATAATGGGGGGTGAAAATGTTGCAGAAATATATTGACAGAATTTTTTTTGAGGAGTAGGATGAGGGTATGAAACGGTTTTCCGACAAGATCGTTTATCTCCTGATTTTCTGCTTATTTATTGCCTCTTGTAGTAGTGAGCCACCTGTCGAAGCGCCCCCTCCGCCGCCCCCTGAGGTCATAGAGCAACCTCGTGTTTATACAAAAATTGCAGCAGGGAAGGATCACACCTGCCTGGTTGTTCCAAATGGGTCTGTCAAATGTTGGGGTGAGAATCACTTTGGTCAACTGGGTAGTCGGGAGGGCGCAGCCTCTAATAGACCAGTATCTGTCGCGGGAATTACCAATGCCATTGGTCTGGCAGCGGGAAGCAATCATGCCTGCGTTATCCTTTCAGATGGTGGAGTTATCTGTTGGGGGGAGAATATCTCAGGGCAACTGGGCAACGGAACGATAGATATCTTCAACACACCTGTAGTTGTTTCTGGAGTGAGTAATCCTATAAAACTTGTGGCGGGGAAACGACATACGTGTGCCCTTCTTTCAGAGGGCGGGGTATCTTGTTGGGGAGAGAATCTCTCCGGCCAATTAGGCAATGGGACAACGGACCCCTCTAGTTTGCCAGTAACTGTTCCTGGGATTAATAATGCCGTGGATCTGGTCGCTGGAAAACGTCATACCTGTGCGGCGCTGGCCGATGGTAAGGTCCTTTGCTGGGGAGAAAATAGTTCTGGTCAGTTAGGGAGTGGAACAAAGGTCGGCACATCCACACCGGTTATGATTGATGTTTCGAAGAGTCGCGTTGTTGTGGGTCTTTCTGCTGGGGATGATCACACCTGTGCCCGGCTTTCAGTGGAAGGCAAAGTAAAATGCTGGGGGGATAATCGATATGGTCAACTGGGTAATCAAAAGACGGTTTCCTCTCCTTTCCCTGTTTCTGTTGCAGGCATTATTTCAGTGACCGGTATTGTGTCAGGACGAAATCACACCTGTGCGCAGCTAGTAGATGAGACGGTAAGGTGCTGGGGGGATAATGGCTTTGGACAACTGGGAAATGGCACTAGGGTAACTGCAAATCAGCCTGTTATAACTTCTCGGGTAGACACTACGGTGGGTCTCGCGGCGGGCGACAGCCACACCTGTGCCCTCTTATCAAGCGGTCGGGTGATTTGTTGGGGAGGTAATAATTTTGGTCAATTAGGGAACGGAAATACGGCGGCCTCTCCGACACCGGTATTGGTCTATGGGAATGAAGCCGAAGACGTTGTTGCCGGGAGGTTCCATACCTGTATACTGCTATCTGATAAGACGGTGAAATGCCTGGGATATAACGGCTATGGTCAGTTAGGGAACGGCATTGATACAACGGTAGAGGCAGGATCGAGCACCTGGACACCAGTGGTTGGCCTAGCCTCCGCCATTCGCCTGGCCTCAGGCCGATTTCATACCTGTGCGCTCGTCATTGGTGGAAAGGTAAAGTGTTGGGGATATAATAACTCCGGCCAGTTGGGGAACGGCCAATCCGGAGAAATGAGTCATACCAATATGGCGGTGGATGTCGCTGCCCTCCCGGCCCGCGCCATTGATATTGTAGCGGGTCGATACCACACCTGTGCCCTGCTTTTAAACGGGAACGTCTTCTGTTGGGGTGAAAATTCACATGGCCAACTGGGTAATGGAGCCACCAGTGACTTTAGTGGGCCGAGGCAGATCGACCTGATAGGCGTAATAGGCTTGGCAGCCGGACAGGTTCATACCTGTGCGATCCTTTCAGATAGTAGTGTGAAATGTTGGGGAAATAATGAGCAGGGACAGCTAGGAGATGGAACGATCAACAGATCCCCTCTGCCGGTATTGGTTAAGGATGTGGTGGCTGCGGTTGGTCTTGCTGCCGGAGAGAGTCACACCTGCGCCATTTTATCAGACAGTAGTGTGAAATGTTGGGGAAATAATGCCTTTGGTCAATTGGGCACGGGATTAATCGAGTCCTCTCTTTTACCGGTTTCTGTTTCGGAGGTGAATACCGCCGTGGCCATTTCGGCGGGGGAGGATCATACCTGCGCTGTGTTATTCGATCAGACCCTGAAATGTTGGGGCGATAACAGTTCAGGACAGTTGGGTAACGGGACCTTTACTTCTTCCAGGATTCCTGTAAGCGTCTCTAAAATCTTAATGGCTGATAGAATCGCAACGGGAGATTTTCATACCTGTGCCGTTGAAAATGCGAAGGTCAATTGTTGGGGAAGTAATGGCGCCGGCCAAATTGGGGTTGAGGTCAGTCGGTTTGAGCCGCAATCGGTTCGGGTGATTGATATCCCATAGGCGCTGCCATGTTCAGGTTCCTGTTTATATGGGTAGACGTGGTTCCCTGAAGTTGGCCACAGGCCGCGAGGATGTCTCTCCCTCGGCTTTTGCGAAGCGTAGTCGTCAGGCCGGCATCATGGAGTAAGGTTTGAAATTGTTTGATCTGCTCGTCCGTAGGACGACGATAGGGAGAGGATGAAAATTCATTGAACGGGATGAGATTGATCTTGCATCGGATACCATGCGTCAGGCGTACCAGCCTCCTGGCGTCTTCAATTGAGTCATTGATATCCCTTAAAAGCACGTATTCGAAGGTGACCCTTCGCCGTTTAGGAAGGGTGATCTTTTTTAAGGCCCTTAGTAAGGTATGGATGGGATATAACCGATTGACCTTGGGCATGATTTGGTTGCGAACCGTATCGGTGGTCGCATTCAGTGAGATAGAAAGATTGGCAGGCACAGGCCCATTTAAAAAGGCCTCGATCTGAGGAACCAGTCCTGCCGTTGATACGGTGATCCGTCGGGGAGATATCTCCAGCCCACCGGGTGAGGTTATTCTTTGTAATGCCTCTGTAACAGCAGAAAGGTTGGCAAGCGGTTCTCCCATTCCCATGAGGACGATATTGGAGATTCGACAGTCGGGTGTTTCTTTTTGGATAGTAAGGACTTGACCGATGATTTCTTCCGCCTTTAAATTTCTTTTGAGTTTTTCTTCCGCGGTGCGACAGAACGTGCAGTCGAGGGTACATCCGGCCTGGGTTGAGATACAAAGCGTTAAACGCTTGGGTTCAGGAATCAGGACAGATTCAATCTGGTTGCCGTCTGAAAGCCCCAGCAAGAACTTTTCGGTTCCGTCGGTTGATTTTTGTCGTGTGATGATTTGAAGATGAGAGAGTGTTGCGTTTTCACAAAGTGTGGCTCGGTCTTCCTTGGAAAGATCAGTCATCTCATCAATGTTGTTGACACCCTTTTTATAAATCCACGAAAAAATCTGTTTGGCGCGATATTTTTTGAGGCGGAGCGTCTCGACAAATACCTCCATCTCAGTCAACGAAAGGGCAAGGATATTCTGTTTTGTCATGGCTTTGCAGCATACCATCCGAATAGGCCTGCCAACAAGGGGCTATCGTATGACGCTCATCTGACATAAATGTGGAAAAAGGCTTTTTTCTTGACAATAGTAGTTATGACGCTGTACTAATGGTAGCATCAGTCTGGCCATTGTGTTTATAGTAGAAGGGAGGTGGATAACAATATGTCTTAGATGAAAACAGAACAGAAAAGGGAACGCCACAGGACAGGTAGTCATTTATTGATATTCTATTTATTATTTGTGTAGTTTACTCTAACCGATAAGGAGATCTCACATGTATGGTGTTATTTTGGCAGGTGGCAGTGGAACCCGGTTTTGGCCCTATAGCCGGGAAATGTATCCGAAGCAGCTTCTGAAGATATTTGGTGACCAGACCCTTATTCAGGCAACCCTTTCTCGTATTGCCCCGATCATTCCATCCGACGGGATTTACATCGTAACCAACCCACAACAAGGCGAGCAAATTCAATTCCAACTTCCGCCCTCAACAAAAGGCCCGCATTTTATAACCGAGCCTATGGGGAGGAACACGGCTGCCGCCATTGGCCTTGCGGCCATGGTCCTTTCCAAAAGAGACCCGGAAGGGGTGATGGCTGTTTTATCTGCCGATCATTTTATTCAAGATAAGGAACAATTCTTAGAAGTGCTGCTTCAAGGCAGAAGTCTTGCTAAAAAAGGGTATCTTGTCACCATTGGCGCCAAGCCGACCCGCCCTGAAACGGCTTATGGCTACATCCAAAAAGGAGAGCCTTTATCCGATGGGCATGGGGGATCACGGGTAGCGCGGTTTGTTGAAAAGCCCGATCGGCCCACCGCCGAAGGCTATATTAAGAGTGATGCCTTTTTCTGGAACGCCGGATTTTTCATCTGGAAGGCCTCTTGCATTCTGGAGGAAATTTTTAAGTTTATGCCGGAATTGGCAGCGGGGCTTACAAAAATAAAGGAGGCACTGGGAACAGATCAGGAGGAAGAGATCTTAAAGGAGGTCTATCCGGCCCTTCCTTCGATTTCTATTGATTACGGGGTGCTTGAGAAATCAGATCGATTGGCCGTTATTCCTGCAGAGATGGGGTGGGAAGATGTGGGCTCCTGGAGCGCCCTGGATGAGGTGCTTCCAAAAGATGAGAACGGGAATATTATTACTGGGAATGTTGTGAACATCGGGTCTACGGACAGCATTATCTACGGTAATTGCCGTGTTGTTGCCGTTGTCGGTTTAAAAGACGTGGTGGTTGCCGATACACAGGATGCGACGCTTATTTGCTCAAAAGACCGTGCCCAGGATGTCAAAAAAGTGGTGGAGGCCTTAAAGAAGAGAGAGGGAGATTCCCATCTTGTCCATCGAACGGTATTACGTCCGTGGGGATCATTTACAGTTTTGGAAGAGGGGGCTTCTTTCAAAATAAAGCGTATTCTGGTAAAACCGAAGGCCCGGTTATCACTTCAATCGCATACGAAACGGGCTGAACATTGGGTGGTTGTTGCGGGCACCGCGCGTGTGACTTGCGGTGAATCGGTCTACGATATTGGTACCAATCAGGGAACGTTCGTTCCAATGGGGGTCAAGCATCGTCTGGAAAATCCAGGTGAAGAGGTGCTTCAGATTATAGAGGTACAGTGCGGCGCCTATCTGGGTGAGGATGATATTACCCGTTATTCGGATGACTTTGGACGGGTGGCTAAAAAAGTGGAGGCGAAGAGATAATATGTCGATCTTTAGAGAATATGATATTCGTGGCGTTTATGGAAC
The DNA here is from genome assembly GCA_005239925.1 of Candidatus Troglogloeales bacterium. Classification (GTDB taxonomy): domain Bacteria; phylum Nitrospirota; class Nitrospiria; order SBBL01; family SBBA01; genus SBBA01. Next base: position 7,300 of record SBBA01000066.1, on the reverse strand, counting down.
GGACCTAACGGAAGAAATAGCCCAGGGCTTGGGTTGTGCCTTTGGCACCGAGATGTTGGAGAGTGGTGGAAAGGTGATTTCACTAGGGTATGATATTCGTCTCAGCTCTCCCTCGCTTCGGTCGGCCCTTTTATCCGGCTTGCTTTCAACCGGCATCGATGTGGTTGATATTGGGGAATGTCCTACCCCGGTGCTTTATTTTTCTCTGTTTCAGTTGAAGGTGGATGGCGGGGTGATGATTACCGCGAGTCATAACCCAGCGGAGTACAACGGCTTTAAACTTTGTAAGGGACGAACCACCATTTACGGAGACGATATACAAAGACTAAAAGAGCGCATCAAGCAAGGCCCGTTTCGCCAGGGAAAGGGAGAGGTCATTCATGAAAAGGACTTTTTGTCCGTCTACCTCAATTACTTTATGGGGCATTTTAAGTCGTTCCGTCGGAAGAAGGTGGTGATGGATTGCGGCAATGCGGCGGCGGCACTGATTGCACCCGATATTTTCAAGAAGCTGGATTGTGACCTGATTCCTCTGTATTGTACGCCGGATGGCCGTTTTCCCAATCATCACCCCGATCCTACCGTTCCGGCGAACCTCACCGATCTGATTGCCACGGTAAAGAAAGAGAGGGCTGATCTGGGGATTGCCTTTGATGGGGATGCCGATCGGCTGGGCGTCGTAGATGAGAACGGAGAGATCATCTGGGGGGATAAGCTGACGCTCCTGTTTGCGACCGAGATTTTAAAGCAACGGCCGGGGGCAACGATCATCTCGGAGGTTAAGGCTTCTCAGGTGCTATATGACGAGGTGACACGTCAGGGAGGCAATGCCATTATGTGGAAGGCGGGCCATTCCCTTATTAAAGCCAAGATGAAAGAGACTGGGGCGGCTTTGGCAGGTGAGATGAGCGGGCATCTCTTTTTTGCAGATCGTTTTTTTGGCTTTGATGATGCCATCTATGCCGGATGTCGTCTGGTTGAAATTTTGGCACAGAGCGGTCGGCCTCTCTCCTCTTATTTTGAAGGGCTGACAAAGACCTATTCGACACCCGAAATTCGTGTGGACTGTTCAGACGATAAAAAGTTTGACGTCGTTCTGCGGTGTCAGGAGGAACTGCAACGCGAGTTTAAAATCATTGACGTGGATGGAGTCCGGTTTTTATTTGAGGGCGGATGGGGATTGATTCGGGCCTCCAACACTCAACCTTCTTTGGTCTTGCGATTTGAGGCGGATCGCCAAGATCGTCTGGATGCCATGCAAGAAAAGGTTCGTCTTATTCTGGCAGCGCAAAACTGCGAATGAAAAAGGCCCCTTGAGGGCCTTTTTCCGATCAGTAGTCCCTGATTTTCTTCGTTGTAGTAGAGGTGTTTTTTTGAAATAGACACGCGACGTGTGTTAGGATTCCCCCCTTATTGTCATCCAAAGTATCCTACTAAGGAAGGTTAAAGTTGAAAATGCAGCATTGGGTTTTGTTTCCTCTATCTATCTTTTTTATCTTCACGTTCTCTTTTTCAGGCCTCCTGGCCCAGGAGATGGCTGTGCCATTACGTAAGGCGCCATCCCCCTTCTCAGACGCCTTGCTGGATACACAAGAAAAAAAAGAACAATTTAGAAAAAAGAGTTTTCGAGGACAGAGGGGAGATATGAAAGGAGACTCGGAAATTAAAGCGGGTGAAATAGAGGAGATACGCAAAGAAATAAAAGAACTGAAGGAGAACCAACTTGAGCAATTGAATGCAAAGACAAGGGATGACTGCCCCCCCACGACGCTAGAAGGCTATTCTCCTACTGAAGCGGATTCTGATGAACCGTTCCTATCCCCTTTTGAGGCCTACGTTCGGGGCGAAATGGATTCGTTTGCTTTACGGGATATTGATCAATTTGGATACAATCTCTTTCGATTACCTGCTTATCGCCCGCAACCCATCAATTGTCGTCGGCCTTTGAGCCGATTTGCCCCCGCAGAGACCACCCCCGTGGGGCCGGATTATTTGCTGGGGCCGGGTGATGAGTTAAAGATTACTCTGTGGGGCAAATTGAATATGGACTATGCCCCTATTATTGACGCCGAGGGGAAGATTGTCTTTCCCGAAATTGGCGTATTGCACCTGGCTGGACTGACCTTTGCGGAAACAAAAGGTTATCTGGAGAAGGAATTATCTCGCTATTATCGTGCGTCCGAGGTGCAGATCAATATCAGCATGGGGCGGCTTCGATCCATTCGTATCTTTGTGATTGGCAAGGTTCAACGTCCCGGAAGTTATACCCTGTCTTCGCGTTCTTCGCTTATTAATGCCGTGTTGTCGTCTGGAGGCCCGACGAAATCAGGAACCCTTCGCGATATTCAAGTCAAGCGAAATGGCGAAACCATCGTTCATTTTGATCTCTATGATTTCCTGCTAAAGGGGGACAAAACAAACGATGTCCGATTGATGCCTGAAGATGTGATTTTTGTTCCCTCCGTCGGCCCTCTGGTTGGTATTGTGGGGCATGTTAAAAATCCAGCGATTTATGAGATGAAAGACGATCTTCGCTTACTCGACTTGATTGACATGGCCGGGGGGTTGACCGCAACGGCCTTTAAAGGCCGTGTACAAGTTCAACGAATCCAGGATCATCAGCTGATTAGCTTTTTTGAGGGAAATCTTGTTGATGTTACAAAAGAAGGAGAAAAGAATTTGCTTCTTCAAGATGGCGATATTGTCCGTATCTTCCCTGTCATTGAAGAGAGGAGAACCGTAATCCTTTCCGGAGCAGTCGGTTCTCCGGGAGAGTTTGGAATTACCCCAGGAGTGACCAGGGTAAAAGATCTAATCAATCAAGCGGGGGGGCTGCTTTATTACGCCTTCGCCGAAGGGAATATTACAAGGGTTAAGGTGACCCAAGAGGGGCCTAAAACGGAATATATTCCGATTCATCTGAAGAAGGCACTGAAGGGGGACCCCTCTCATAATATTTTGCTCGAAATGAATGACTATATCTTTGTCCGATCGATTCCAGAATGGCAGCTCTACCGAAAGGTTCAACTCAATGGGGAGGTGCAATTTCCGGGGGAATATACAATCAAACAGGGGGAGGCAATCTCGTCTGTCATTCGACGGGCGGGGGGATTCACCGAAAAGGCCTACTTAAAGGGGGCTGTTCTAACCCGGGAATCGGTGAAGGCGCTACAAAGGAGGCACCTTGACGAGACGATAGCCCGTTTGGAGCAGCGATTGCTATCGCATGTGGCGGGAGACCTCGATACAGTGATATCAAATGAATCGGCCCTCTTGGAAAAAGGGGCCTTGGAGCAAAGACAGTTGCTTCTTGCAAGGCTGAAGGCCATTCAGCCCTTAGGACGACTACCAATAGAATTAGGGCCTCTTGATGCGTTTGAGGGATCATTTTCAGATATCCCTTTAGAAGAAGGGGATACGCTTGTTGTGCCCGAAAGGCCCTCTTCGGTACAGGTGTTGGGTTCGGTTTATAATCAGGGAAGCTATCTTTATTCACAAAAAATGGAGCTTTGGGATTATATTACAAAGTCCGGCGGCATTGGCAAAGATGCGGACGAAGATGAGATGTATATTTTGAAGGTAGATGGTACGGCAGTGAGCCGAAGGCTAACCGACCGATTTTTCTTTTCGAGTACGTTTGCAAATCTTGAACTGGATCCGGGAGACACCATTGTTGTTCCAGAAAAGATTGATCGCATTCCATGGCTTAGAGAGTTTAAGGATATTGTTCAGATTCTTTACCAAATGGCTGTTACGGCCGCTGTAGTCATTAATATCCGTTGATGAGGCCCGTTTGCAAATACATCGGTGTAATAGCAATGGTTCTTGCGTTTGCCTTGCCCGCTTGGGGTGGGGCAGATACAGATTTGTCCTTTCATCCGTCCTTACAATTTTTATATATTGATGAAAAACAGGTCCATTCGTTCGGATCAGGAAACAATGCCTTGGGGCCTTCGCTTCTGTATAATAACGACGGAATTGTGTCTGAAGAGGGATTTAATTTATTCTTAAGTGTTTCACTGAAGAAGAATTTTGATCCTCTGGAGATCAGATTAGAGCCACTCTATGCCATCCATACCGAGACCCTCGGAACGCTTCATAAGGGATACCTGAGATATAAAAGTAATTATTTCAATCTCGATATTGGCAAAGAGAGCTTATGGTGGGGGCAAGGGGTTCATGGCAGTTTGTTTCTAACCAATCATGCCGAGCCGATTCCCATGATTCGATTGTATAATCCAGATCCTTATCACTTACCCGGCCCTTTACGCTATTTAGGCCCTTTTCAATTTGATATTTTTTTCAGTCAACTAGAGGAAGATCGGGTGATACCGAAGCCGTATTTTCAGGGGACCCGGATTGGTATGAAACCTCATGGGAGGCTGGAAGTCGGGTTCACGCGAACGATTATTATGGGTGGGGAAGGACAACCGGCTCTTTCTCCTTCTCGATTTTGGAATATCTGGTTTGGAGAAAACAAAGAACACAATGATGACCAATCCAATTCCCTTGCGGGAATTGATTTTAATCTCTCTCTTCCTCTCTTACAGTTTTATGGAGAAGTTGGAGGAGAAGATGAAGCTGGCCATTTACCGTCTCACGGGGCATTTCTGGCGGGTCTCTATTTCCCCAAAGGAGGACTGTTTCAAGAAGATTTTCGAATGGAGTATGCCCATATTACCCACCCGGCATGGTACGTACATAGTGTTTATCAATCGGGATATACCTACAAAAAAAGGATATTAGGTCATCACGTGGGTGGAGCGGCAAAAGACCTTTATCTGGAGTATGGGGTTTTGAATCGGCAGGATATTCAGGGGAAAATGATGGCGGATTACGAAGAGAGGGGTATTGCAATTTACCCGACAATAGAACGGCGTTATCAGGTAGGTACGGATTGGGCGTATCATGCAGGGACTTTTGTTGTTCCATGGATCGTTCAAACCCGGTTTTTATATGAATGGGTGAGAGATGTGGCCTATCAATCTGGTTTTAATCAAGAAAACAGGCTTATTTCGTTTATATTTGTGGGGCGGTTGTAAACAATGGATCAAGAAGAAGAGATCAATCTGCTGGATTACTGGCGGATCCTGGTTAAACGTAAGTGGCTGATTACCCGGATAGTGGGGGTAGCCTTTGTGACCTCCATCGTGGTTAGCCTGATGTTGCCAAAGATTTATACCGGAAAAGCCGCTATTCTTCCTCCACAGCAGGATAATGCATTTGGGTCTTTACTGAGTTCGGGACTGGCCAATTCCCCGATGGGTGGGTTGGGGCTTGCTGGCGGCCTTTTGGGAATGAAAACCCCTTCCGATTTATGGGTTGGAATACTCAAGAGTAATTCAGTTTTAGATGCCATTATTGATCAATTTAAATTAAAGACGCTTTATGATCTGGAGACCCTGGATGAGACACGGAAGACGCTCGAGAATAATACCAAGATTCTGATGAAAAAAGAGGGGATTATTCTGGTTGCCGTTGAGGATAAGGATCCAAAGCAAGCGGCAGCCATGGCCAATGCCTATATAGCGGAATTGGACAAAATCAATAAGAAAAATGGAATGTCTTCGGGGAGACGGACGAGAATTTTTGTGGAAAAAAGATTGGCTGAGGCCAAGACCGATTTAAGTAACGCAGAGGATGCAGTAAAGCGGTTTTTGGAAAACAACAAGGCAGTTAAATTGGATACGCAATCCGAGGCGATTATTGGGGCCATCGGCGAGGTTAAAGGGGCTTTGATGGCCAAAGAAGTTGAGTTGCAAACACTACTTTCCTTTGCAACCCCCAATCATCCACAGGCTGAGATATTACGTGCGGAAGTGGAAGGGCTTAAAGACCGAATGCATGAGCTCTCGGAAGGAGACAGTAAGTTAGACAATACAGGATCGAAAGATATTTTTATTCCTACCGCTAAAATGCCTCATCTCGGTCTTCAATATGTTCGGCTCTTGCGAAAGGTTAAGGTGCAAGAGACTCTTTATACCCTACTGACGCAGCAGTATGAAATGGCGCGAATTCAGGAAGCCAAGGATAGTCCTACGGTTCAGATACTAGATGTCGCGAAAGCGCCGGAAAAAAGGACAAAACCCAAAAGAACGATCATTGTAATCCTGACCACCTTCACGGCGCTCTTTCTTTCTGTCTTTATTGCTTTTTTCATGGAGTATTTAGAAAAGAGCCAGGCCCAATCTCCTCGCCCCACTTGACCCATGATATTTCCAAATCTTGCGATAGGAATGAATCGTCAGGTTGAATGATGTTCCTCCCTCCGCAATGTGATTTCAGCAAATGGCAACCCCTGCCATTGGTGGTATTAGCCCTAAAAGGCATTGCAGTATCGGCCTTTCACATACTACAACCCATAAAGGCTAATGCTTTTGCGTGTGTATAAATTTATGCGAACTAAATTTTAGTCTTGACTTTTATTAAGTAATATATATCATTTACCTATGCAAAGAAGTCTGGAGCCGTTTATCAAACAGGACTTGGTGAACAAATTGGTGCTCCTCTCTGGCCCGCGCCAGGTTGGGAAAACAACCCTTTCTCAACAGTTGGGTGGGACAACGAGTTACCTGAATTATGATGCTCGGGCACATCGTAAAATTCTTTTAAGCCAAACATGGGATCGTTCCTGTGAGACGGTTGTGTTTGACGAGCTTCACAAGATGCGTCGTTGGAAGTCCTGGCTTAAAGGCGTTTTTGACACGGAAAAGCGTCCTCCGGCCATCTTGGTCACGGGTTCAGCAAAGTTGGACGTTTATCGAAAGGGAGGCGATTCCCTGGCCGGTCGACATTTTGTTTACCGCCTTCATCCTCTTACTGTTAAAGAAGTTTCCTCATTTCTCTCATCAGAAGAAGCCCTAAAACGTCTCATTGACGTAGGAGGATTTCCAGAACCCTTCTTGAAGGCAGACCCTGTCTTTGCCAAACGATGGCGCCGCCGCCACTTGGATGTTGTTCTTCGTCAAGACTTGATGGATATTCAGCCTGTTCGGGACATAAAATCCGTTGAAGTATTGGTAGAGATACTAAGAGAGCGTGTTGGGACTCCTGTGTCCTATGCCTCTCTTGCTGAGGATTTACAGGTCTCTATTAATACGGTGAAGCATTGGTTGGAAGTTTTGGAGAACCTCTTTGTCATTTTTCCAGTCCGTCCTTACCACCGGAATGTGGCCCGAAGCCTCCTTAAGGAACCTAAGTACTATTTCTACGATACGGGCGCAGTTGAAGGAGATTCCGGCGCCAAGCTAGAGAATGTGGTAGCCTGTGCTTTTCAGGCGGAGCTACAATTTCATGAGGA
>SBBA01000117.1 GCA_005239925.1 Candidatus Troglogloeales bacterium | reverse complement strand
CGCCAAGGCTTCTCTGGGTAACCTAGAACTCCCAGAAAGGGACACCCCTGCCCGCCAAGAGCGGTATTGCAACGCACACGTCCCCCCTGAACCCCTCGGGAAGCTCATACTGTCTGAATCACAGAGTGAGGCAATTCGTAGGGTTGACAGCTTACACATAAATCAATATAATATACCCATAGGGGGGAGATTGTTTTATGTCAGGCTTTTCCTTTCTAATTCGTTTTAAATAGTCTTCCGATCGCAGGTGTTGTCGTGCTTGTTGATAGCAAGTGGATGTGCTAGTGGACCTGCAGATAGGGTTGCATGTAATCGTATGTAAGCAAGAGCGGTGATGTCGCCGACAAGGGATCTCGAGGGACAATATGTTGAATATGTCAAAAAAGAGTAATGCCTATACGGTCTTTATTCTTCCTGATCCGACATCCAAGCCGTACAGCTTCTCCATAGGGAAAAAGACCGTCCGCTACCTTTTAGGGTTTTTACTCGTTGGCATGGTGGCGCTGTCCGGCGTTTTTGCCCAATCTATTTCTATCCTCTCTGATATTTCAGAGCTTCATGTGCTGCGGAAAGAAAATAAAGAGCAGCGCGCCCAAATTCAATCCGCCATTAATTCTGTCAACGACTTAAAAAAACAGATGGTTCGTTTGGTAGAACTCGACGAAAAGTTGCGCGTGATGACCGACCTCTCCCCTAAAAGAAGCAGTATGAAGACATTGGCCCAAGGAGGGAGCGAGCAGCAAGTGGATCCTCTCAATATCGAATCGGTTGATTTTTCAACGGTGGGCCAACTCAACGCCAGTAAGTCCTCGACTCAAAAAATTGTGGTGGCGCTCCAGGAAGATTTAAAGCTGTTGGAGTCACAGATCCTGGAAGAAGAAGAGAGTTTCAAGGAATTAATTAGGGCCATCTCCGGGATTCAAATGCGATGGGCTTCGACGCCATCCATCTGGCCCGTCAAGGGCTGGGTCACCTCCTCGTTTGGGCCACGCACCTCTCCGTTTACCGGAAGACTGGCCATACATAACGGATTAGATATTGCAGCACACCGAGGTACACCTGTCGTTGCGCCTGCCGTGGGTACTGTGATGAATGTGGGCTATGATAACGAGTTGGGGCGGCGAGTTTTTATTAACCATGGGTTTGGAAAGAAAACGATTTATGGTCATTTGAATAAACAGGCCGTGCGCTCCGGCCAAGCAGTGCAACGAGGGGACGTCATTGGCTATGTTGGCAGTACTGGTAAGGCCACAGGGCCGCATCTCCACTACGAAGTTCGCATCAACAACATTCCTGTTGACCCTATGCGATATATCTTGAATTAGACTCTCTGTTTGTGACATTGCCCTTTTTTGCGTAGATAATTTATTCTAAATCAAGAATGAAGAATTAAGGTTTTAAAGGTTTTATTCTTAATTCATAATTCTTAATTCGTAATTCATAGGATTCGTAATTCATAGGCCCACAGCGGCCAACGGAAGGACTCCATTCGTTTCTGCCTGTTGGCGGATTAGATTTTTTGTAACATATGCGCCTTTAAGTGAACCCCGATTTTATTGCATCGGGGTTTTTTGTATATAGAGATGATAGGTTTCTTCCGTAAATTGATTGGAAGCCGGAACGAGCGTGAAATTAAACGACTCTGGCCGCTTGTTCTACAAGTCAATGCGCATGAGCAGGCCCTTTCAGCGCTTTCCGACCTCGCCCTAAAAGAAAAAACAACTGCATTCCGACAACATCTCCTTGAGGGATCGCCAAGTGATTTGGAACATTCGGAACGCCTCCTCTCTATCCTCCCTGAGGCCTTTGCCGTCGTGCGTGAGGCCGCCCGCCGTGTTCTCTCCATGCGCCATTTTGATGTTCAGGTCTTAGGCGGTATCGCGCTTCATATCGGAAAAATCGTGGAGATGAAAACCGGTGAGGGAAAGACCCTCGTGGCCACGCTGCCGGTCTACTTAAATGCCCTAACAGGTCGCGGCGTTCATGTCATCACCGTTAACGATTATCTGGCCAAACGCGATTCTCAGTGGATGGGGGAACTGTACCGATTTTTAGGCCTTTCCGTGGGGGTCATCCAACACGATGCCACCGATAAAGACCGTCGTGAGGCCTATCACGCCGATATTACCTACGGCACAAACAACGAGTTCGGATTCGATTATCTGCGCGATAACATGAAATTTAACCTCAGTGACTTTGTGCAGCGCGATCTAAATTACGCCATTGTGGATGAGGTTGACTCCATTCTCATTGACGAGGCGCGCACCCCGTTGATTATTTCGGGTCCTGCCGAGGAATCCACCCAGCTTTATTATCGGGTGAATAGCATAATTCCCTCTTTGCAGCGGGAACGGGATTATACGATTGAAGAAAAAACCAAGACAGTGACCCTGACTGAGGAGGGCAACGCCCGCGTGGAGCGACTGTTGGGGGTGGATAATCTTTACGATGCGGCCCACATTGATCTGGTGCACCATACACTAGCCGCGCTCAAGGCGCATACCCTCTTCTTCAAGGATGTGGACTACATGGTTAAAGATGACGAGGTGGTTATCGTCGATGAGTTTACGGGCCGCTTGATGCCCGGGCGACGTTGGAGCGATGGCCTGCATCAGGCCGTCGAGGCCAAGGAGGGGGTGAAGATTGCCAGCGAAAATCAGACGCTGGCCTCGATTACATTTCAAAACTATTTCCGCATGTACAAAAAACTTTCCGGCATGACCGGTACCGCCGATACCGAGGCGGCCGAGTTCGCAAAAATCTATAACCTCGAAGTGATGGTGATTCCGCCGAACCGTAACATGATTCGACGAGACGACGCCGACCTGATTTATCGCACCAACAAGGAAAAATATAATGCCATTGTTGACGAGGTGAAGGAACGGAACCAGACGGGACATCCGGTATTGGTGGGAACGATCTCGATTGAAAAATCGGAACAGTTTTCGGCCCTCTTAAAACGACAGGGGGTTCAACACGCGGTACTAAACGCAAAATATCATGAGAAAGAAGCCGAGATTATCGCACAGGCGGGCCGATTTGGCGCCGTGACCATTGCCACCAACATGGCAGGCCGTGGAACGGATATCCTTTTAGGCGGCAATCCCGATTTCCTGTTCCGCCATTATCGCGAACAACACCCCGATGCACAACCGGAAGAGCTTGATCTCGCCCATGAAAAAATTAAAAAGGCATGTGAAGAGGAGAAGGCCCGCGTGATTGCCTTGGGGGGGCTGCATATTATCGGTACAGAGCGGCATGAGTCCCGCCGCGTGGATAATCAGCTTCGGGGGCGTGCCGGACGACAAGGCGATCCGGGGTCGTCCCGGTTTTATCTGTCTCTGGAGGACGATCTGTTGCGGATATTTGGGGCGGATCGGATTTCAAAGGTGATGGAAAAGCTGGGGATGGAAGAAGGTGTCCCGATTGAACATAACATGGTGACCAAGGCCATTGAAAACGCCCAGAAACGGGTGGAGGGGCACAACTTCGATATTCGGAAACATCTGCTGGAATATGACGATGTGATGAATAAACAGCGCACCATTATCTACGGCTTGCGTCATGAGGCGTTTTCGGATGAGGAATTTAGGCAGGTCCAAGATGTCATGGAAGAGATTGTTGAAACTACCGTGGACGAGCACTGTCCTGAAAAAACCTATCCGGAGGAATGGGATGTTGATGGCCTTATAGCCAGCCTTTTTTCTACATTCAATCTTTCTTTTGCAAAGGCCAGTCTGATGCTGGAGGATCGGAATAGGTTAAAAGAGCAGATACATCAAACGGTCACTGCGGCCTATCAGAAAAAAAAGGAGGAGTTGACGGAAAAGGTTTTCCATTCGCTGGAACGGCAAATCTTCCTAAGAATGATTGATACCCACTGGAAGGATCATCTCTTATCGATGGATTATCTAAAAGAGGGGATCGGGCTGCGCGGTTATGGTCAGAAGGAGCCGCTTTCGGAATATAAAAAGGAAGGGTTTGATTTGTTCTCCGGCATGATTGATCGGATTCGAGTGGGCACCGTGGAGCACCTTTTTCGGGTTTCCGCGGTGCACGAAGAAAGGCAACCGATTCTTCCCAAGAAAATCCCTACGATGATATTCAATCGCGGGGAAGCAGTGAAAACGGTTACCGTTCATCGAGAAGAAAAAAAGATTGGAAGAAACGATCTCTGTTCCTGCGGGAGCGGTAAAAAATACAAGAAGTGTTGTGGTAGGTGAGTGACGCCGGCCACGGCGGGAGAACAGCTTCCGTTGGTCACTGTGAGGACAAGAGTATGGCGAACTTGTTACTATTGTTCTCATAATCAAGACAACATCACGTCGTTCCGGCAATCTTTAAGCTGAAATCCGATAGGGTTGACAAAGAATCAACAGACGACAGAGGGCCTTCCCTTCTTATGGCCCCTCTAAAAACCTGCCGCTTTCGGCTCAAATACAAAGATTATTACGCACAGGAGCCGCAATGGTTGCAGTGTACATGAGGATTCCAAGCATCGCAGGCATCGTCACGCCCGCATGCGTCGTCACGCTCGCGCAACGCAGCCGTTGAGCCGCGCAGTAGGTTTTTAGAGGCGCCCTTATGTTTCTTCAAGATATGCGCGATCGTCCTCTCTATCTTCTTTTTTTTCGCGTCAGGTTCGCTCGCGTCCCACTCCACTCCTTTGACGCATTCGATGAAATCTTACAACCATCAATCGTAAACATCTCTGGGTTTATTTACAGCCTAAAACCATTTGTTGTATCTTTACTTCCGTTACGAATCCGATACGGCAATATCGCTCATCATCACCCTGACCATTCATGATAGGTAAGACCGTCTTTTCCACGTACGATATCATCGGAACAATCAACACGGGGTCCATGAGTACTGTCTACAAGGCAGAGCACCGCCTGCACAAGGGACAGTATTATGCCGTTAAGGTGCTTCACTCTGAGTCCCAACCCAATAAAAATTTTGGCAACGATTTGGAGCAGGAAGGCGAAAAAATGTCTCTGCTCAGCCATCCCAATATCATCAAAGTCCACAGCGCGGCAAAAGACAAAGAGCTCGACCGCTATTGTATCGTTATGGATTATTTTGAGGGGAAAGACCTGGGCCAGTTTATTAGAGCAAAAGGGAGACTTTCTAAAGAGGAAACGCTTACGATTGGTTTGCAAATTGCGTCTGCCCTGATTCATATGCGCGAGGTAGGCATGATACATTGTGATCTTCATACCGGGAACATTCGTGTTCAACAAGCAGCAGGCAAGGCCCTGGATATCCGAATATTGGATCTTGGAATGTCGGCGATCATAAAAAGGGGGGAACCCACGCTGCCGCTGCCTTTTGGCGCTCCCCCCTACCTGTCTCTAGAACGCGCAAAGGGTGAAGGGGTTGATGATCGCTCCGATGTTTTCTCCCTGGGACTGTTGCTTCATGAAATGCTGACCGGTCGCAATCACTTCTCTTCTTATGCAAAGGGCGACATTATCGCCGCACTTTCTAATCATACAGAAGAACTTTCACTTTCATTCCATAAAGAGACCCCTAAGAGGCTGCAAAGGCTAATTTTGAATCTCGTGAAAAAAGACCCCAATCATCGCATCTCTCTGGAAGATTTTATAAAAGAGGCAAACGGGATTCTAAGATGGGAACACCGCTTTGTTTTTTGCTTGATGGCCTTTATTGCTGCGATAGGTGTAGGGGGGTATTTTTATAGCCTTTCTCCCCAGAAAGAGGTCTTACCAACCCCCTCTCTCCAAGGGCAAACAGAAAACGAACACGTTATTCAAGAAAACGCTGAGATAAAAAAAGAAGTGCAAGCACCCCAAAAACCATTACTTCCCGTGGTGAAGGCCACTCGCCCTCCTATAAATCAAGGCGATCCGAGGGCAGAAAAGAGTGAAGCTGTACCGGTAAAAGATGATAAGGAAAAAGAGGCACTGCCTGAAAAAGAAATACGGGAAATCCATGAGACAGGAAAAGAGAGTCTATTGATACCTGCGCCGCTTCCCCCTGTAGAGGAGCAACCGCTACCCATCATCGTTCCACCTGATCCGGAACTGGTCATCATTGAAAAGGGTCCAGACCCGCCTCTCCCCGCAACGCCACCAGAGAAAAAAGAGATCAATCGAGAGGATCGTCTTCGAGCGATGAAGATACAATTAGACGATTTCAAAAAGGCCTACGAAGATGAGGATTTGGCCGCGCTCCAAAAAACTACCGCAATGTCACCCAAAACGGCCCAAGATTTAGAAAAGATATTTATTGCCTACAGCAACATCACAATATCCATTTCAGACCCCGTTTTAGATGGCCAGGGTCAATTGGCCTCTGCACAATTGGAAGTAACGAGCCTTACGGACAGAGTTGGGAACCCGGCTTCGATAAGAAAAAAAAAGGCAACGTTGCAATTTCAAAACGTGGAAGGCCAGTGGAAAATCCATTGGTAAAGCAAATATAAAACGCTCATCTAATAGAGATTAAAAAAATGACAGAGAACATACACTCCCAAATAACAGAGCCGTTAAATCATCTCTTAAACAATGACCTGGAAAATAAGAAGGCT
>SBBA01000201.1 GCA_005239925.1 Candidatus Troglogloeales bacterium | reverse complement strand
TTTTCATGGTACCCGTAGCTGTTGCCTTTGTTATCGGTATTGTTTTTATAAATTGAAAAACGGCCTTCACCCCGTTTTCGCCGGTTGGCAAATTCTACCGAAAGCTCCAGAATCCGCTCTCCGGCCTTTTCATAAACGACCAGTTGTCGGGGATCGGTACACTCCGGTGTCGAATATTCAGGGTGGGCGCCGTCAACGTAAAAGCGTCCTCCATTGATCAGAAGCTTGTTTAGAAGGCGGTTATAGTCCGATCCGGGACGCTCCCGTTCCCCATCGGCTTCAAAGCCGCGGGCATCCAAAAGTGGGTTCTCATTCTCATAGTCCCACAGAGGAGAGGGAGAAAGAAGATAGGGGTAACTGTTGACAAGAAATACTGAGGAGGAAACCGCATCGGCCCTGGCATCCCCCTTGAGTAAGATACCAAACTCCGTCTCGCTGCCAACAATTCCACTCATGATTTAAGATGCTCCCAAGGTAAATGCTCTCCCCATGAGGAAGTTTTCACCTCATAAATAATGGCCTGTCGTCACGGTTTCAACGACTTTGGATTCGAGTTCATTTTGCCCTGAGATAGTGCGAATATGAACGATCTTTTCCCCTTTTCTTCCTGAAATCTTGGCCCAATCGTCGGGGTTGGTTGTGTTGGGGAGGTCTTCATTCTCTTTAAAAGATTCCTTGATCGCGCGGCGGATATCCTCCAATTTGATACCGGTCACTTCCGTTTCGATGGCACGTTTAATGGCAAACTTTTTTGATCGTGAAACGATTTCTTCAATCATCGCCCCGGAGGCAAAATCCTTAAAATAAAACATTTCACGTTCGCCGTTGGTATACGTCACCTCGAGAAATTTGTTCTCCTCTTTTTTAGAGTACATCTCCGATACGGCGCCCTGAATCATCTCCTCCACAACCTGTTCCGGACGATCCGCCTTTGCAAGCTCTTCAGAATGGAGTGGGAGGTCAGTGGTTAGGTATTTCCTAAAGATCTCACGTGCGGCTTCCTCGTCCGGACGATCAACCTTAATTTTGACGTCCAGTCGCCCCGGTCGCATGATGGCGGGGTCCAGTAGTTCCTGTCGATTGGATGCGCCAATCACAATGACATTCTTCAGCCCTTCTAGTCCATCGATCTCGGCCAAAAACTGGGGGACAATTGTGGCTTCTGTATCGGAGGAGACACCGGTGCCGCGGGTTCGAAAGAGGGCATCCATCTCGTCAAAAAAGATAATGACCGGATGGCCGTCTTCAGCCCGTTCCCTGGCTTTCTTAAATATCTCGCGGATTTGCCGTTCACTCTCGCCGACATATTTATTCAACAACTCAGGGCCTTTCACGTTGAGAAAGAAATTACGCACCTCTTTTCCTTTGCGCCCCTTGAGTTTGGCGCCAATGGAGCTGGCAATGGCCTTGGCGATCATGGTCTTTCCACACCCAGGCGGGCCATACAGAAGAACCCCCTTAGGCGCGCGCAATTTATACGTCGCATAGAGTTCCGGATAGAGGAAGGGAAGCTCTACCGCGTCCCGAACCTGTTCGATCTGCTCTGCCAGCCCGCCGATATGGTCATAAGAGATGTCTGGAATTTCTTCAATAACGATCTCGCCAGCCTCCGACCTGGGGAGCTTTTCCAGAATAAAACCCGATCTCGGATCATAAAGTAGGTTGTCTCCTATCATCAGCCGTTCATCCAGCATTGGCTCTGATAATTCGACAACACGATCTTCATCTGAGCGAAGGGTCACAATGGCACGGGCATCATCCATGAGTTCTTTTAAGTGAACCACCTCCCCCTGCTTGTCAAAATTCCTAACTTCAATGACATTGAGGGCCTCATTTAAAATAACCTGCTGGCCTTTCTTCAGGTCACGAATACTGATATCGGGATGAAGCTTTACCTTCATCTTACGGCCCGACACGAAGACTGCGACTGTTTCTTCATCCTCTGGGCCGGAGTAAATCGCATAGGTGGCCGGCGGCGCCGTCAGGCGTTCCACTTCTTTTTTAAGGGCTTCGATGTGGTTTTTAGCCTCTGCCAGAGAGGCCGTTAGTTTTTCATTTTGTCTAAAGGCCTGATCCAGGACTGCCCTCGACTGTCGCAGTTCTCTTTGCTCCTGCTCCATTGAGGCGATCTGGACCTGGAGTTTTTCAATCTCTCGTTCGTATTCTTTCAGTTTCGCTTGCATATTTCCTCCGCCAAACTGTTCAGAAAGTTTTTTCATGGTGCCTCTAAACGATTTTTTTGTTTCTTCGTTGTCCTGAAATTCTGACATTGCATTTTAAGGGTGAGTTACTGACCTTCTTGATATCTTTTAAAACAGGCTTTGGGGCTAGAAGGCCTATTGTCATTGTATCATCCAAATTGGGTTGGGTCAATTCGTCGCATTTCGTCCTCAGATAGATTTTCTTGTGGTAACAGATTCGTCGAGATTGCGCAGGAGATTGCCAAAGGTTACAATGACATTGCAAAACGGGTTGATCTTTCCCAAGTTCCCAAATTGTTCTTGAAAAAGGAATGACCTCTCAATTAAAGAAATAGAAAGGAAAATAAAAATGCAAATGCGAATTGAAAAAGACTCACTGGGCGAATTAGCGGTTCCAGAATCGGCCTATTACGGTGTGCAGACGGCACGGGCCATCGTCAATTTTCCGATTAGCGGCATACATGCCCACCCCACATTTGTCAAAGCGACTGCGATGGTGAAATGGGCGGCAGCCGAGGCCAATAAGGGACTAAAGAAGCTCGACCCCAAAATTGCTAAGGTGATTCAGACAGCGGCCCAGGAGATTATTGACGGGCAATTGCGAGATCAATTTGTTGTGGATGTGTTTCAGGCCGGCGCAGGCACGTCGCACAATATGAATATGAACGAGGTCATCGCCAATCGGGCCATCGAGATTTTGGGTGGGAAGCGAGGAGAGTACAAACTGGTTCACCCCAACGACCACGTTAATATGTCGCAATCCACCAATGATGTCTTTCCCACATCAATGCGTGTGGCAGCCCTTTTGATGGTGCCGCCGCTTTTGACCGCCCTCGCAGGTTTGGAAAAGGCCCTGTTAAAAAAGGCCAAAGAGTTTGATGATGTGATTAAATCGGGGCGCACCCATTTACAGGACGCGGTTCCCATTCGGTTAGGGCAGGAGTTTGGGGGTTACGCGCGGGCCATCCGTTTGGCGCAAGAGCGCATTGCGTCTGCCTCGGATGGCTTGTGCGAGTTGGGGCTGGGCGGCTCCGCTGTGGGTACAGGAATTAATACCGATCCGCAGTATCATAAAAAGGTTGTTGCCGCATTAGGGAAAATCACGGGTATAAAACTTCGCACCACTAAAAGTCTTTTTGAACGGATGCAAAGCCTAGCCGATTTTGTGGATATCTCCAATGCCCTCAAGGGACTGGCAGTAGAGATGATCCGCATTGCAAACGATCTTCGATTATTGGCATCAGGGCCTCGCACCGGTTTCTATGAGATTGTGCTTCCACCGGTCCAACCCGGATCGTCCATTATGCCGGGGAAAGTCAATCCCGTCATGGCCGAGGTAACCAATATGGTCTGCTTTCATGTAATCGGCAACGATCTTACCGTAACCATGGCGGCACAAGCCGGTCAGATGGAGCTTAACGTGATGATGCCGATTGTCAATTTCAATTTGCTTCAGTCGTTTGAAATCCTAACCCATACGATGAGCCTTTTTTCAGAGCGATGCATCAAGGGAATTACGGTGAATCGTGATCAATGCCGCGATTATGCGGAAAAAAGTGTGGGGTTGGCTACTATTTTAAATCAGTCGGTCGGTTATGAACTGGCGGCACAGGTGGCTAAAGAATCAATGGCGACAGGGAAATCGCTTCGAGAGATCATTGTTCAAAAGAGGATTCTCTCCGAGGCCGCAGCCGATAAAATTTTAGATCCAGTTAAGATGACCGAGCCAGGGGAATAAATACGGCAGGGGCACGTTGCAACGTGCCCTTGCCCATTTGCAGAAACCATGACCCTTAGCCATGCCTTCCCCTTTCGTCCCAGGAAATCATGGGGGCAGCATTTTCTAATTGATCACAATATCGCACGGAAAATTGTTGACTTGGCTAACATTGCTTCCGGCCAAAATATTGTTGAGATCGGCCCCGGCAAAGGGATCCTCACCGGACTTCTCTTAGAAAGAGGGGCTCGTGTCCTTGCCATCGAGATTGATCCTCAATTAGTTGATCTACTTCATAAGACATTCCCACCTTCGCTCCCTTTTGAACTGATCTGTATGGATGCATGCCGTTACCCCTACGAGAATATCCGTCACCCTTATAAAGTTGTTGCCAACTTGCCGTATAACATATCCACTCCCCTCTTTTTTCGTCTGATTGAGGAGACGAGTTATCTTACTGAAATGATTTTGATGGTTCAAAAAGAGGTTGCCGATCGCCTAATCGCACGGGTAGGAACGAAGCAATATGGTGCCCTCTCAGTGATCTTTCAAAGCCTGGCGGACATTAAAGTGGCCTTTCCTGTACCCCCCCAATGTTTTCGTCCACGACCTAAGGTTTCTTCCTCAGTTATTAAGGTAATACTTTCTAAGAAAGACAGCGTAGTATTGAAAGATAATAAACTTTTTGGAAAAGTAGTAAGGGCATCTTTTTCCCATAGGAGAAAGTTTCTGATCAATGCCTTAACCGATGCTGGTTTTGCACGTGATATGGTTTCCAAAACGCTCCATCAAATTGGCATTGATCCACACGCCCGTGCCGAGATGCTCTCACTTCATACTTTTACTAATTTGGCCAATGAATTATATGGCATTAGATAAACGGATTAGATAAAGGCCCTTTACAAATAGAGGGTTAGTTAGGTATGGTATAACTTTGGAGGTAACAGAGGCCACTTTTAGGGCAATCCTGGTGGCTTGACAGAGATGGGGGAGAACACTACACCAGGGCCGCTTTTTTGGAAAGCAGGGTGTTCTTATTTTAATGGAGATTAGATGAAGAAAATATTCCTTTTATTGGCGCTTTTGTTTGTATTTAACGCTTGTGCGGAAGATAGTAAAACGCCCATTCCTCTTCCGAAGACAGGATCACCGATATTTACACCCACAGGATCTACCGCAGCAAAGATTACCTTGGTCATTACACCTACGCCCACAGAGCCAATCGCAACGTTGATTTATGGCGGAAGCGCCACTATTGAGGCAACGGTCTTAGATGCCAATCAGGCGCACGTTCCAGACGGAACGGTAGTTACGTTTTCCGTAGATATTGCTTCACTTGGAACTATATCGCCCTTTGCAACAACATCTAATGGCAAGGCAACCGCCCTGTTTACCGCACGTGACAATAATCCGGGTACGGTAACCATTGTTGCAAAGGCAGGATCAGGACCAGTAACAAGCAACTCAGTAAAGATTAAAATAGATAAGCCGCTTACAGGTAGCATTGAGTTTTTCTCAGCTACACCCAGGGTTATTGGCATTCGGGGCAGCGGACAATCTGAAACGGCAACGGTTACCTTTACTGTAAGAGATATTCAGGGTAATCCGGTGGAGGATGGCACTTCGGTGGATTTCAAATTAACAGGCCCGAATGGAGGGGAATATATTGGTACAACAACCGGATCAAAGTTGGCAACGGCCGCCACGAGTGGGGGGAAGGCAACCGTTATTCTCAACAGCGGCTCGGTAGCGGGTCCGGTCACTATCGTTGCATCGGTTACGGAAGGAAGCAGTTTCTTTCAGTCTAGTGCCCCTACTATCTCTATTGGTGGTGGGGTTGTTTCTGCCAAACATTTTGTCCTGGCTGCGACACGTATTAATCTTCCTGGATTGGGCATTGCCAATGAAGAATCTACAATTACCGCCTTTGTTGCAGATCGGTTTGGAAATTTTAACGTTTTGGATGGAACCTCCATTTCGTTTTATACGGAGGCGGGCGCTATTGATAGAAGCGGCACGACAAATAACAAAGGTGTTGCATCGGTTACCTTTAGAACACAAGAACCTGGCCCCGTCAACTTTATGAGTGGTGATGGAAACCCTAGAGATGGTCACGTTACCATTCTGGCAACTGTGCTTGGTGAAGAGGCCTTTGATGACGCAAATGGAAACGGTGTTTATGATGCGGGTGAACTGTTCGATGATCTCCCAGAACCGTTCATTGATAAGGATGATGATGGGGAACGTGGCCAGAATCCTTCAGTCTTTGAAGAGTTTATCAACTCTACTATTCCTGATGATGGGCAATATACTGGTCCTAATGGTGTGTGGGATGGCCCCGGCTGTAAACAAGAGGGATGCCAGCAGAGTAAAATGATATCTACCCGTCATAGACTGGTCTTTACAGGGCCTGTTTTGCAATGTAAGCTGGAGGAAGCGTCGATTCCGGTTCCGCCAGGAGGCTCTCATACCTTTACCCTTAAAGTCGGTGATATTAATGGTAATGCCCCAACCCCGGGCACCACTATTACTGTTAAGTTAACTGGAAGTGGGAAGCTATCGGGTGAGGTCAGTAAGACACTGACGGATCCCCCTATTGATGAGGGCGGGCCTGCCGTAATTCATTTTACCGTTACAGATGAGGAGCCGAGTA
This sequence comes from Candidatus Troglogloeales bacterium, assembly GCA_005239925.1. GTDB lineage: Bacteria > Nitrospirota > Nitrospiria > SBBL01 > SBBA01 > SBBA01. The sequence continues at coordinate 7,201 of SBBA01000201.1, read as the reverse complement.
CATCAAAGGCTACAACGATAGAGGTAACGGTTAAACCCGATCCAAGGTTCCCCGTTTGCACCAGCGTCCTTGCGGGTATGATTTAAAAGCAGAAAGGGCGAAAGTATAAGCAAGGGATGGAACGCTCCGATAACTAAAAACAGGCGCTTTTAGGGCACCTCTAAAAATCGTAGCGAGCAGCCCAAATGCAAGGGCTACTACGCATAGAAACCGCAATGATTGCAGAGTGTACATGAGGATTTTGAGCACCGCAGGCGTCGTCAGCGGGAGCCTCCTGAAAAGGGGGGAAGCAACGCAATCTCATCTCCATCTCTTATCCAGGCCTCTTCTCCAACAAGCTCCTGATTGACGGCAACCCGAAAGGTCTGATGATGAATGCTCTTCATGGAGGGAATCGCTTCTTCCAATGCAATAAAGAATTGTTTTAACGAGAAGAAATCAGGAATATCGAGTGTTATTTCTTCTTTTCCAACCTGCTCTTTGATGTAGGCAAAGAAGCGGACGTTAACCGTTCCCATCGGTCTTTTGATTGACCTTTTCTAACCAGTCGATAATGGACTTAATCTCCACTTCGGACAAAACCGAGGCAAAGGGGGGCATCCGATTACGGCCATCTAAAACGGTTTTAACAAAAAGAGCCGAGTCAATAGTCTTTCCCTCTTTAACTAACGCAGGCGCTGACGCTCCTTCGCCAATAGGGCCGTGACAGCGAAAGCAACGAACATCGGATCGCGTGATTCCATGATAAATCTGTGCGCCAGGGAGATTTCCCAGGGGGATTTCCTTTTTCTCGCAACCTACAAGGAAAAAAAGAAAAAGAATTGAAAAAAGAACGCGTTTCATATTAGGGTAAGCATATATTAATTTCCTAAGGTAATGCAATCTGCCGCTCGCGTTCCAAGTTGGCCTTTGGGGGCCAAATAAATAGTCCCAAGAACGTCTATGTCACCAGTCAAGCGTCTAAGGGTCTGCAAAAAAATAACTGATACAATCGGGCTGTCGATTCATCCCTGTTTACGAAGTGTGATGTCGCTTACATACCAAAGGGTATGCAAACGCATCGCTTTCAGACATGACGACTCGTTTGCTTTTTATATATCAGTTCATTGGTGTCCCAATGTTTTATTGAACGGCTGCACAAGTTCATTGTAAATAAAGGGCAAAATGAAGATCGTGCTCTTAATCGATTTGAATTTTTTGAGAACCATCTGGGAGTCATGAGTTTAATAAATTCAAAGGGTTATATCTTCTCTATCGTTTATCTTAAACAACAGTTGGACAGTAGTGATATCAGTTATTTCTTTACAGACCCTAATTATTCTCTTTTTATCCGGTCTCTCTGTATCCGCACAGGGAGAGCCTTCTCCTGATCCCTCGTTTTTAAAATTATCCCCTTTTCAGTCACCGCAAAAAAAAAACTACTGAAACGATTTTGTTTCCGGACTATCAGAAGAATATTCGTGAAGGCTTTGCGGCAACCACTGGCTTTGAAACAGTTACCGGTATCTGCGTGCCAAAAAAACAGAAGGTGGCGGCCAACTGTATCCCCTATCAGGATTGGGTGACCTATCACCTTGATCCCGATCCGGACGCCTATGACCTGGAAGAAGAGCAATTGGGCCACATCCAATGGGTCACATTGGCGTGGAGAGAGAAGCGGGAGTCATCCCCTTTTGTTTTTGATTTTTATCTTCATGGAGATGCCCCAACGGGGGCAGCGAATGGAGCCCTCCCGTTGGTCGGTCTGGAAATGCGGTCGTCGTTATACCCAGATCATTTGGCAATCCGTGTGGCAGGCCTCGATATTCGCAAGTTTCTGCATCAGTCGATTGTCCCGATCTTTGGCGATTCCCCTTTGGCCCGTCTTCAGGCCTACTTTGAGGAGTTTTCCCGCAAGGCCAAGATCATCTACCCCCTGCGACATCAACAATCTAATCCGCCGACGGGCGGAAGCGAGCGGAGACCTCCCGTTGGTCGGTCTGGGCATGCGGATATTGTTACACGAAAAATTATCTACGCAAAAAACGTAGATGTCACCAACAGAGAGTCTAACACAGAAGTGTTCCATCCCGGGGAACAGGTTGCCCAACGGATTTCGGATATCGTGTTGGTCAATAACTGTCGGGAGCCGGGGAACTACGAGATTAAAATTCGCGATATTCTGGGTCGCAACCTCTTAAAGGCCAACTTTAGCTTTTCAACACGGCATTATAATGATCTTCTGACCCGCTTCCACGGCATCGGCATTGCCCAGCAGGGAACAGGTATTGGCATTCCCTGGACCATTCGTAAACGAGAATGGCGCCGATATTGGGACAGTTTTCTCCCGTGGAAATGGATCAAAAGATTTCCCAGGGTGAGGCTTACTGATCTGTCTCACCTTCATGGAAATGAAGTCTCTTTGGTTCGTGGCGGGATCGAGCCTGTTTATGGTCGAATTCCCTTTGAAGAGTATGAGATTGATCAGGAAGTTCAGATGAAGTCCCGTCCTCACTTTCTGGGGCCGGAACCGTTGACGTATGTTCGCGTGAACCCGAAGCTTTCCCTGCCGATTGGATTTGAGCCGCCACGGGGGGCGATCCCCACCGGGGCTTTGCCGGATAAAACAGAGCCGATGGCCTATTGGATGGCTAAGGAGAATCGGGGCAAGATTGTTCCGCACCACTTTCGAACCTTCGAAGACATTCAACACCACGACCTGTTCTTTTCAGAGTTCGCCTTAAACGGCGTCTATACCGGCAAAAGTGATTTAGAAGAGGATTTTGATTGGGAGCGAAAAGAAGGACGTTGGCAATTTGATTTTCGTTACCTGGGCAGATTAAAACGTTTCGAGATGCGGGAATTTTCGGGGGGGTATACGGAGCTTCGGCTCATCAGTGAGACCACGGACAAGAGACCCATCCATTTTGCTCTTGGGAACTTCCGGTTAAATCCAGGGGAGAAAACGGAGTTCTTGTTTGGATTAGGCACGCAGCCATTGATTGCCGACTATAATCAGAATTCGGCACAGGAACCGCTTCGTTATGCCGTTGCCTATGATGCCAATGAAATGATCCTGGATCATCATGATCGAGGAATTGGCATTGAAAAGGTGATGATTGAGCGAGTAGACGAAACATCCTACAAGGTGCGCCTTATTTCTTATGAGCGGATTCTTCCGGTGTGGGAGGGGGTAGTACGTATTGGCTCATAATCCATGATGGGTCAAAAAGAAGAGGCATAACATCGTCGTATTGACATCTGATACTAAGTCTGTTCTACTCCTTGCAACATGGTAATAGAAAAGAAATTACAGTATATAGAACATACTTAACAGAATTACGCAAACAGAACACTGTCATTCGGCAATGGAATGCTTAATATGAAATCTTCTTATTCATCATAGGTGAAATGGGCCGTTCCGGTCGCGTTCTTGTTTTTGTTCTCCGCCTGTCCGGGAGGCGGTTCAGTTAATATTCCTCCCCCGCCGCCGATGGGAGAGACATCCACCACAACTACGACGACGACCACCACCTCTTCCACCACCGACACCACAACGACGACCACAACCTCCCCCCCTGAACCGATCCCCATCAAAAGTCGGGTTTCTGTGGGGGTCATGGGGGATCAGCCAATTTTCGGGCTTTCTTTTGATATCGCCCTTCCTGCTGGGGCGACGCTTGAAGAACTTCAATTGGCCGGAACAGCAGCGGGTGGAATGCTTCAGACCAATCGTCAGGGTGATTTATTGCGGGTTGGTATCATGCATGGCAATGGGTTTGAGCCAGGCAAAGTTTTATCCTTTATCATGACAACTTCTTCCGAGAAGAAGTCCTTAAAGGATGATTCCATTTTACGGCTGAAAGCGGTGGGGTCTTCCGGTGAAACGCTCGGCGGTGTGACGGCGAGTGTGGGTGTTACCCCTCTTTAGCAAAGAGGTCGAGGTGCCGATTGCGGGGAGTAAAATCAAATGAGGTGGAAATACCTCCCTTTGAAAAAGGGAGGCTGGGAGGGATTTTCCTGTTGAGAATACTTGTATGAAAGAAATACTCCGTAAATTTTTATTCTGTCTGTTGATGCTTTTCTTTACCCTGTCCCCCTTTGCCCACACGCATGCCATGCCAGGGGATTTGGCCCCCAGGGGAAATCCGGATGGTGTAGTGGATATTGCCGATGCAGTGGTCGCGCTCTCAATCTCTGTAGGAAAGATCACGCCCACGGATACTGAAAAGATCGCCGGGGATGTCGCGCCCCTTGCCGTGCCGGACGGTGTGGTGGATATTGCCGATGCCGTCGTCCTGTTGCGCGTCTCAGTGGGATTGGTCACGCTTCCTGTTGCAAAACAAAAACCCACTATAACCATTACCACGCCCGCTAATTTATCTGTTGTCATTGATGAACCCGTTACGGTTACGGGAATCGTGGACGATCCCGACGCCAGGGTGGTAGTCAATGGCGTTTTAGCGTCGGTAAGTGGCAAATCGTTTACGGCCTCCGGCGTGCCGCTGCGTGAGGGGAATAATGTGCTCACCGCAGTGGCAACGGATTACGTCAACCAGGTGAGCACGGCAAGCGCGCAGATTGTTTTGGATACTGAGCCGCCCCGGATTGCCATTGATTCGCCATCAGATCAATTTGTCACCGCTGTGGACAAAATCACGGTAACCGGTATGGTCGATGACGTAGGTGTCGGAACAGTCAATGCACAGCAGGCAACGGTCACGGTCAATGGAATAAAGGCGATGGTGGCAAATCGGGCCTTTATTGCCGCGGACGTGCTGCTTGTTCCGGGCGCCAATACGATCACGGCTACTGGCAATGACCCAGTGAATCATACCGCGCGGAAAACCATTACGGTATATTATCAACCCCCTGTTGCCGGCACGCCACAACTTCGTCTGGTCTCCGGGGATAATCAGACGGGGGTGATTGGCGCGGAGTTGCCTGCACCTTTGGTTGTTCATCTTTCCGATGGAAATGGAAACCCTGTTGCAGATAAAACGGTCATCTTCAAAATCGTGGAGAACAACGGCATATTAAATGTAGGGGCGGACCTGCGTGTCCGCCCTCCTGAACCTGCAGAAGTCCGTTCCATTGCCGTTCAAACCGATGCCCAGGGCCAAGCCCAAGCCCACTGGAAACTGGGAACCCGTGCCGGCGCCGGAAATCACAGGGTGGAGGCCACGGCCGTTGGGTTTGATGGAGTCGCCCTCTTTGGCGCAACGGCGCTGACCTCCTTGCCGGATAAGATCAATGTGGATGCCGGAAGTAATCAAGTGGGCGTGGCAGGCCAGCCGCTTCCAAAGGCGTTTGTGGCGGTGGTCACCGACGCGGGACATAACCGGTTGGAAGGTGTGCCGGTGACATGGACAGTGCCGGAAGATAGTGCTGGAAATTTCAATGAGACATCTACATTAACGGTGAATACGGACAGCGATGGCCGGGCCGTGGCAGTTTTAACATTGGGCTTGCAGGAGGGGATTGAAAACCACAAGGTCAGCGCGACGTTTTCGGGTAATGCCGGGTTACCAGCCTTTTTTGTTGCATCCAGCCGGATGGCGGGGGAGGCCGCTCATACAAGGATCAGCGGAGTGGTTCTGGATAATTCCAATCTACCGATTGAAGGCGTAACGCTGAAGATAGAGCGCACCCCACTCGAAACCAAAAGTGATGCGCAGGGACAATTTATAATCAATGAAGCTCCCGTGGGGACGGTCAAGTTGATTGTGGATGGGCGAACGGCAAAACGGCCGGGTGTCTGGCCCACGTTGGAATTTGAGATGATTACCATAGCGGGGCAGGAGAATAAACTTGAAAGTGGGCCGATTTATCTTTTGCCGATTGATATCCCCAATGCTCTATTTGTTGATGCGACGCATGGGGGGGAGGTGATATTGCCGGAATATCCCGGATTTAAGTTGGAGATTGTGCCGGGGTCGGCATTATTTCCGGATGGTTCAAGAAGCGGTTATGTTTCAGTGACGGTCGTGCATTCGGACAAAATTCCGATGGCCCCCCAGTTTGGCCAGCAGCCCCGGTTTATTGTAACGATTCAACCGGCGGGTGTTATTTTTGATCCCCCCGCGCCGATTACGTTACCGAATGTGGACGGGTTGGCCCCCGGTCAGATTACCGAGATGTATTCGTTTGATCATGATCTAGGAAGTTTTGTAGCGATTGGCACTGGAACGGTCAGCGAGGATGGTTTGCTGATTCATTCCGATCCGGGTGTCGGGATTGTGAAGGGCGGCTGGCACTGCGGGGGAAATCCGCAGCCGACGGGAAGTGCGGGAACGTGCCCAGAGTGCCGAAAATGTGTGGAGGATGAGTGTGTTCCAGATCCAGCACAGAATGGGCATAGGTGTACAATTCCAAGCAGACCTTCTGCTAGTGCAGAATGTCACGATGGGCTTTGCTGTCCAACACCAAACCCAGGTGATAGGACACCTCCTACTACTTTTTGCCATACTCAGCGGGAGTCATGCGAATGTAGAGCCGGAGATGATACGTATACGCGGGGTGCGTGCGCTATTCAGTATGAATATTGTTGCCTCAGACTTTCAGACCTCGCAGGAAGTTCTAGGTGCTAAGTAAATAGTCTTCTAAAGATGTTTATGGAGATGAAAAATGTTCTAATGCGGATTGCCTGTTTCCTAACACTGCTACTGAGCCATTCTTCCTTGGCCCACGCTCAACTCAACGAGAACTGCACCGGCAGCATTCTTAACCGTACCGTTGTTCCAAAACCGGATGGGATATGGATACAGGCTTAATTAAATGAAATTAATCTGGTGGACATCTCATACGTTAAGAAATCTGGTTGATCGGGAGATAGATCGCAGTGAAGCGGAGCAATATTTAAAGGAGGTTCTATAATGAAAGTATCTTATGACCATGAAACTGACGCCATGACGATTATTTTTCGAGAGGAACGTATTAAAGAGAGCGACGAAATACGCTCTGGTGTTATTGCCGATTTTGGCTATGATGGTGGTATTGTCCGAATGGAAATAATGCAGGCATTCCATGTCGTCCAAAATACACGGGAAATGCAGTTTACCGTGGATGTGTGATGCGTATCAGAAATTCCCCCTTAAAAAAGGGGGGCAGTGGGGGTGTAATAAATGCCTTTTCTCCTTTTCGGTCAGTCCGGCTATGCCATATCCAAGGCCGCTTTGATTCCGTTTTCTACAATGGCGAGTTGGTCTTCGGAGAGTGTCCC
>SBBA01000192.1 GCA_005239925.1 Candidatus Troglogloeales bacterium | reverse complement strand
CTTGGTTGCAACCAAGGTGGCTTCACAAGATGCGGTTGACGCGGTCTACGGAATTCTTCATCTGGAAGGCGCAACAGACGAAAAGCTCGCCCAATTACGTGGGCCTGTCGGTTAATCATGATTACAGCCGTAGATACGAACGTGCTGCTTGATCTTTTTGGGGGTGATTCACAATTTGGCCCCTCTTCCAGAGAGAAGGTACGGTTGTGTCTTCAAGAGGGAAGCCTCGTCGGATGTGATATTGTCTGGGCGGAGATCAGCGCTTGTTTCCCCTCAACCAGGGCTGCTCGTGAGGCCATGGAGCATCTTGGCGTTGAGTTTGCCGGGATAGATGCCCCAACGGCCTTAGCTGCAGGAGAGGCTTGGAAACGATACCGTCAACAAGGGGGACAACGACATCGCATCCTCCCTGATTTTTTAATTGGCGCCCACGCCCTTTTACATGCCGACCGGCTCCTCACACGGGATCGCGGCTTCTATCGCACCCTCTTTTTAAAATTGAATGTGCTCGATCCATCGCTGTCCTGATCGTGGCATTGACCAGAATCTATCTAACCGCTGGTTAACTCTATTCCTCCCCTTCCCACTTCAAAATAGAAGCCCCTATTTTATTTTCCTAAAGATATTCGTACAATAGATTAAACTTTTTAACTCCGGCGTTGTCTAACTATACAGAAGCTCCAATATGGACTTGGATCTTATCGAGCGGTCATTAAACGGGGAAACGGAGGCGTTTTCTGAGTTAGTTGAGAAATATCAACGTGTTATATACTTCACAGCGCTTCGGATGTTATCAGAACAGGAGGACGCAGCCGATGTTACCCAGCAGACTTTCATTAATGCCTTTCGCTCTTTGGCCAAATTTAGAAAGGAGTCCAGCTTTAAGACATGGCTTTACCAGATTGCAATTAACCTTTGCCGCAATCGCATTCGCGAAAGGACACAGCAGCCCGACTTTGAGGAGATTGAGGAGATGGACATTGCAGCGACAGAGAGAACACCCTTTGAGAAATTAGACGATGAATACACGTCGGATCAGGTGAACCGGGCTATTCAGGCGCTTCCTGAACAGCAACGGTCTACCGTTATATTAAGGATCTATGGAGAATGCTCGTATGAGCAGATTGCACATATACTGGAATGTGCCCAGGAAACGGCCCGCGCCAATTATCACCACGGCGTACGAAACCTTCGAAAGGCTTTAAAAGAGGTCATGATATGAATTGCCGAGAGATAGAAGAAAAACTGCCTGATTATCTGGATGGCATTCTGCATCCGCATGACCAGGAACAGGTCAGAACGCACCTGATAGGATGCGAACGCTGTCAGGCGGAACAGGCCTCATGGAGCCAATTTGTTAGCCGTCTCAAACAGGTTTCGGTAAACGATCCCGGCGATGCCTTCTTTCAGGGGCTTTCAGCACGTATAAGGCAAGGGGTTGAACAAGAACAACAAAGGATGGATCGTGTGCGACAGCCGGTGAAGATGCCGTGGTTCCGATTTTCTTTGCCGTTCCCCTCCTTCCAAATGGGGATGGCCTATGCGTGTGCGGCCTTGATCGTGGCTACGGTGGGTCTGTCACTTTTTTTAAAGAACAAAGAGATGCTGATAACACCGTCTCTTTCGCCCATAGTTGGTGCAGCGACACTAGAGCAGGTGGTGCGTCAGGCCAATCTATCCGATGCGGAAGGGGTTGAGGTGCTTTTTGATCTGATGGATGAAAACAGCGAGGATCTTTCAGACGATTTAGTGCTGATGACATTGGAGATTTAAATTAAGGGAAAACCATGAAACAGATACGAATCCTCTCCATCCTTCTTATCGCAATTTTGGTCTTGTGCGGCCTCTCTCAACAGTCCTCCTTTGCCCAAGGGGTTGGCCAAGGGGAGACAGACGAGATCAGTCAGGACGGGCCAGGACAAGAGGCGTGGCTTACTATTTGGAGTCGTGTTCAAAAAATTCGCCTTGAAAGAATGCAGGCAGAATTACAGTTGAGCAAGGAGACAATGAGTCTGTTTGCGCCGAAACTCGAGCAAATTGACGCGAAAAAGAGGGCTATCGGAAAGGAACGGCTTGTGCTTTTGAGAAAATTGAAACACCTGTCAGAAAGTAAGGCAAGCGATACCCTGTTACAGGACACGCTGGCCCGTATTGAGGCAAATCAGGCTGCGCTTGAGGCATTAAAAGAGGAGAATAAGGCGTTGATTAAGGCCCACCTTACGCCGGAACAGCAGGTCAAATATTTTTTCTTTCAACGAAAGTTTAAAGAAGAGTTACATGATATCATTGAAAAAGAGAAGAGGCGTCCATAGTGTAAACCACCCTAACCCCACAGCCGGCATTCCTGCCTCCTTAACTAAGGAGGGGATTTAAGGAGAAGACCATGAACTATTTCAGAAAAACATTCTTACTAGCAATCAGTATCATGAGCCTATTTGGCTGTGGGGGGGACAACCCTATAACCAGTTCCGGTACCACCCCCATAACCGAGGAGGAGCAGGCGATCATTAGCGAGATCGAAACCTCCTATCAGAAAACCACCTTTCTTCTTACCGACGCCCCTAGTGACGCCTTTAAAAGTATCGTGGTTGATATTAACAGCCCGATTGTCCTCACCATGGAGGGTGGCGCGACAACAACCGTACCCATCCCGCTTCCCAATAACCTGCCCATTCGGGTGGACCTATTGGAATTAGACGGGCTTAGTGAGGTATTGGCGAGTGCAGTAGTTCCCGCAGGCACGGTCAAAACAATCAAATTAAGGCTTGCCAGCCCGGAGATCACGCCTTTGGTGGGTTTGCCGATCGGCCCAAGTGGTATTGATCTGACCCCTGATTGGGAAATAACGCTATCTGCTCCTATTACCATCCCGGAGAAGGAAGGGGCTACCATTCAGATGGATTTTGACGTGATCAACTCCGTAAAAATAGCAACCAATGGAAGACTTCATATAAAGCCGAGTGGCCTTGCAACTCAGATTAAAGAGGCTACACATTCCACTGGTATTGCACTGAGAAAGGTCAGGGGAACCATTGTACGGATTCTCAGTGATCGCCCCAGGCATTTCCTGCTGAAGTACCTTAACAGGCCGTTCTATTT
>SBBA01000053.1 GCA_005239925.1 Candidatus Troglogloeales bacterium | reverse complement strand
GGGGATGTGATTGTTCGCGCCACGGAGACCGGGTTTCTTGTGCCGATCAATGCGGTGGAAATCAAATCGGAACAGGCGGGCGAGGTGCAGGAGCTTGTTGTTCAGGCGGGCGATCTGGTGCAGGTGGGGGATCGGCTGGCCCTCTTACGTCCGGAGTCGAACCAGGTCAAACGGGTGGTGGAGGCGCGTGCACAGGTCACGCAGGAGCAACTCAATTGGGAGGAGGCTGCACGAACGCATGACCGTATGGCCGAACTCTTTGCCAAGGGGTTTATTGCCAGGAACGAAAAAGAGGTTGCCTTTAAGCAGGAAGAAAATGCGCGTGTCCGATACGAGCTTGCCAAACAGCAGCTTTTACTGACGTTGGGGGGCAATAAAACATTATATGAAAAGTCTCTTAAGAAAAACGCCGTAAGTGAGATTCTGGCCCAGTTTGTTATTTTATCCCCTATCGCCGGAACCATCATCGAGGTGAATGTTTCGGAGGGCGAGATGGTTTCTTCGGGTATGTCCACGGTGACGGGAGGCACCACGCTGATGCGGATTTCAGACCTGTCCCGGATGTGGATCAAGACAAAGATCAACGAGGTGAGCATTGGTCAGGTGGTAGAAGGGCAGAAGGCGTCTATTCGCTTAGATGCCATACCCGGCCAGGTTTATGCCGGGACGGTTGTGAAGATTTCTCCCAAAGGCGAAAAGGTTGATAACATCGTCAGCTACGAAGTCACCCTAACCATTGAAAATCCGGATCAACGCCTGATGCCTTCCATGACGGCGAATATTGATATTATCACCCAGGTGGCAAAAGACGTGCTCTATTTACCTCAAAACGCAGTAACCCGGCTGCATGGGAACGATGTGGTACAGGTGCCCGCTGCGCTCTCCTCTGATAAGGAAAGCCCCTTTAAAACGGTAGAGGTCGGCCTAAAAAACGAGACGGTGGTGGTGATTACACGAGGGCTAAAAGAAGGGGAGGAGGTGATCCTACCCAAGCCGCCGGAGAAGAAACGGGAGTAACATGCTCATCGTCATCAATAACGTGAGCAAGGTTTATCCGATGGGGTCGGTGGAGGTGCGCGCCTTAGATGGCGTCTCGCTTTCTATCGAACGCGGCGCGTTTGTTTCCATTATGGGGCGTTCCGGAAGCGGCAAGACCACGCTGTTGGATGTCATCGGTTGCCTGTCGCGGCCCACGTCGGGCGAGTATCTTTTAAACGGCCAATCGGTGCAGGCCCTTTCGGATGAACAGAGGGCGATCGTTCGCAACCGATCGATTGGTTTTATTTTTCAGACCTTTCACCTTCTGCCCCGTCAAACCGCATTGATGAATGTTGCCCTGCCTCTTTTTTATAATGGTGTCGCACAGGACGAACGGCATCAACGTGCGGAAGAGGCACTACAGCAGGTGGAACTGGGACATCGCATTCACCATCTTCCTCGTGAGCTATCCGGCGGCCAGCAACAACGGGTGGCGATTGCCCGTGCATTGGTAAATCGGCCGGAGATGATTCTTGCGGACGAACCGACCGGCAATCTCGATTCAAAATCCGGCGCCGAGATTATTGATCTTTTGAAGGCCTTGCACCGGCAGGGTCAGACCATCATTCTGGTGACCCATGACATCGGCATTGCCAGGCAGGCCGAGCGGAGAATCGTCCTGGAAGACGGGGTGATTGTAGAGGACAGTGAGGAGCGGTAAAGTAGGCCCTTGCTTAGCTTTATGAAGCGTTGCATTGATTATGCTGAATAATATTCGAAGTGGAGAAAGAGCGTCATGCCTTTTAACGCCCCTCTAAAAAGAGGGGCCGGGGGGAGGCCTCACTATGATCGGGTGATGATGTTCAAGGTGTTGGTGAGACAGCGGCACTATCATTTATCTGATGATGAGACAGAGTATCAGATTGCGGATCGGCACCCAATACAAGGGCTATCGTACCCCATACAAAGGCTTGACAGTAGTTTAATCTGTATGATAGAACCTGGCGTCCTTGCGGAAGAGGAAAAAAGGTGCATTGTCTAAATCTAACAATAAAGGAGGGTGTCCCATGTTAGTTCGAATGTTCAGAACAATTTTTTCCGTTGTTTTTACGCTTGTTTTATCCGTGTCGTATGCGAGTGCTGGGGGCTATCAGAAGGAGTTTGGCATTGCAGACTGCAAACTTCAAACAACTGGGCAGAATACGTACTTCATTCTTGAGCCGGGGTACCAGCTTGTTTTGGAGGGAGATGGCGAGAAGCTTCAGATTACGGTACTCAACGAAACCAAAACCGTGGATGGCGTACTGACCCGTGTTGTTGAAGAGCGGGAATGGCAAGATGGAGAATTATACGAGGTTGCGAAAAACTACTTTGCCTTTTGTGAACAGACCAAGGACGTCTTTTATTTTGGCGAGGACGTTGAGTATTATAAAAAGGGAAAGGTGACGGGAACGGGTGGCTCCTGGCTGGTTGGCGGCGACAACAAGCCCGGGTTGATTATGCCTGGAAATCCAAAGGTTGGCATGAAATATTACCAAGAAATTGCGCCTAGTATAGCATTGGATCGGGGGAAAATTATATCCATGAGTGAAACCTGTGATACCCCTGCGGGGAAGTTCGAGAAATGCATGAAGGTTGAGGAAACCAATGCGATCGAGATTTTGTCATTTCTTCATCCTGAATATAAAATGCATGCCCCCGGCGTTGGTCTGATTCAAGATGAGGATCTGGTCCTGACGCGATATGGTGCCGCTACGATCGAGAAGTCCGTTGAGAAGCCGATGGCTCCGCCTGTGGTGATAGAATCCCCTCTCCCTAAAGCCGAGTAAGGTCTTTAAAAAGAGGCCCATCTCCTTCCGCATGAAAAAGAGGAGGTGGGCCTTATCTCTTAGTAACCCACTACAACACGAAAAACAGCCGCATTTCCGTATCAGATACGGCGTTGAGTTCGATAACAATATAGGGCACCTCTAAAAACCTACTGCGCGACCCAATTGCTGTGTTGCGCGGGCGTGACGACGCCTGCGGTGTTCGGAATCCTTATGTGTACTACATACATTGCAGTTCCTGTGCGTAGTAACCCTTGCACTTGGGCCGCTTGCTACGGTTTTTAGAGGTCCCCCTAACTATTCTACTTTCAGCAATTCGACATCAAAGATAAGTGTGGCATCCGGCGGGATGACACCACCGGCGCCTCTTTTCCCATATCCCAATGTGGATGGAATCGTTAGCTTTCGTTTGCCGCCGACCTTCATGGTGGCCACTCCTTCGTCCCAGCCGGCAATGACCTGTCCAACACCAATGATAAATTGAAACGGCTGGCCACGGTCAACTGAGCTATCAAACTTTTTTCCGTTGGTTAACCAGCCGGTGTAATGTACTGTTACAGATTTACCCCTCTCAGGACTTTTTCCTACCCCTACAACAATATCTTCATATTTTAAACCCGATGGGGTTTCGTTTATTTTGGATTCAGGGGTTTTCTTATCAACCATTTGGGTGTCGCGTGGCGTTTTCGCCCTTCCTATGTTTACATTAGAAAAAAGTATGGCTATCCCTAATCCACTAATAAATATCAAACGTCCTATCTTCATTTTTTTTCTCCTCTGTTAGTATAAGGCTCTTTGTTCATGATCTATACACTGTCTTTGTAGATCATTTATTTGTGTAATCGTATTTGTATGCCCATCGCCACCAACGAGAGTCGTTTATTCAACTCTACCTGTTGGCGGATACGGGAAAAAAAGGCCGCTAACGCGCACCGTTGATGCGCTTTTTGGCTCCGGCATAATCTCATATGTGTCATTTTTAAAAAAGACGATGGCCATTGCCTGAACAACATCCAACGAAGGTTCTCCATCAGCTCCTTTGATAAGCAATTGATACTGGCCGATTCCTTCTTTCTGATCCACTTTTAGAAACCAGGCGATTTCAATGCCGCATACAACGGAGAAGTGTTCTTTCGATGGTTCCTCCTCTTCGTAGACAACCGCTTCCTCTGCCAAAGACTTCAACCGGGCAATCTTTTCATCATCCTGTTCGGAAAATTGAAGCGTCCCTGTTCGCGCGGATGAGTTTTTCATAGCAAGATGGCCATCATAAGAAATTGGCTTTATCAATGTCAAAAAAAGTGCAGCAGCTCTACATAACTCTCCTTGGGAACGGCGAATAAGAACGTCCCCAGGCGGGGGCCTTTGTCTCTTCCAAATAACAGATTGTAAATAATCTGGAAAAACCGGTGTTGCACGGTGGTCAGATCTGCATCGGTGACCAGCCCTATCTTCGGGATTTCATATACCTGGTGCGTTACGTCCTCCAAACGCAAATCCACAGACAGCATCAACCAATTGTAAAGAGAGATGACCCAGGCCTGCTCCGTTGGTGCAAGTGCTTTGAAATAATCGTTGTTTCGATCCTTCAACAGCGTAACCCTTTGCTCCGGCGCGTAATGCAGAAGCCAGTGATTGGCTTTCGTAAGCCGCTCTGCAAACCCGTTCTTATCACAGGCAATCCCCATTCGGTTGAGGATGATCGTTAGCGCGGCAGTGTTGCCATCCACAATCCCGCCAAAACCTGCCAAATGCCGAAATGGGACCGGCTGAATCGTGCGACCCGGAATCACAGATAATGTTATCTCTCGACTAACCGGCACGGCCCGATTTGCCTTATCGAATTCGTCGTAGAGACGATAAAGCCCATCATCGAGAACCAAGTCAAAGGCCTTGTTGGGCGCGGTTTTGGAAAAAACCCACAAAAGCAATTCCGGTTGATAGACCATAAGGGCCTCACCCGGCGTTAAGAGCACACCCGATGAGCCACTCATCTTTCCCGTCAGGCCTTTTAGCCCGATAAATTCATACGGCTGAAAAATCGGGGGCGTATATTGAAATATCTTTTTTGCGATTTCACTGGACACCTCAAAGCTCCCGCCTGCCGTGGCGTGATCTTTTCCTCCCGGCTCAAAAACAACCCCTTCATGCCGCCATCGCATCGCCCAATCTACCTTCCAGGGCAGCTTGATATTTTTCGCCTTTCTTAAGTCAACATCACCCTGATGCTTACAGGCACAGGTATAGAAAAGAATCGTCTGCGCGTCGTTGGCACCTTTGATCTCCGTCGTGTCTTTGCCGCAGCGGTCGCAATAAATCGTCAGTGGGAAATAGGCCGCCTTATCCTCTTCTGCGGCCTCCTGTGTTTTAAAGCGTTGCAAAATATCAAAGATGTCATGCCGTTTCCGCACAGCTTCCTGTATCGTCTCGCTGTAAATGCCGCTTTCATATAATTCGGTTTGACGCAGGTAGGCAACCTGGATGCCTAGATTGGCGATAGCCGACTCAAATTCCGCCTCATGTCGCGCCGCGTAGGAGGGGTACTGATTGCCCGGATCGGGCACCTTGGATAAGGGCAGCCCAATAAATTCAGCAAAGGATTCGGGAACGTTTTTGGGGACTTTTCTGAATCGGTCAAAGTTATCCCACGAGTGAATCAGTCGGATCGGTACATGACGGTCTTGCAGTGCCTTTGCGACAAACCAAATGGTGATAATATCTCGAAGATTGCCAACATGAACCGGGCCGGAGGGACTGATGCCGGAGGCGCACGTAAAAAGAGGTCGTTCTATCGTCTGCTGTTCAAGATCAGCGTCTCGACGGATAATTTGATCTGCCGCTTTATCTGCCCAATGTGCCATTGGGAGGCAGTATAAACGAATGGAACGGTAAAATCATCTGCAACATATCTGATTTTTCCTGAGAAAATTGCCAATCGTGTTACCAATACAGAGGGAACAATCTGCGACTCGTTGAAAAATAGAGATCGAAGCCAAATTTGACAGAAGTGGGTGGATTGTGGTATAAAGGCAAGTTGCATTGATCTTTGAAAACTAAATAGTGTGTATTGACAGCAAGCAAGTTTTATTTGAGTAACAACAGTAACAAAGGTTCAAACTTTTTTTGGAGAGTTTGATCCTGGCTCAGAATGAACGCTGGCGGCGCGCTTAACACATGCAAGTCGAACGAGAAGTCCCTCGCAAGAGGGATTGTACAGTGGCGCACGGGTGAGTAACGTGTGAGTAACCTACCGTTGAGTGGGGGACAACCCCTCGAAAGAGGGGCTAATACCGCATAACATCTTGAGGCGAAAGCCAATCGATCAAAGGTGGCCTCTATTTATAAGCTATCGCTTGATGACGGGCTCACATCCCATTAGCTAGTTGGTAGGGTAATGGCCTACCAAGGCGAGGATGGGTAGCTGGTCTGAGAGGATGACCAGCCACACTGGCACTGAAACACGGGCCAGACTCCTACGGGAGGCAGCAGTGAGGAATTTTGCGCAATGGGCGAAAGCCTGACGCAGCGACGCCGCGT
>SBBA01000150.1 GCA_005239925.1 Candidatus Troglogloeales bacterium | reverse complement strand
CCGCCACCACCACCGCCCAGTGCCGTTTTGGATATTCGAGTGAATAACAGGTTAGATGACGCTGAAGAAATAGGTGGAGGCAAAATACAACTGTTTAGTGCCGACCTCAATCTTGTTTTTGATGGGAAAAGGAGTCAAACCGTCGGAATGAGATTCAACAACATAACTATTCCAAAAGGTGCAACTATCGTCAATGCGTACATTCAGTTTAAGGCCGATAAAACCCATTCCGAGGCCACTTCAATACGGATTGAAGGAGAGGCAGAAAGTAATCCGAGAATATTTAGAGGTAGAAGAAGAAATATCTCATCTCGAACCAGGACAATAGCGAATATCTCTTGGTCTCCCCTGCCCTGGACGATTGTAGGGGAAGCCGGCCCTAACCAACAGACACCCAATATCGCTTCAATTATTCAGGAGTCTGTGAATCGGACAGATTGGGCTAGCGGTAATTCAATAGTGATTATTATGACGGGAAGTGGCGTACGAACAGCAAGGTCGTTCGACAGGGATAAACTGGGGGCGCCTTTGCTGCACATCGAGTATCAATAACAGTGATAGATTACCACGCCGGACATCTCCTGGAATCAAGCGACTTTTCTGACGGCTCTATTACAAAATTGTTAATAGATCGAACTGATTCCAGGGGAGACGGGCTTGCCTACAAAGAATACCTCTAAAACCTACTGCGCGGCCCAACTGCTACGTTGCGTAGTGCTCGGAATCCTGATTTACACTGCGACCATTGCGATTTCTGTGCGTAGTAGCCCGTGCATTTGAACCGCTCGCTACGGTTTTTGGAGGTGTCCTAAGAACGCGGATGTCGTAACGAGGTGGCCTCCATCTTAACGGAGGGGCCCTCTGTTGGATTCTCCTGTTGCATCTGATCGATCAGTTTCAGATCAAAAACAACCTCCCGAATAATATCCTCACTGACAACTTCCTTCTTCTGGAGAAATCCTTCAAAAAGGGCGTTGTCACAGATCGTATTGATTAATCGGGGGATGCCATTCGAATAATAATGAATAGCAGCAAGGGCATCTTTGGTAAAAAGATCGCGTGTCGGCCCGGCAACATCCAGTCGGTAATTAATATAATCGGCGGTCACTTTCTCTGTAAACGATTGAAGCTGATAACGTATGGCAATCCGCTGCTGCAAAGGCTTATCTAAGACCAGATAGGAGTCCATATTGGTTAGACCAAAGAGGACAAAGGTGATGAGTTTTTGATTCTCCACCTCCATATTCAAAAGGCCGCGAATATCCTCAATCACCTCTTTTGTCTCAAGCATCTGGGCTTCATCAATTAAGACAACCGCCTTTTTATTGGAATCATAGATTTCCATCAGGCGTTCGTATAATTGAGCTAACAAGATCGTTTTATCCTCTGCTGGATTTTCTAACCCCAACTGGATACCGATTTTTCGTAAAAGCCACGACGACGAAATACCAGAGTGAATAATGACTAAGAGGGCTGCCTCGAATTTGGTTTCATCCAATTCTTCGAGCATACGCCGTGCCAGCGTTGTCTTGCCCGTCCCGATTCCTCCCTCCAGAACGGCCAACCCCTTTCGCTCTTCCACGGCATATTTTAGTTTGACCAAGGCATACGAATGCTGATAGCTATTAAAATAAAAGCGGCTATCCACCGCTCCCGCAAAAGGCTGTTCTTTTAAATGAAAAAAATTAAGATAATTCATCTTTATCTATCATAATGGCCCCTCTCTAAACCAATGTCAGGAGGATTGCCGTCCTATACATATGAGATACGTCTCTTTTCTTTGATAAGGGCAGGATGGGGGACACCTTCTTGTGGAACTACCTCGTCCTCGATGGGGAGGTCATGTACGCCATACCTCTCTTTTCTAATATCACCATGTTTTCGATAGGGTATTTCTTTTACCTTTCCTGAAACATCCTTAAATTGAGGTCTCACACGATAAATCTCTTTATAAAGGGCATATGATTTTTCGCGATCCCCTAACTGTTCAAAATACGACGCCAATTCATATTGAATAAATACCTGGTCATCCACATGGCCTTCGCATCTGGGGTCGTGCATACCGTTTTGGAGTATTTCAATCGCCTTGGCGATATACCCGGCCTCCACATAACAAGCCGCCAAAAGAACTAAAATTTCACGAAACCTTCCGGCTCCAGCTCCAGGAAGCGCTTGCTCAAACTCTCGAACAGCCTTCTCATAGTTCCCCATCTCTTTGTGGACAATACCTAAATGGTGACAGCTTTCAATATATTGCTGTCTCTTTTCATCATAGCCACTTTTAGCCGGATGTCCTTGGGGCAAATCTTTATCCTTGGGTGGGGCAATCAGTGAGCCATCCGTTAAGGCGTTAAATTCATTCACCACAGCCGAAGCCAAGTCAAAATACCCATCCTCTCCACCTGATTCCATTCCAGCGCCTGAAGGTGGAAGATTTTGTTGCACCTGTACCGTCTCTTTCTTAACACCCCAAGGGGCATCTACCTTCACTGCACCAGGCATGTGGAAAACCTCATTTTCCCCAACAGGGGACCAGTCATAGGGCGCAGGACCAACGTCTTCCTTACGAACAGAGACTTGGCTCTCGGGAACAACATGGGGTGCTTGCTGGTCTTTCCACTGTAATTCTGCAAGAAAAGTGTCTTTTTTCTGCTGCCCATCCCTTTGCTCATGAAGCCTTGCCAAGGCCATCCCCATCTCAGCAGCCTTCTCGTTCTGTCCCTCTTTTAAATAAATTTCTCTTAACCGTATATATGGCTCTTCTCGCGTTGGGACCAACTCTTTTGCCAGAAGCAACCGATCAATGGCATTCTGGTTCAGCCCGTACCGAAGGTAAACATCCACCTCTGCTAAATGGGCCTGAAAAATAATCTCTGAGACATCTACCGATTTTTTGTCTTCTGGATGCATTTTCACAGTCGGTTGTGGCTGAGGAGATGAAAAGCCCGTCTCTTCAAATAAGGGAAAACCACCTGTGGGGGGACGATGTGCCGTCTCTTTAAACTCCCCCAGAAAAGAGCCGCCAGCCACAGGAGCGGGCTCGGCCATTGTGACTCCATCAATAGTCTCTCCACGAGAATATTCCTCTGGAAAGGAAATTGGAGGCGTTTGAGCCTCTGCCGCAGATGGAGAGAACGGCAATACTTCTGAGTAGGGCTCTGCCTCCTGCCCATGGGAAGGAAGCTTCTCATATTCTTCTACAACAGGCACACTAGATGCCATCGCGCCCCCCCCCGCATTAATTTGTGGAACATGGGTAGAGGACGGAGGAAATAACATCATATCCTTCGGCGTAACAATACTGTCTAATTCAGCCACCGAGGCCTCCTTCTTCGCTATATATTTTAAGTAACTCGGATCAATCTTGAGGATTTCCTCAGTAACCTGACGCGCCTCGGAAACCATCCGCTTATTCTCATAAATCACTGCCGCCTGTTCATAGGACAGAATGGCCTCTCGGTATTGCTCTTGTTTCTGGAACAACCTCGCAATCGACATGTGAATATCCGGGTCTTCTGGAGAAATCAGTAAAAGCTTTCGATAAACACTGATTGCAGCCTTAAAGTTACTTCGTTGGACGTATAGTTTAGCCGTTTGTTGATAAGCATCTATCGCGCTTCCGGTCAAACCGCGTTCGGCATTGATATCCGCAAGCCGCTCATAGATATCAATCCGGTTGGAATCAATCTTCAGAATTTTCTTGAGGACAGCGACACCCTTCAGCTCAAAGCCTGTTTCCTTATAAACGGCGGCGGCCTTTAAACAGGTTTCAATGGCATTGTCTTTATCATTGATTCTGAGATAGAGATCGGCAATGGTATTATAGATATTGCCGTCCTGGGGGGTTTCCGAGACAAGTTTTCTCCATTCGGCAATCGCTTTATCAAACTTCCCCTTGGCGGTAAACGCCTGGGCATTCGCTATAATTTGGCTTTTTTGACCCGCCACGAACAGACACCCCCTTTCCTGTGTACATAAAGACAGTACACCCCCCTATGATACACTGATAACATATTTTACGAGGAACTGTCAATATTTTTCAAGGGGTTATAAGCGAACAGCAAAGAGAAAATGACTGCTTTTCGACCCGATTTCCACCATTCGCTCTGCCCCATCCACGCCCCAACAGACAGTCCTCAGTCAAGACTATCACCATTTCAAGTTTCAAGCAATGAGAATTTGTCGGTTCTCGCGCAGCATTATCTACATTAGTGAGGAAAAAAACAACCCCAAAAAAGGGGGATAAACAGGAGTCGTTTATTATTATAGAATGCTGTTCTTTTTAATACGCTTACTTTACAAGAAGCCATTCTAAAATAGCCTGATGCATGGGAAGACGGTTTTTTGCCTGTTCAAAGATGGTCGATGCGTTCTCATTCATGACGTCATCGGTAATTTCTTCCCCACGATGCGCCGGCAAACAATGCATCACCAGCGGATTGGGCTTGGCAAGCCTGACAATATCTGAATTGATCTGATATCGACTGAACTCATGCCTGTTCGCTTCCAATGAGATTGATAATTCATTGGCTTTATCTCCCATTGAAACCCATACATCGGTATAAAGAATATCGGCGTCGGTGGCGACCTCTACCGGATCATTGACTATACGAATGATAGAACCACTTTTCTCTGCGATACTTCTAACCTTCTTTTCCCAATCGAAATTCGGTTCACGTCCCTTCGGAGCAGCAACGGTTACATTCATCCCGACAATTGCCCCTGCCTCCATCAATGAATTCGCCATGTTGTTCCCATCACCAATATAGGCCAGTGTCAATCCGGCAAACTTTTCGTGTCGTTCAAAAATGGTCAATAAATCAGTCAAGGCCTGGCAGGGATGACAAAGATCAGAAAGGCCATTGATAATTGGAATGGTTGCAGAACTTGCCCAGGCCTCAAGATTTTTCTGGTCAAAAGTGCGAATGACAAGGGCACGGCAATAGCCCGAAAGAACCCGCGCGGTATCGGCAATCGTTTCTCCTCGCTTGATTTGAAGATCATTGGGTAAGAGAAAGATCGGATGTCCCCCCAATTTTACAATCGCCGCCTCAAAAGAAACCCGCGTCCTCGTCGAAGGCTTTTCAAACAGCAACCCAACCGAATCGCCCCGTAACAGAGAAGACTCTTCAGGGGTAAGCAAACCGATTTTATAATAAAGGGCACGCCGGATTAGTTTCTCTATCTCTTCTGCAGAAAGAGCAGATAAATCCAATAAATCACGCTTTGACATCAAGGACCTCGGCTAAGATGGAAACCGCTCGATTAATCTGTTCCAGATGAACAGAAAGCGGTGGCGTCAAACGCACCGTCTGTTCCGACGTTTTGGAGAGTAGCAGCCCTTTCTTTTGGGCCTTTTCAATCACCTCTATCGCCGTGGGCTGAATGTCCAGAGCAATCAACAACCCCATGCCACGCACCGATTTAATCCGATCCGTTTTCCGTTGGAGTGCGGTCAACTTCTTTATCAGCAGGTCTCCTTTTTTCTTAACTCCCTTCAAGAAGGCAGGGGTCAATCGTTTTACAATCGCGAGGGCCGCAGCGGAGGCCAGGGGATTGCCTCCAAACGTGGAGGCATGTGTCCCCGGTGTAAAAACTTGTGCAACCGCTTCTTTTGCCAATAGGGCTCCAATTGGAAAACCGCCGCCCAACCCCTTGGCCAATGTCATAATATCCGGGGCAATCCCCGTCTGTTCATAGGCAAAGAGTGTTCCCGTCCGGCCCATACCGGTTTGCACTTCATCCAGGATGAGCAATAACCGATGTCGGTCACAAAGGGCACGTACCTTAGCAAGATAATCCGAATCGGGCACGCGCACCCCACCTTCACCCTGAATCGGCTCCAGAAGAACCGCGGCCGTATTGGGTCCAATCTCTTTTTCAAGCGCTGCAATATCGTTAAACGGAACATATTTAAATCCGGCGGGCAACGGCTCAAACCCCTTGTGGTACTTTTCCTGACCCGTCGCCGCCAAGGCGGCCAATGTTCTGCCATGGAAGGAACCTTCGGCGGTAATAATCTCAAATCGATTGGGGTCAATTGTTTTGGCAAATCGTCGAGCCAGTTTGATCGCCCCTTCATTGGCCTCGGCGCCGCTGTTACAAAAGAACACGCGATCGGCAAAGGAATGCGCCGTCAGCCATTCGGCCAGCATAATTTGAGGCACATTGTAATACAGGTTCGAAACATGAAGAAGCGACTTGGCCTGCCGGGAAATGGCCAAAGCCTGTTTTGCATCGGCATGACCAAAGGCGTTCACGGCAATCCCGCTTACAAAATCGAGATACTTTTTGCCGTCAATATCCGAAACAAACGCCCCTGATCCCTTTGTCAGTACAATCGGAAAGCGGGCATAGGTGGGCATGAGCACCCGTTCCCCTTTTTTAATCCACGCTAGAGATTGTTTTGGCAAAAGCCCACCTCCATTGAGTTACAGGAAGAGTAGGATACGACAAGCGGCACGTGGATTCAAGCCTGACGGTATCTACTTTGAGGAGCGATGAGATCAGCAATCTTCTTGATGGGTGTCTTATTGCTATCTCCGTTTTAATAATCTCATTACAATGCCATGTCGTGGATGAAGGGTCAGTGAGGCCTCCGGCTCTACGGTATTTTGGGAAACCAGTTCAAAGCGGTACCGCTGCGCGACGGTCGCTACGATCAGAATCACTTCCGCCAGGCCAAAGCGGCTGCCCAAACAGGAACGTGGCCCCGCACCAAACGGTAGATAGGAAAAAGGGGCGCGTCCGGCGGACTGCTCGGCTGTAAAACGCTCCGGATCACATGCGTGGGGCGTTTTCCAGAAATCAGGGTGCCGGTGGAGCGAGTAGACGCTGAGAAGCAGGTCGGAATGGGCCGGAATCGTAAAGCCGCCCATCCGGTCTTCCGCTATGGTCTTACGCGGGATAACCCATATAGGGGGATAAAGCCTTAACACCTCGTCAATCAGCATTCTCGTGTAGACGAGATGAGGCAGGTCGGCCAAAGTAGGGTTGCGACCTGAAAGAACCTGATCCAGTTCCTGGTGGAGCCGACGCTCCACTTCGGCATGTTGGGACAACAGATACCATGTCCACGTCAGTGTGGCCGCGGTTGTCTCATGCCCGGCCAGCAAGAGCGTCATGATCTCATCACGAACTTGCTTGTCTATAGCGTGCTGGCTTCCGTTTCCATTCTTCTCTGAGAGCAATAGGGAGAGGATGTCATTGTATCCATCGGTGTCTTTCTGGTAACGGTCGTAGACAATCCCCTGTACCAGTTGATCGAGTTGATGAAGCGCCCTCTGCGCCCGAAGATTCCCCGGTGTAGGAATACTCAAAGGCAAACGAAACAATGCCGTCATTTGTGACATCGCCCAACGGGTTATCACCGTAAGGTTGGCCGCCAGCATATCGGCTTTATTTTCCAGGTCGGTATGTAAAAGTGTAAAACCGAGGATTTTGACCGTTAGGCGTACCATTTCCTGGGCGATATCCAACGGCTGATCCCTGTTGGCGTATGCCTGCCACCGATCGAGCATAATACGGGTGGTTTCAACCATGGAGAGACTGAAGCCCTCCAACCGTTCTCCACGATAAGCCGCCTGTAGCAGCCGACGCTGACTGGCCCACAAATCCCCCTCACTGGTCAGCAAACCGTTTCCCAGAAGAGGTTTGGCATCTACCAGGCCGATCCCTTTCAGATAATTTCCAGGATTGTCGCAGAGAACATGTTTGAAGTAGTCGGGATGATTGACGAGGTAGAGTCGTTTTGGACCCATCCGAAAGCCGACCAGGTCACCGTACTCCTGTGTGGCCCGCATGACGAAATTGAGCCGATCCCTGCGCACCTCAAGGAGACTGCCAATGAGCCGGTGGCCCCGAGGGCCGGGAGGGGATGTTTTGCCTATGAGTCCAGCAGCATGTTTTCGTATCACTGTATTGTGCAAAGGATTCCGAGCACCGCGCAATGCAGAATTAGGTCGCGCAGTAGTTTTTTAGAGGTGCCCTAAAGGTTACCTTGCTTTGACCCGCGCGTGCAAGACCTCCCCACCTCTAAAAACGCAACCGACGGTGGCGTACATCCGGCTGGAATACACCACCGCCGTCAGTGAACAAAGGAACACCTTACACCTACACGAACAACTACATCTGGACTCAACAATACTTGCACTCCCTAGCACAAGGAAGTAATAGTACTATCAAGCTAAAAGGTCAACCCCTTTAGGGAATGCCGAGAATACCCTCACAATTAACTGCCGTGTCGATACCAGCGCCACCGACACATCGATCCACATTTGGCCCGCCGTCCAAGGCATCATTCCCTGCTCCGCCGAACAACTGGTCGTTACCCGCACCACCTCCCAAGTGATCGTTACTGGCACCACCGTCTAACCGATCGTTGCCCAGGCCACCCTCTAACCGGTCATTGCCCAAGCCACCACCTAACCGGTCATTACCCGCGCCACCGTCTAACTGATCGTCGCCAGGCCCACCGTCCCCTCTGTCGTTGCCATTTCCACCATCTAAAACATCACTCCCTGCTCCACCGAGCAGTCGGTCGTTGCCATCTCCACCCACCAAGCAATCGTCTCCACCTATGCCATTGATCTTGTCATTTCCACCCAAGCCAAGGATCAGGTCGTTCCCCGGTGTACCGTTAAGAACATTATTCGCCGCAGTACCAGTAATAGTGTTTGTCGTTGGCAAAGAGGGACACGGATCGCAGGCATCACCAATTCCATCAGTATCAGCATCGGCCTGATCGTGATTAGACGTGGTTTTACAGTTGTCACAGGCATCGCCCACTCCATCGCCATCGGTATCCTTTTGATCTGGGTTTGAGGTTCGTGGGCAATTATCCCCCACATCAAGAATGCCGTCCCCATCCATATCAGAACTACCAGTAGAAGAAGGAATACTCCACACAACACCTTCAGCTTTCAGTGTATCCATCAGACCGCCCACCTCAATCGTTGTCGATCCATTTACCTCCTTAAATGTGACCTTGGAAGGGATGGACAGTGTGGTATCTAGAATACCCGACGAGGTGTTCCTATCTCTATAGAGCGTCACCGTACCTTTCCGATGACTACTAGGGTGAGAAGTGTCTGTGTCTAAGGAAACAAAAATATCGAAGAAGGACGATGATCGACCACCGCCATACTTAACCTCTAACGGCTTTACAGACTGCAGCGATAGATTTACCAGTTCTACTTCTAATTGTAACTCCCCCCCATCGTCGATTACTCCACCGGGTCGGGTAAAGATCGTGTCGGCTACTAAAATAGGTCCAGTAGGGTCAATGGGCCCAACGCAATGGCGATGATTAGGCCCGGTAAGGCACTTAATATCTATTTGAAAATCGGGTTTTATTTCCAAAGTGCCACGCTCCTTCCCTCCCGTAACGGCAATGCGCTGTGCTGGCATGGCGTCAGAGGTAGAACCATTCTTTTCGCCGAAGAATCCCTGAGGGAGATTGGAAAGCGTAGCCTCTGATCCGGGTTGGGTAACAAAGCCATCTTGCCCGGGTTGAATAACCAGAGGAGGATTATGTGGAGATGCAATACTCCAAAGGCTTCCTCGGGATTGCAGTCTAGTCGTCAGACCGGCCACATTAACCTCTCCCGGTCCATCAACCTCCCTAAAAGTAACCTTGTAATTAACTGGCAGTGCGACGTCCATTGTGCCAGAGGAGGTGTCTCTATTCCTCTGAAGCGCCGATTTGCCTACCGCCTGAGGACCGTCTAGAGACAAGAAAATATCAAAGAAGGAAGAAACAGGAGGAGTGCCAGTAGGAGTGCTGCTGCCGTACTGAACCTTTATGGGGGCTACAGACTGCAACGAAAGATGCACCATCTTGACCTCTGCTAATAACGTTCCCGCAATACCGATTGACCCACCTTTTGTCCTTTCTACAACGGTGTCGTATGTCGGCACGTTGACTATCCGTTTCTCCATGTAGCAATGAGTATGCCCAGCCCCACCATGGCACCCTGGGCCTACGAGAAAGTCGGTCAGTGTAGGCAAGGCAACGAGATTAGGACCTGACCGAACAGCGATTTTCTGTGTTGCAATGGGGTTTGAGGGAATACCGTTTTTTGTGCCAAAAAATCCTATTGGGAGATCAGGAAGTGTAGTAAGCGATCCCGGCCGAGTAACAAAACCTTCCTGTCCGGGCTGAATAACTAAGGGCTGTTGAGCCATGGCCTGTCCAAACATCACAGGCGTAAAGAACAAAGCAACCCATACTACAAGCGTAACGAACTGTTGCATGCTTTCCTTGTTTTTCATCATATCTTCTCCTTTTTCTAGGACTAACGTTACCGAATTCTCCCAATTCTCTACGGAAAGAGCACGTATACGTCATTTGCAGATAAAATACTTCTCCCGGATTGCTAACTTTATAGTCGAAAAATTGTTCATTTATTAACTGTCTGATCCTCTAAAATCTACCGTGTAGAACTCCTTCATATCCGGTCAGTCACGCAATAGAAGCGGCAGGGCAATTAGGATAGGGACCTCGAGGGGGGTATGCGGATGAAGGGTCAAATCGGCATCGGGCTTTAAAACCCCGCTTACAGAATCAAATGAACACCGGCGTGAGCCTACCAGGATATCGTCGGAGGAAGGGAGTAGGTATCGGCTCCAAGACGTGCTTGTTGGAAAACCAGCCGCAAGGAGATGGGCATTCCGGGGAATACAAGGCGCAGGAAAATCAAAGCATCCCGGCTGACGTATTAAAAGACCGCTAAGGGGTCGTTCGTTCGGAATCGGTGAAGAAAAAAGACCCACAAAGATAACGCCCCGGAACTGTTTCGGAGCGTGAATCGATCCCTTTACGGTCCATCGTGATAGGCCCTGGGCAGGGTGTTCCAAATAATGGGCAATGAGTTCATGGATTGAACCGGAGGCGTATTCCTGCTTCCATTTCCGGAAGGTATTCGGAGAGACGCCCACCGACTGTGTGAACAATCGAGTAAAGGTTCCCTGCGAGTTATAGCCGACCTCGTAACAGATGGTTGTCACCGATAGATCGGTTTCCAGGAGAAGTCGTTTTGCCTCCTGCATCCGAATAGCGGATAAAAAATGAATGGGGCTAACGGCAGTTATTTCTTTAAAAACACGCCCAAAGTGATACCGGCTCATGGCAGCGATTTTCGCCATAGCGGAAAGATCGAGTGGCGCGCCCGGGTTCTGCTGCATTACCCGAATGACCTCCTGTACAGAGCAACCATAGTCTTCAAGGGTGGCCATCTTGTGATACATTGTCCTGCCCTCATTCATACCCATATAAAGGGGCGAAAGGTTTTTCGCCCCTACTTTATTTATGCCCATACGATGCCCCGTACTTTAAAATACCAATCCCAATACCCAACCCAGCACCAGGAAGAACAAGAACAGCGAGACGGCTAACCGTTTCGAGACCTCACGCCATAAGTAAATGCTAGGAATAATGCTGTACGTGCCCAGCGTCATGGCAAACATCATGACGTAGCCGGCTGGCACCCCCTGCCGTTGAAGCTGGGCGGCAAACATCACGTCTAAGGCAATCGGTACCGGCATGAACGTGGCAATCAGACTGACCCAGGCCAATCGCAACGGCGTGACCTCGGTCAGTAGTGAATCCCACGGAATTAGCACCAGTAACGCGGCCGATACGACGCTGGCTAGTAGCATAAGCGTGATCGTCGGTTTAAACAACATCCAAACATGTTGGCCAAAATGCCGCGCCAATTCCCTAAACACCGTGAGGAACGACTCCTGGCCGTTCTCCGATGGCGCCCCATGAATGGCACAGTCCCCTGCCGTTTCGGTGGTCGTAAGCAGGCGCAGCGGTTTTTCACGCTCCAGCCAGCGGATTAAGGACGGAACGACCACCAGAATCACCAGCAGCAGAATGGCGTATTTGGTCAGGTTCATGGCCAGCGGCAGGGTGAGGAAGGCCATCAGCACCACGACCGGATTAAAATGGGGCGAGCTGAACAGAAAGCCCAGCGCGACTTCCACGCGCCCATGCCCCCGCGTAACACCACAAGCGACCGGCACCGCACAGTTGGCACATACACCCCCCGGCACGCCAATCAACGCGCCCTGAAGTGAATTCAGATACACGCTCTTGCCAATTTTGAGCGGATAGTAACGAATGGCCGTGTGTAACAGCGCGCCCAACAGAACGCCAAACGTCATGCCAACCTTCATGCCATCCAGCCAATTGACCGTGGCGGCCAGGATACGCAGCCACACAGGCGCGTTGGCCTCTACCGTTATGAGTTGGCTGCTGTACGCCATACTTGGCAGGGCCTGACCCACCTGTGCCGCTTTACTGAACAATTGCGGATACCGGGATGTAAACCAGAATATACTCAACAAGACAATGGCAGCGCTGGTCAAAATGATGGGACGCCAGTGACAGCGAACACGGGCGATATTAAAACGGGCCACGGCGCTGCTCATCGATTCTCCTGATACAGGCGTAACGCCTCCCGCAGTACTTCCGGTACGGGTGTCGGAACCGTTTGTCCGTTCTCTCGCCGCATACAGGCCACTTGTTGTTCACCCCGTGCAACAAGTTGCTCCCTGCCTCCACGGGTTCGCCAATACTCAAACGACAACAACATACGGTTCTGTGTCAGTTCGGACAACCGCATCCGAATCAAAACCTCATCAAAGGGTAAAAGCTCATCAAGATACTCACACGAACACCGCGTTGTAACAAGGGATAGGCCCTGTTCAAGCTGAGCCAGCACCTCAGGGGTATATTCCCGCAGGAACATCTCCCTGCAGCGGCCCTGCCAGCGGAGGTGGTTCACATAGTAGACATTGCCAACGAGGTTCGTCTCCTCAAACCCCACGATGTGCCGGTATTCATAAGCGCGTGTCGCCATTGTTCCCAAGTACTCCTAGTGCAAGCGTAGTGTTTCCTACGCTTTTTTACATTTGAATGCCGTCATTCCGGCAATCTTTAAGCCGGAATCCAGGGAAAGCCATTTGGCGTAACTCTGGATTCCCGATAGAGTCATTCGGGAATGACGCTGTTTTTACAAATAATGCAACTTTATTTATGCAAGGCCATATAGCACCCCCATGGCCAATGTTTTCTCCGTTCCCCGTGTCGAAGTCATGTATGTTGTGATCATCTGCGCCCCCCCTGCCAATTGCACCCAGCCATCTGCGGTAGATGATAGGAAGACCAGCGGCATATTGGCCATTGCCCCGGCCTTTTTCAGGCACTCACTGGCGGCCCAAACCCGCGTCGCAGCGGTATCGTAGTCCTCACCTGTCTCTTTGGCGATCACCTCCATCAGATGAAACCGCTCCTGGCCCAATAAGTCTTTCCATATTTCTATAGGCCTGGCCACTACCGGTTCCAGATCACAACCAATCGGCCCGACACCGGACACCGCCAGCGTGAGTGGCCCCGCATGGGCCGCAGAAACCGATAGACCACCATTCATCACGGGCACCTCCGGTTTTCCATCAGGCCGTCTCACGACAGGAACCGTTTTGCCAAGGGCCTGTTGAATCGTTCGATCACTTCGTAAAGTGCGATCCGCATCAGCGCTCAGACCCACCGCCACATGCACTTCTGATTGAGGGATCAGTTCCCGTACACGACGTTCGATATAAGGGCCAAGAAGCGGTGGAACCCAGGGAGCGCAGGACATCCCTTTCTCAATCACACGCAATTGCAGACCGGTCAATCGCTTGTACATCGCTCCGTTCGACCCCGTCACCTCCACGTCATAGATAAAGGTGTCGCCGTTCCGAGAGCGTTCTTTTGCGGCAACGTACCAGGGGCCGGATGTTGACCTTGCACCCGACAGAAGTTGATCTATCCCGACAGGCAGAATTATTTCGTGGGGAATACAGGCCTGTATCGCGTGGATGGCAGCATCTAGAATGGCCGGATCACCCAGAACCAGCTTGTTAGGAAGGTAACGGCCAAACCAATCCGTTGTACCCTCCGATGTGATTTCGGCAACGCACTCTGTCGCCATGAGTCGCCGATACCCACCCACCCGCTGGAATCGCCCACTCTGAAAAAGAAGGCCTCCGTACAGATCACGCTTGGGGTCAATATCCACGTTATGGCAAGGCCCATCCCCCCCCTCCCCCCCTTGAAGGGGGG
>SBBA01000243.1 GCA_005239925.1 Candidatus Troglogloeales bacterium | reverse complement strand
GGATAGGCGTGGGGAAGGGGGTAACGTTGGGAAGTTCCAAAACAACATCCGTCCCTACACTCATTCCCCCTGCATTAAACGCTACGATCCGGAAATGATATTCGACCCCCGTAAGATGAGCTAATGACGCCGAAACAGAAAGCTCTGCATTCCCTGCTTCAATCTCTTGTAACGGTGTAGAACTTCCATAATTTGCTGTTGATCCATACTCAAAATAGACAGAGGTCTTTGTTTCATTCGGATTCACTTTTCCATTAAGCTGGGCAGTACCATCTGTTATGTGGGTTGCGGGTTGTGTAGAGATGGTCGGAGGGGCCGGTAACTCAAAGTGGATCCCAATATTCAGATCGGAAAGGGGAAGGGTTTTGAATTCCATATCCCTACCATAAACCAAATTACCACTGTTGTTTGCAACCAGACGATAGTGATAAATCGTATTGGGTGCTAATCCCTTTACAAGAATATTGATTGACATCGGTGATAGACCCGATCCCATAGGGGTAATCGGGGTTGTTCCTCCGTAGGCGGTATTTTTTCCCCACTCAAAGAAGGCTACCGTTTCAAATCCGTTGGGGTTGACCTCGCCGTTAAAAACGGCGGAAATATCCTTAATATCGGTCGCAGCTAAAGAAGAAGAGGTCGGTGAAGTAGTTCCGACTAAACCTAATTTGATTTCTATGCGAAGTGGGCTTTCTCCGACCGGTACAGAAAGTGAGACGCCGGATGTAGTGCCCTTGAAAAGAAGGGTTCCCTCGCTTTGTGTTTGTGAAAATGCCTCCGCTAAAAAGCAGGCGACCTGATCGGAGGGGAGATTAAAACCAAAAACGACTTCGGTATCCGTGGGCAAAACATCTTTCGTTTGGATGCTCAAGGTGTTTCCATTGCAGTCTGGAGTCGTTACCGAAAGTCGAACGGACTGGACTACGAAAGGGATTGGGCTGTTGAATTTAGACAAACTCCCTTCTTGTCGTATTGGAACGCGAACCTCGGTATAGATTATTTTGGATATTGGGGTCAGAGACGTTGGAATATTGTGCACTCCTTCGGCACTGCATCCAAATAGCCAAACAACACTTACTACGAAAAAGCATGCCTTTACCATTTTATCGATACTGAATGCCTTCATTTTAATCTCCTCCCTTTTATAAATCTTAGTAATGTTATGTCGTTGTTCCTCTAATGTAATGCGAAAATTGTGCCACGGAAAATAACGAAATAAGGCCACGCTACAGGCCGCAAACAAGGCCATTTATTCTATTTTTTAGAAAAATTCTCATTTTTAGAAAATGAATTATCGTTGGCACAGCTTTAAAAACAGCTTTAAAAAACTTCTTGATAAATTGAGTTTAAATGTGTAAGTGTCACAGACACTTAGGTGTAACCATTTTGGAGGTGAATTGCCGCTCCAAAAGTAAGCAGGTTCACCTGCAGAATTTCCCTCCCCAGGGAGCGTAACAAGGCGTGCGGGGAGGGGGTAATGGCGAAAAGTCTTTATACCGTACGGGTGGAGGTAAAAACCGATGCGCTGTAAAAGAACATTTTTTGTCTTGCCAGATGTGCTCCAATATTTAAAAATCAGAAGAGTTGCCTTCGCGATTATTTTCTCTATCCTTCTTTTTGCCATACCTGCCTTTGCTCAAACTCCTAATAAATCAGCGCTCACATCCGAAGCAACCCTATCAATCAGCAATAGGATTTATGATGTCTTTGTCCAGGACTTAAAAGGAAAGGGCGTAGGCCTTCTCACCGTGCGTACAGGGGAAAACCATCCTGCCACAATTAAGGCGGGTCATCCACATAATCTCCTCTTTGGCGGTGTCAAAGGTCGTCCCGGTACCAGCTTTATGACGGTGCGTTCCTACACAACAGCGACGGACTATGTCCAGACACTTTCTGGTGAAGTGCAATCTACCTTTACCGTGCAAAGTCTTGATGAATTTGGAACGGTGATCGGTTCCGAGATTGTGACTGCCGGAGATATGCCTGTCGGAGAACGTGTAAAGATCACTTATCTTCTTCCTGGCCCTCCTGTTACACCCGATGCCTTGGAGATTATCCATGAGATTGTTGTTATAGGCAAAACTCTAACCGATACG
This sequence comes from Candidatus Troglogloeales bacterium, assembly GCA_005239925.1. GTDB lineage: Bacteria > Nitrospirota > Nitrospiria > SBBL01 > SBBA01 > SBBA01. The sequence goes on along the minus strand of SBBA01000243.1, from coordinate 9,030 downwards.
TATGCTCATGTGCATACAACCATTAAAAATAAAGACGATTCGTCTGTCTCGCTTGGCGTTCGGTATCTCTGGGATATTCAAATGGGACCGGATGATGGGCCAACGGTACAGCCCCTTGATCCCGATGGATCGGCTTTAGTGAAAGAGGTTACTTTTTCTTATCCTCAGTTTGACTCCTATACCGTTTACGATAATGACTTTAATGACTCGGGCTTGCCGTTGTTTAATTTAAGCGCCGCAGTGAATCGCCCGCAGGCTTCTCCGAACTCCCCAACCCCTCCGACATTGTTATCGTATGGGGCATGGCCAGTGGCTGCTGAAACGGCATTCGACTATCTTGTGGACCCCACAGTAGATATTGCAACCGTGAATGCTGCCCATGGAGAAGATCGTGGAGGAGACAGCGCCCTCATGTATTACTTTGGGCATGCCTTGGAAGAGGCGATGGTTTTGGCTCCGGGGGAATCTATCAGGGTTATTGGTTTTATTGACACGCCTATTATTACTCGTTCTTTTAGAGCTAACGCTGGTATTCCTGACCCTTTTTACTTTCTGATTGCAACACCCCTATCACAAACAGCGGTGGATGGACAGACGGTGGATTATACAGTTAAAGGGGAGGGTCTTGATAGCCTGAAATTTCTTGCAGACAATAAAGTCTATTTATCCGTAGTTGGTTATCTTGCAGGAGCTGTTGTGGACTATGCGCCATTTTTCATTGATTACCGTCAACCCACTTTGACTTTCTCGATTACAGTCGAGAATACCCCGCCCGGTGAATATAATTTCAAGATCGTTGGACATGGAGTTGAAGAATTCTTAAGACAGGAAACCCCCTTTCTTCGGCTCAATGTGGCCCCAACTGTTCCAGTGGCAACGCTAGACCCTTCCCCTTCCGAAATTGATCTTTCTATAGGCCGTATATTACCCCCAGAGGAGACAGATATCCTGTTTACAACAGATGGAGGAAGTCTAAATCAATACAACAAGAGGGAAGAAGGAATAGCATTTCATATTGATGTTACTCGTGCGATTACAGAAGCAGGAAACCTGGATAGTGAAGGTCGCATTCTAAGTCCGCTAAACGACCCGTCCAATCCTGACCGGCTTAACGAGCTCATTCGCAATGGGGTTGTTTCAGCAACGGCTCGATTAAGGATTGCCGCCTTTGATGTTGATGACGATCTCTCCCAAGACCTCATCGATAGGGGAGTAAAGCCGGAAGTCAATCGGGTCTATCTGAATGGAGTGGCTGTGCCGTTAAAATCAGGAATTGCCTGTCGGGTGGGGGGAGGAAATAACTGTCTTCTCGGGCACGATGGGTTCTGGATTGAAAACACTTTTGAGGTGCCTATAGGCCTGATTCGCTTTCCTGAACCATGGGACTTAACTGATGCGACGACTATTTCAACAACCTGCATGCAAGATGCCGAGGGGAATTTTGTCCCTATACCCAGAGAAAATACAGTTCGCATTGATATTGATCAAGAGAACGTGGGCCAGCTTTGGCGAGTGGCTGTGGATTGGGCATCTCTCTCGTTTAAGGCCATGTCGCCTACGATCTTTATTCATGGATTGAATGATAGTGGGGAGAAAGGAAATATCATCCGGCATTCGTTTAGGAGGGATTGGCCGTTACTCTTTGATAATTCGATTAGCCTGCCGGGGACCGATTCTAAACAACACCGCTTTGATCCTGCGGAATCCATCTCCTGCAGTGCCAGGCGGCTTGCCGGGGTTTCCCTTACCGGGTGCCGGAATGAGAATATGGTGACACCCAACTTCTTCCCGATACCTGCTATTGCAAGACGTTTTGGTGTTCATGGGGTTCATCTGGTTGCCCATAGTAAAGGGGGTATGGATGCAAGGGAGTTTATTGCGCGATATGCCCGCCGGGGTGAAATTCTATCGCTTACGACAATTGGCACACCCCATAAAGGCTCCGTTCTTGCTGATATGGCTGTTGCGGCATTCACTGCGGCACGGATCAAACTGACTGTAGGCCTTTTAGAGAGCATAACCGGACTTGATCCAGGCTTATTAAATGTTATCGTAAAGTATTTGAGGTTACATGGACTGAATCCCTATCTTGATCCGAGTCTGTTTACAGAACAGTTTGCGGACCGTTTCCCAAGTGGACTCGATGATGGAACAAGAGACTTAACGGTAAATGCCGCTTTACAGTTTAACCTGCAAAATCTTCATCAATTACCCCCATCTATACAGTATTCTGCTATTTCCGCCGATGCGGATCGGAACTTCGATCAACGCCTTACCCCGGATGAGAGTCATGGTTTTGAGGATCCAGACGATGCAAAACTTGCTTATCGGTTTCTTTGGAATATAGAGACAGTCGAAATAATCAACCAGGAGTATTGTTATACCGCGATATGTATAAAGACCCCCCTTGGTAATATTGGGGGATTCCAGACGGGGCCAGTTGGCATAGCCGCTCCATCACCAGCGTTTCAACTAAACGATGGGGCTGTAACTGTAGACAGCGCCCGAGATTCTACCACCTTTCGAACACTAAAGAATTTTCAGTGGGATGAGGCGTTAAATCACTTTACGCTTCTCGGGGACACTGAGAATAGGGAAGCGCTTTCCCCGGTTGGAGAACTTTTAATTCGTCATTTACAACGTGTGGAGACAACCCGTGGCGACTTTCGGTAAGCAAATTCTATTTGTTGGACTGAGTCTCTTTCTAATGGCTTGCGATACAGAGTACGAGAAGGGAAAGCGTCCACAAATTCAAGCCCCTCCCATTCTCGTTGTTGAGACTCCGGGGGCATTTACTTTCTCCGGAATTGCAATTGAAAGTGGGGGAAAGACTGCACTGGTCACTACGTGGAATAGTAACTCCTCGTTTTCATTCCTCTATCGCGCCAACCTTGAAACAGGTGGGTTAACTAAAATAATTGAGCGGCGGGCAATCCCACGGTTGTCAGGCATTGCCATCGAATCCGATGGAACAAGTGTTTTAGCTACAACAATAAGTGATCGAGCAGGGGAAATAGGGGACGACGAACTTGTCCGTGTAGATATTACAACAGGAAAGGTTACTGTCATTGCTACCGGTTTCTTTTTTGGCTCTGAGGCCTTAGGAATGGCTATTGAAAAGGGGGGAGAAGCCGCCTTGGTCTATGATAACAAGATATGCCAGCTTATTCGAGTGCGCCTAAGTGATGGGGCAAAAACCAGCGCTTTTACATTTGATCCGTGCAGTGAGCCAAACGCCTTTAGTCCTATAACAAGTCTTGTGATTGAGCCGTCAGGCCAAACAGCCTTGGCGCTTCAAATAAGTGGGTATCTCTGGCGGGTGAATTTGTTGACCGGTGAAAAGGGTCTTATTTCTGATTTTGGCGTTTTTGGAACCTACAGTATGTACGGATTGGCACTTGAGCCCTCTGGCACCACGGTCATTGTTACCGGGGAATCTTTTGGCAGTGCCCCATTAAGTGGCGGTGGAGGATTGTTGCGGGTTGATCTGGCGACCGGACAGGCTGTCAGACTAAGCGAGATAAGTGGCCGAGGCGTGGCTGTAGAAGAAGGAGGAAAAACCGCTTTAATGGCTGCATCTCGTGGAATTTGGAGGGCGAAACTTGTTCCATAATCTTATCAAGAAAATTCTTCATGGCTGGGTAATGTTCCTGATGGTATTAGGGATGATCGTATCTGGCGCTGGAAACCTGCACGCCCAGATGGTAGGAAAGGTTCCTCTTTCCGCTTTTGACACCGATGTGCTGGCATTAACCGCTTCATCTACAGTTGTAACAAAAACCTTTCAGGTGGACAACGCTACATCCGTGACTTTTGATCTGGTGAGTCCAGCGAATAATCTTGCAATCGAAATCAGAACACCACAGGGACTTGTCATCAACCCCGCAAACATTGGAACCATTGGGGGAACCTTTAAACAGTCAACGGTGAGCCATGTTCAAGGGGGCGGTATTTTTTCTCCCTTTACGTTGATCGGAACACATTACATCTTTACCCTCCCTTCTCCTCCTCCCGGCGAATACCTGTTGACTATTGATGGAACGGCATTAGGTGGGGCGAATACCCTTGTTTTTACCAACATGTTTAGTGATAGCCCCATTGCCGTGGCCCTCACCACCGCATTGCCCGATTATCAAATCAAAGACCATATCGCGCTGACGGCATTTGTCTTTACTAGAGGTGTTCCCGTTTCAGAAGCAGCCGTTAATGTGCTGGTCTTTAAAGAGAACCTGACCTCGGAAGTTCCGGTATTGCTCGAGTTAAAAGACGATGGCCAGCAGTTTGATTCCATCGCAGAAGACGGCATCTACACTGGCGTTATCTCCGCCGCTGATCTTGGCCTGGGGAAATTCCTGGCCTCCGCAACGATTGCCAGTAATCCACCCGGGTTATTTCGCCGAACGGCCGGCACTTCTTTTTCCATCACAGATAACCTGGCCACATTCACAGGAAGTTTCTCCGATCAGGGGATCGATGAGGATGGTGACACTTTACTCGATCGGGTCAATCTGTCCGCAGGTGTGTCTGTTTTAAAACCCGGCCGATATGATTTTACTGCCAAATTGACCGCAAGCAACAACGTCTCGATTACCAGCCATTAACTTGCAACATTATCAGTAGGCGCAGGGAATCTCTCCGTGGATTTTGCTACTTTGGATTTGCAAAATATGGGAGTTCCTGGGCCATATATCGTGGACATGTTTCTGGAATATTTGGATGCCCCTCGCGCCGTACTCGCGGATGAGCTTCTCAATGCCGGGCAAACACAGCCCTTTGACTTGACTACGTTGCCCCGCGGCGCAATCCTTTACACGGGTACGCATACCGATTTTGGAGTCGATACCAATAGCAATGGAAAGTTTGAAACACTTCAGATAAATCTTACGGTGGATTTCAAAACGGGAGGAACGTTTCAATGGAGCGGGCGATTACTCAACAGCTTTGGGCAGGACATTGATTTCTCGTAAAGCTCTGGCACGCTCTCTTTGGGCCAACAAACCGTGGGTCTGCAATTCGACGGGTCGAAAATTAGCGGAGGGGGGATCAATGGCCTGTATTTCCTGAAAGATTTTACAATCAGCGGAGGGGGTAACACCTTAACTGTTTTAGAGCAGATTCCGACAGCGGCCTATCACTTTACCGATTTCGAAGGACTTGTGACCACCATCAGCTTTGATCCGCTTCCCAACCAAACAGGATGGAACAAAACCAATCTGACAGCAACCCTTGTAACAACCGATCCCTCCGGAGGCCCGGGGGTAAAAGAGATTCATTCCCGAGTCAACTTTCAGGACGAGGTTGTTGCGCCAGGAACGCCGACCACAGTGGTGCTAACCCAGGAAGGAATTTCTACGCTTAGTTATTTTGCCGTGGACAACAACGGCCTGCGCGAACCGACAAAGTCGTTTCGGATTGGCATTGATAAAACCCCGCCGGTCATTACAACCCCAGAGATTCCGTTTCCGGTACTCATCGGCTCACAATTTCCTTTTTCATTTCGGGTAGCCGATTCGCTTTCTGGCGTAAAGACGACATTGGGTGTATTTAATGGCACGTTGATTGAGGGGAGAACGCCGATCCTTTTTACCCGGTTAGAAGATCACAACCTCACGGTAACAGCTACTGATGTGGCAGACAATATAATCGATCTGAATAAATCTTTTTTTGTCTGTAACGCTGAAGGATTTATCAATACCGATGGGGATCGGCTTGTAAACTGTGTCGACCCTGACGATGACAATGATGGTGTGTTGGACATTAATGATGAGTGTCCTTTTCTTTCAACTCCCAATGTGGTTGAGGGTACGTCAGGGGATGACAAGCTCTATGGCACCTCTGGGAGCGACTTAATCCGTGGGTTTTCCGGAAATGATAAAATCCATGGACACGGAGGAAATGATTGCTTGGTCGGAGGGGATGGGGCTGACACACTGTACGACAGGGATGGCAAAAGTATCTTATTAGGCGGTGAGGGAAATGACAAACTGCATGGCGGCAAGGGAAGTGACGTTTTAGACGGCGGCGCTGGAGAGGACACGCTTTATGGTAATGAGGGAAACGATACCTTGTTGGGCGGAGAGGGGAAAGATAAATTGCATGGCAGTACAGGGGATGACGTTTTGGACAGCGGTGCCGGAGAGGACAGACTATACGGCAATGAGGGAAACGATACCTTGTTGGGTGGGGATGGGGAAGACCGCTTGTATGGCTCCGAAGGTAATGATATTTTAAGGGGTGGTACTGGAGATGATCAGTTGTACGGTGATTCTGGAAGTGATGCCTTAGACGGCGGAGAGGAAATAGACAGGTGCTACGGTGGCAGTGGCACCGATACGGCTGTCCATTGCGAAGCAGTTCGAAACATTCCATAAAGATTACCTTCACCCTATGTTTCTTTTCTTTGTCGGTGTCTTGTCCGGATGTCCGCAAGGTAGGTTGTGTTCTTCTTTGAACATTACCCTCTGGGGTTTCCCATTTCTCCCGTTCAAGCGAAAAATGGCCAATCGAGCCTAGAATTTTATCTGCAGCCGCATTCCTGTTAAGGGATATTTTCTGTTGGTTTGCAGATTTCTAACGCCTTGACTAGCAGGTTGTTGAAAAAGTCTGTTTGTGGTTCGACAGGCTCACCACGATCGGAAAAAAGTTAATGATTACAATAGCCCCTTCATTCACCCTGAGCTTGTCGAAGGGTGATAGAGAGTTTTTCAACAACCTGCTAGAATGGAAAACGATCAACCCATCAATTTCAGGGTTACTAAAGAGAGCATGATGAAAACGAGGCCTCTAATTTTTTCCGAAGATTCAAGTTTGAAAAGACACAGGTGTTCGTCGTATCAGATTTGGGTTACATCCGGAAACGATCGGGGAAAGTATCTCTTCTTAGAAAACGGTATCTCAAAAAAGGTTGGACGTTCTGATGGAAACGATCTGGTTCTTCAGGACGACGCTGTCTCCTCATTCCACCTCGATGTTCAACAAAAAGAAAAAGAGATAGAGATAAAAGACGGTCATAGCACCAATGGGACTTATATCAGAGAAAGAGACGGAACTTATACGGATATTCGGAAGAAGGGGTACTGCAAAATTCCAATGGGGACGGAAATTCGAATAGGCCAAACGTCTTTAAGATTTCTTTCCGAACCGATAAAAGACTTACTGATTGGCAAGAGCCCACAAATGAAGGAGGCCTATCAGCAGATTCAATCTGCTGCTGGAAGTGATGCCAACGTTCTCATTCTGGGTGAAACGGGCGTGGGGAAGGAACTGGCCGCACGGGAAATCCATTGGCAGAGCGTGCGGTTCAACACCCCGCTTGTCACATATAACTGCGCCGCTTCTCCCAAAGAGTTGATCGAATCGGAGTTGTTTGGTCATCAAAAGGGGGCCTTTACCGGGGCCACCGACCCACGGACAGGATTGTTTGAGCTCGCTGACAATGGCACCATTTTCTTAGACGAGATTGGAGAACTCCCTCTTGATCTCCAACCCAAACTACTTCGCGTCCTCCAGGAAAAAACGGTCAAACGGGTAGGGGGGGATAAGGAGATACAACTGGATTTTCGGGTCATTGCGGCAACCAATCGTCATTTAGAAGAGGAGGTGAGTAAGGGCCGCTTTCGAAGAGACCTTTTTTATCGGCTGAATGTCCTGAAAGTTTCTATCCCACCCCTTCGTGAACGGGCAGAGGATATCCCGCTTTTAGTGGATCATTTTTGTACAAGAGAGTCGGTTGAGATTGCACCAGCCGCCATTGAAAAGCTGATGGCCTATGATTGGCCGGGTAATGTTCGTGAGCTTCAAAATACACTGGAGCGGGCTATCGCAGAAAGACAGGGCAGTGTCATCGAGGCTGCTGATCTCTCCCTTCAACCCTCGGATAAATCTGCCGATACATCTTTACTAGATGAGATGGAGAAACAGGCCATCCAAAAAATGCTTCAGACCTACCCGGATGATATGAAAAAGGCGGCAAAGGTTCTTGGAATATCGCTGGCGAAATTGTACAAAAGAAAAAAGCTGTACGGTTTTTAGAGATACTTTAGGTTACTTCTAAAAACCCCCTAAATCCTCCCTATCAGGAGGACTTTCATTTTATTTCTCCCTGACAAGTTTCTATAACAAGCAGGGTGTGTGTGCTTTTAGTTTTTAGAGGCGCCCTTTCACCAATCTTTTTCCACGGGGTGGCGTTGCGTCTTCTGCTTTTTCTGCTCATGGAACAGGCTTCGATCTTCCTTCGCCAGGGCAAGCCACTGCTCCGCCTCCTCCTTCGTCATCGGTTTATCCTGATTATCCAGCGCCTTGTTTCTCTTGCCCTCTTTTTTTTCGTCTTTTTCATTGCCAGCCTTCGCGGCTTGGCTCTTTTCCTTTTTGCTTTGATCCCTCTTACCCGCTTCGCCTTCTTTGCCTTTCGTGTCTTTCTTCTCTCCCTCAGAAGACGATGGACTCTCCGTCTTTTTTGCAAGACGGCGTTCTATCTCTCGTTTAACAAAATCGAGATTATACTTTGTGTCTTCATCTTTCGGATCAATATCCAGGGCCCTCTGATAGTTTTCCACGGCCTCCATCAATTTTCCCTGTCGGTAAGCGGCATTGCCGCGATTGTAAAACGCCTTCTTTTTGAGATTGCTGTTCTTACTTTCCGACGCGGAAGAAAAAAGGGTATCAGCCTCTTTGTACTGGTTGGTCTTATAGTAGCTGTTGCCGGTGTTGTAGATCAGATCGAAACGTTGCGGAGCGTCCACTTGCGCCTCCTGGAATTCTTTGAGCGCCCCTTTGTAATCCTCTTTTTTATAGTATTCTTCCCCCTGGCCTATAGAACCGGCCCATGCAGGATAGCAAAACAACAGACCTGATAAAACAAGCACAATTGTGGTCGGTACCACTTCAGACCGACCAGCGGGAGGGCTTGCTCGCTGCCTCTCGCAGGGGCCGCACCTCCGTCGGGGCCGATCTGAAAGAAATCCCTCCAGCAGAAGAAAGAAAAGCGCAAAAGAAAGCGGCCACTGATACCGTTCCATAAATTGTTTTTTT
>SBBA01000241.1 GCA_005239925.1 Candidatus Troglogloeales bacterium | reverse complement strand
TTTGTGAACAGGTGGAAGACCCGGCACAGGCCAAAGGGATCGTCCAGCGGGAGGTGTTACGCGTCATTACACCGGGAACACTGATCGAGCCAGAGCTACTCTCCCCCAAAGAGAACAATTACGTCGCCGCACTGCATTGGGACAAAAAGCAATCTTCCCCCTCTATGAAAGGCATCGGCATCGCCTTCATGGACCTTTCTACCGGAGAGTTCCGGTTTTGCCGCGCCGATAGCCTGGAAGAGGTCGAGGGGGTGCTTTCTAAAATCAATCCAAGGGAGGTCGTCCTCTCGGAGGACGGCAAGGGACAGCCACCCCCTGGGGCATTTCTTGAGGATAAAGCCATTCGATATGTTTCTGCACGCTATTTCCTCAAGGATGAAGCGTATCGCCTGTTGACACAGCACTTTCAGGCCCACTCGATTACGGCCATTGGTGAGGAGGGAAGCGACCTTATCGCAGCCGGTGCCCTTCTGGCCCATGTAAAAGAGGCGCAAAAAGGGGTGATGGGGACGATCACCACGTTGCAGCCCTATACCCTGCACAACCTGATGCGGATTCATCCGCTGGCACAGCAACACCTACACCTTGTTCCTTCTGGCGATACAAAAGAGGGGACGCTTTTACAGGTGATCGACAAAACCGTTACAGCCATGGGCGGGCGGCTGTTGCGTCACTGGCTGCTTCATCCCCTGTTGTCTCCTGCGGAAATTATCAAACGACAGGAGGGGGTTTCCTTTTTTCATAAGAATCACGCCCTTCGGCTTTCCCTTCGGGATTCGATGAAAAAGATGGCCGATATCGAACGGCTTTTAGGACGAATTAGCCTGAATGCTGCCAATCCACGGGATCTGATCGCACTAAAAACTTCGCTCTTTATTCTCCCGGAGATATTTAAAAAGGTAGGCTCAGAAGTCGGAACGCCGACTGCGGTCGGCGTTCCGACATGGGACAATTTGGATGATGTGGCGGGTATCATTGATCGGGCCATCTGCCCCGATCCGCCTCTTTCCATGAAAGACGGCGGGGTGATTTGCGAAGGATATCTTCCGGCACTCGATGAAATAAGGGCGTTTCAGAAAGACGCGCGCTCGACGCTCACGGGCATTGAACTTCGCGAACGACAGCGGACGGGCATTGAATCGCTTAAGGTCCGTTACAACCAGGTCTTTGGCTACTATATCGAGGTGACGGAGACGCATCTAAAAAAGATTCCGCCCGATTATATTCGTAAACAGACCCTCACGCGGGCCGAGCGATTTACCACGCCGGAACTGACCGAGGTGGAAGACCGTCTCTTAGGGGCCGATGAAAAGATTTGCCGATTGGAGGCGGAGGTCTTCAAAAAGGTCTGTGAGAGTGTTTCTTGTCAAGCCCGTCGGATTCAGGAGATGAGCAGTAAGATTGCAACCCTTGATCTTTTTCTTTCCTTCGCGGAGGTGGCCCATCAGAATCGGTATACCTGCCCCGTGGTCAACGACGACCTTGTGATTCGGATCGTTGAAGGGAAGCACCCTGTGTTAGACAAGAGGCTTTCTTTTGTTCCCAACGATACCTTCTTTGATCCGCCCGATAGTCAGTTGATGTTGATTACCGGCCCCAACATGGCGGGGAAGTCCACCTATATGCAACAGGTCGCCCTGATTGTTCTGATGGCACAGATCGGGAGCTTTGTTCCGGCCTCTGAGGCGACGATTGGCGTTGTCGATCAGATTTTTACACGGGTCGGGGCCGCCGATGCCTTGATCCGTGGAATGAGTACCTTCATGGTGGAGATGACGGAGATGGCGCAGATTCTTCGACAGGCCACACCCCGAAGCCTAATCCTGTTGGATGAACTGGGGCGCGGGACCTCCACGTTTGATGGGATTAGTATTGCCTGGGCCATTGCGGAGCACATTCATCGGCATGGGGCGCGCACCCTTTTTGCAACGCATTATCACGAGTTGACTCAGTTGCCCCGGTCTCATACCGGCATTCGCAATTATCACTTTCTGGTGCGGGAATATAAGGATGAGATCGTCTTCCTGCGGAGAATCACAGAAGGGGGCGCAGATCGAAGTTACGGGATTGAAGTAGGACGGTTGGCTGGACTGCCTCCCGAAATTATCAAGCGGGCCAAAATCATCTTAGGAGAGCTGACCGCGATTGATTTAAGATCACCTCTTTCCAGTCTTTCTCCTGGGACATCTCCGGTACAGGAAGACCTTTTCGCAGCGCCTCCTCCCCTTCCGGCAATTTCTCCTGTTTTAAAAGCGTTGCAAGCAATTGATCCCACTGCGATTACCCCCATGCAGGCGATCCAAATCCTGGCCGATCTTGCAGAGCAGGCCAGAAAGGAAATATAACGATGTAGGGGCGTATTGCAATACGCCCTTACCTCCGCCTTCAGGTCCAGACACGAAGCTAATATATAGCAACCGTAGGGGGCGGACTTCAAACCCGCCCCAGATACACAAAGCACCCCTACAAATCGGTTTCCCAGTTGGTTCTGACATAAGCCCAGCCGAGCTATCCCCCCTCCTTTGCTCCTAAAGATACTCTAAGGAGAGGAGGTGAATGTGGCCGTCACCGATTTTGCCGCTTTCATGAAGACGAAGCAGGCTCCTGTCCCACTGCACCCGCCACCCGACCAGCCGGCAAATGTTGATCCAGTTGCCGGTACTGCCGTTAATCTAACAGAGGTACCATCGGCAAACGAGGTGGAACAGATTGCCCCGCAATCGATTCCTATCGGGTCAGAAGAGGTGACCGTGCCAGAACCTGTTCCAGCCTTTTGTATAGTAAGTTGAACCATAGTTTTAAAAATTGCCGTAACCAGCTTGAACTCATTCATTGTGATGGTGCAGGGATTAGTACTGCCAGTGCAGCCAAGCCCCCAGCCACTAAAAACGGACCCTGTGTTTGCTGTCGCTGTTAATGTAACCGACGAGCCCCTTTCAAACGAAGCGGTACATGCCCCCTGAGAAACCCCACAATTGATCCCTGCAGGAGACGACGTGACAGTACCAAAGCCAAACCCAAGCCCAGGATTAGTTGTTGTGACACTGAGTGCTACCGTATCGGTTTTGCTAAATGTAACAGTGGCCAATTTGGTTTCATCCATTGTAAAAACACAAGTTGTACTAAGGCCACACTGGCTAAGAAACCATCCTTTAAAGAACGATCCTGCTGCCGGTGTTGCCGTTAATGTAACCTGTGTGCCATTCGGAAAGTCAGCGTTACATACACTCTGAGAAACCCCACAATTGATTCCTGGAGGAGACGACGTAATCGTTCCAGAGCCGTCACCCTCCTTTCGCACAGAAAGGGTGTTAACATTCGTCCCTCCTGTTCCACCCGTTGGGATAGGCTCAAATGTGGCTACAACCGATTTAGCCTTATCCATGGTAAAGAGGCATGTGTCTGTTGTACCGGTACACGGGCTGTCCGACAAAGGGCTCCATCCGGTAAATACCGACCCTGTTATTGGTATTGCCTGTAATGTAATGGTTGTGCCGGCGATAAACGGGAATTCGCATAGCCCCCCACAATCAATTGCCCAGGGAGCCGACGACTTCACTACACCAAAGCCACGCCCTGTTTTTGTCACAATGAGGTTGAAAGGGCCTCTCGCAGGCGGAGGGGCATCCGGCCTTGTGATGTAGGCGAGATAATCATCCAAATTAACCTGATCCAATGTTAATCCCAATCGATTATTTGAAGATGCAACATATGCCGAGATAACGGTAGATAGAACCGGGCCTGTGGTATCTAATTTCCCATCCGCAAGATCACTTTTAATGGCCGCAATTAAACGAGGAAGGGCCGGATAGTCTACAGCATGATCCTTTAGCGCTTGCGATATCCCCGCCAGCAT
>SBBA01000183.1 GCA_005239925.1 Candidatus Troglogloeales bacterium | reverse complement strand
TCTGAAACCGTTCGTATTGAAGAGGCCTCCAGTTTGTTGCAACTGGGTGACCCCCTTATGTTTTCATGGATTATCGCCCTCGTGGGAAAGACCCCGGCGCAGGGGTTTGACCTTGCGCTCAACTCGGTTGCCTTTGCCGGATGGATCGGCCTCTTTGTCACCTCGCTTAATCTACTCCCCATTGGACAATTAGACGGCGGCCATATCGCCTATGCCCTGCTGGGAAAGAAGCAGAAGTTTCTCTCGATTGGCATGATCATCTCTCTCTTTTTGTTGGGGACACAGGGATGGGAGGGTTGGTATCTTTGGGGCGTGATGGCCACGTTATTGGGTATCTATCACCCACCCACGATCGATGAAGAGGTTCCATTGGATTTAAAGCACCGTCTGTTCGGAGTCGCATCCCTTCTATTATTCATCGTTACATTCATGCCCGTCCCCATTCGAATCGGTCTCTAATGCCCCTCCAAAATTCCAGGCGATTGATATCGCACATGCTGGCTTATATCAGGCCCTATAAGGGGTTGGCCTCGCTGACACTCCTGGCCGCCACCATCACAACCATAATGGAACTGGTCCCGCCCTGGCTGATTAAAGTGGCCATTGATGAAGGCATTGCCAAAAAACAGGAGCCGCTGCTCTATACCTTGATCGGGATGACCGTCGGCGCCTATCTCCTAAAAGGGCTTTGTAATATGGCCCGCATTCGTCTTAATAATTTCCTGGAACAAAATGTCGTCTATGATATTCGAAACGATTTATTCCATGCCGTGCAAAGGCTGTCGGTCTCTTATTTTGACGATCGCGCAACCGGCGAACTCTTGTCACGCATGGGCAGCGACGTGGAAAATATGGAACGGATTCTGATTGACGGGGTGGAACACCTCATTGTCGCGGGGCTAACCCTGGTAGGCATTACCCTTATGCTATTCGTTTTGGAGTGGCGGCTGGCCCTGGTCGCCTTGATACCCATTCCGGCGCTTACCCTCATTGCCCTGTTTTTCACCCGTCGCCTCCATGCCGCTTATAAAATCGTTCGACAGAAATTGGGCGCCCTGACCGCTTTTTTGCAGGATCGGCTTTCCGGTATACGCGAGACCATGATTTTTAATCGGCAGGAGTATGAAGCAAAACGGTTTTCGGAACATAATCGCGCCCTGGGGGAGGGAAGTCTGGCCGTTGCCCGTATGTGGGCCTATTACTCCCCTTCTATGTCCACGCTGGCCTCGATGGGGACCGTTCTGATTTTAGGATTCGGCTCCTTTCTTGCGACATCCGGTCAAATTACGGTGGGTGAATTGGTGGCCTTTATTGCCTATGCCGGACTTTTTTATACGCCGATCAATCAGATTCATTCGATTAACCAGATGCTTCAAAACGCCATGGTCGCCTCGGAACGGGTTTTTGAATTGCTCGATACACCGTCAAAAGTGACCGAGCCAATGGTGCCCATCACATTGCCCCACCGGCTTTCCGGTAAGATTGTGTTTTCGGATGTCTCCTTTGAATATCTCCCCAACCGGCCCGTGTTAAATGGGGTTGATTTTGAAATTCACCCCGGCGAAAAGGTGGCCCTGGTGGGGGCAACCGGCAGCGGTAAGAGTACGACCATCTCCCTGCTCATGCGTTTTTACGATCCCCAGCGTGGGGCCATTACCTTAGACGATTACGATATTCGTGACCTGTCGTTAAAGACGCTTCGGGATCAGTTTGGTCTGGTGCGTCAGGAACCGTTTCTCTTCAACGGCACGGTCAGGGAGAATATCGCGTATGGCAACCCGGGCGCCAATCTGAGCGATATTCGCTCCGCCGCAGAGGCTGCCTGTGCGGATCATTTTATCTCCCAACTCCCGGAGGGGTATGAAACACAGATTGGAGAGCGGGGTGTCAAACTTTCTATCGGTCAGAAACAGCGGCTTGCCATTGCCCGTGTCTTTTTAAAAGACCCGCCGATCATCATTTTTGATGAGGGAACGTCGAGTGTCGATTCGGGAACGGAAGGCGACATTCAGGAGGGGTTAGCCAACCTTTTTGCCCATCGCACAACATTGATTGTCGCGCATCGGCTTTCCTCTTTGCGGCGCACGGATCGGATTCTGGTCATTGAAAACGGCAAAATTGTCGAATCGGGAGACCATGATACGCTGACACAAAGGAGCGATATTTACACATCCCTTTTCGAAGCCCAATTAGGGTAGTATGGTATAATCCTTAACGCCCCTAGCCCCTCTTTGAAAAAGAGGGGGATCAAATTGTAGGGGCGTATTGCATACGCCCATGAGAAGAACACACCCCCTTGTCCCATCTTTATTAGAGGGGAAATATAAAGGAGAAGAAAATGAGCGACTTATTTTCCAAGCAGGCAACGGTTCTGTATAACGCAGTCTGGGAAAAGATGAAGCGAGGCGAGGCACTATCCGGCGATGCCGAGCTCATGTCTGAGATCATGAAGGATCACCCGGAGTTCGATCCCTTTTGGGGCGCCGGTGAAACGGCCTTTCAGCCCCAGGAGATCAACGGGTTTATCGTGAATCCCCTGGTGCATACCGGTTTGCACACGGCCATTGAAAAACAACTGATGAATGACGATCCGGTAGAAGTAGGCGTGGCCTTAAAGCATCTTCTCGATAAAGGGGTGTCCCGCCATGAGGCGATTCATCAGATTGCCGGTATTTGGGGCGATCTTTATTTTCGATCCGTTCGCCGTGGCGGCCCGTTTGATGAATGGATTTATCTTCAGGAACTAGCGGCACTGACTGGCCAGACCTATCCGCCAACCGTTCCAGAGTAACGCTACTATCCCATCGCCGCGTAGTGGTCCAGAATGGCATCCGCCATTTTGTGGAGGGGGAAAATATGATCCACCACCTTCGCCTCAATCGCCGCCCTGGGCATACCATAGATCACGGCCGTCTCCTCCGACTCGGCAAAGGTCACCCCTCCCTTCGCCTTAATGGCCTGCAATCCCACGCGGCCATCATGCCCCATGCCCGTCAAGATAACACCTAAAATATTCGGTCCATAAAGATCGGCTGCAGAACACATCATTCGATCCACAGACGGAATATAGAGATCGGTGTCCGTTGCCTTTTGAATCACCGTATAGGTGGTGTTGTCTTTTTTTTCAAAAAGGAGATGGCTTCCTCCCGGCGCAAGATAAACGTGGCCTCGCTCAAGTGGCTCCCCAGCCCGGGCCTCCGAGGTAAGTAGCAGCGATTTTCGATTGAGCGTCTCCGAAAAAGCGGGGGTAAACTCCCCCGGCATATGTTGAGAAACAACAATAGGGACGGGGAAATTCTGAGGAAGCCGTCCAATTACCTCATACAGGGCACGCGGCCCCCCTGTAGATGCACCAATGGCCAACAGGCCAGGGGTCTTTTTCGGCAGATGATCAACACTGCCTGCCTTTCGTGTGGCGCGAACACTGCGATTTAATTTTTCGCGGGGAATCGTGGCCACCGCCTCTATCTTTGCAATAAACTCGCGCGACCGTTTAAACCAGGCCTCATGCATGTGCAGCTTGTTGAGGAAGTCACAGGCCCCAAACTCCAAGGCCTTAAAAACATTATTGACATCGGCGCGCCCGGAGAGGACGAGCGTCGGCGTCGGCATAGTAGCCATCATCCAACGAAGAAAGGTAAATCCGTCCATTTTAGGCATTTCAAGATCAAGCAGAATCACGTCTGGACGTTGATCGGAAACCAGCTTCATCCCCTTCTCGCCATCTTCTGCCAACCCAACCACCTTCAAATGGGAATGGCCCTGCAACATCAGGTTCAACAGCTCTCGAAACGAAGTCGAGTCATCAATGACGGCCAGTCGAATCGTGTTTTTCATCGAATTGGTCCTAAAGGTAGCGGGGGATTGGGCGGTGTATAATCCGGCTTTTGATAAAGAAGATCGTTCTTAAAGTGGCGGAGTGAAAAATCAGTGGCCAGGGTAATTAACGACTCCGAATGACCCAACAACAAAAACCCGCCCCACTTTAACTTATTGTAAAACGAATCAATAACACCCTTCTTGGAGGCGGCATTAAAATAGATAATCACGTTTCGACAGAAGATGGCGTCCATTTCCGGCAACAGTCCCCACTTTTCCTTTTCATAAAGATTCAAGTGTAAAAAAACGACCGATTGTTTGACCTGATCGGCAATCCGATATCCCGACTCCTCTTTAGTAAAATACATCCTCTGGAAGTAGGAATCAATGGATCGAAAGGAAGGCTCTCGATAAATACCCCGACGCGCGGTTGTCAACGAACCACGACTGATATCGGTTGCATAAATCTCTATGTTAAAATCACGCAGGCGGCGATTCTCAAGAAACATCATGGACAGCGTGTATGGTTCTTCTCCCGTTGAACATCCCGCGCTCCAAATCCGAAGCCGCTTCGTCCGTTTTTCCTTCTCGATCAGCTCCGGCAAAACCTCTTCGTTAAAGGTATCCAACTGTTTCATCTCCCGGAAGAAGTAGGTCTCATGGACCGTGATCGTATCTATCAATGAGGCAATTTCCTCATCCTTTCTGCGATCGTATTTCAAATAGTAATAATAATCGTGAAAGCTGTTTAACTGAAGTTTTCTGACATTTTGTTGCAGACGGCTCTCCATGGTGGAGCGAAGATCATCGGCTACAAAATTGCCTGAAATGTCATAAATAAAGTCACGAAGAACGCGGAACATCCCCTCGCTCAGCTCAATAGTATTCATCGGGGCCATCCTTTTAACATAATGGGGTCTTCATGAAACAATGGACGTTATTCCCGTCAGGAGACGGTCTTATCCGGGTGAGGAGATAAGGCGGAGCGGGCGGCGTCTCGAACCAGCGGGTCTTCATCGGAGTGGGCCATTTCCAACAGTTTGTCGGAAGCGGCCCTTAAGTTTCCCATCGTTACGGCGGCTGCGGCACGCAACTCCCAATAAGGATTATCCAAAAATGGGGCGATCAGTGAAACGGCATTTGGATCACCGAGGGTCCCCAATGCAACAATGGCCGCTTTTTTAACATCACGATCCTCAGAAGCCAAATGCCTTCGTATCAAACCTAAAATCTCTGGCTCACGCCGGTGTCCCAAGGCAAGCAGGGCCGAGATCTTCACCACACCCGTGGAATCCTCTGAGAGTTTCAATAAAATCTGTAGACCCTCCTTTGAGGCAATCGAGCCAACGGTGCGCGCCAATGCAGATCGCACCCAAATATTTTCGTCATAGACCAGGGAAGAAAGATCGTTGAGAAGTGGGTCAACTGGAATCGTCTCCAACGCCTTTAACACCGCAACACGCACCCTGTAATCCTCATCTCCCAGTGCCGTTAGAATAGACTTGACGGCCTGGGGTAAGGGTAAGAAAGAACCCAGGGCATACACGGCGGCCCGTCGCACCTCTTCATCGGAATCCTTTAACAGAAACACCAGATGGCTAATCGCCGGTTGATACCCAATCTCCCCTAACAAAAGGGCCGCATTGGCACGCAGAGAAGCCGATTGCTCTCCCAGAATCTGGATCAGTTCATCTTTAGGGAGATCTGAGCGCATGGTCAGGAGCGTCTGGCGGGCGATTTCCTGCACCTCGTGATAAGGGTCTTTTAATAAGGCAATCAACGGCATAATCGCCTCTTTACTTCTCATTTTTTCTAAGGCATGGGCCGCCGCCTTTCGAACCGACATCGCGTTATCTCGGAGGAGATCAATCAGAAGGGGGACTCCTTCGGGATGAACAATCTCTCCCCAAACCGTGGCAACAGCCAGACGGGTATTTTCACTCTCCCAAACCCCGCGATCTAAAAGCTTGTTTAACTCCGGCAGGATGGGAGGGCCCATCGCAATAAAGGCCGTGACGACATCGTCATTATAGTCGTTCAAAAAGGAGACCAGTGTCGGAACCGATCGTACCTCAGAGACCCACCCCAGCACCCGAATCGCGCCTCCTTTCAAAAGGGGGTCGGCGTGACCGGTTATCGAGAGAAGAAAGGTGTAGTCCTGATCGTTATAAATCGCCTTCACCGATTGCCAAACCTGACGCTTGTTTTTATCGTTTTGCTTTGATTCCAGTCGGATAATGGCCTTGAGTGCGACACGTCGTATGTTCTCGGATGAGGAATGAAAACTGTCCAACAGACAATCAATGGCCGAGAGATCCCCAATCACGCCCAGCGCTTCCAACGCTGCACGTTGAAACATCTTTTCTTTTGAAATGGCAATCAGCCTTGGAGTTGCAAGCGACGATCCAATCAGCTCCAACGCCTTAATCGCAGAAAAGGTAAGGAGTGGGTTGTTCTTATTTAAGAAAGGAAGAATCTGTTCGACAGATTCCGGCGGGCAAAGCTTGCCCAACGCCTCCAACGCCGCGGAGCGAAGGTTATCGGCAAATCCGGCGGAGGCCTCTTCCAGCGAGCCTTCTCCCAGAATATCCGATAAAAGGGTGGAAATGGCGCGAGGGTCCCGAATATCACCCAGGGTATCAATGAGTACCTTCTGAGTATCTTCGTTTACTTTTTTTAAGTGGAAGAGAAGCGGCTCTACAGCAACCTTGCCCCAATGCACAAACAATTCTACCGCCGCGTTTCTTCTCCCCACGTTATCATTATTACTAATCCGTTCGATCAGGGTATGGATAATCCGGGTCTTATCCTCCGCCTTTGACAGAACCGTTATAGCCTCCTTGCGAATCTGCCACTCACTGTCCCCCATCGCCTCAATCATGCAGCCAATACTTGCCTCATCATTCTTCCCTAAAAGCGATTTTAAAATATTAAGACGTGTCGGAACGTCACCATTTTTGAACTGACGCTCTATTTCTTCTTGAAGATTCACCACATTTAACTCCATTAGACCTACTCTTTCTTGCTATTATGCCATTTTCGAACAGACTAAATCAGGATTTGGGAAAATACCGGGCGTCTCATATCTATAAAAGTCACTGAATTCCGGCTTAAACACTGCCGGTCAGAACGCCGATTGCGGAATGACAGTATGGTAATAGACCCTCTGTCGGTAACACCTGTTTTTTTGCGTAAATATTTTTTTACCCAGACCAATTGCAGGCGGCGTCCCGCCCAACGAGAGGGCCTACTCGCCTCCGCCCGTCGGCGGATTAGTTTAGACTAAGACTGCCCTTTTTCCTCTTTATATAGGCCTCAAACGCATCCAGAAGATGGTCTGCCCGTTCTCTAATTTTAGGAGAGACACGAGAGTTGTAATGCTTTCGTCCTTCTTCAATATCGTCTTTTAAGAGCACATAGAAGGTGTTGTTCCGAATGCCGTTTAAAACCTTATTTTCGTTATAAAGCACAATATCCGAAACAATAATACGCGCCAACCGTTTTGCCGACTCTAATTCCTTTGGATCAATTTCATCAACGAGAGGGGTTTCTTGTGGCAGCTCAAGGGACTGAGCTTGTTGCAGCAACATCTCAATCGTTAGTTTCTCCGACAAAGCGGCCTCGCTACTAGCTGATTCAACCGGTTGCATTTCATATTCAGAGACAACAGCAGCCGCCTGCTCAACAAACGGCGCTTCGGGCGTTGCTACAGGGGCATATGCCGTCTCAAATGGGGAGGGCGTCTCCACAGAAGCGGGTGCCGCTTCGGTCTCTAATACCTCTGCTGATGCGGTCTCTGGTTCACTTGTCTTGACGGCATAGGGCGCTTCTTCCAACGCAGTAGGCGATTCCGTTGGCTCTGTCTCATATCCTGTGACGATAGGTAATTCTTCAACAAGCGGCGCCTTCGGTGTTTCTACAGGGGCATGGGACGTATCAAATGGCGACGGTTCTACCGAATAAGAAGGCTGTTCTTCAGTGTCTATTGTTCCAGTTGATTCAACCCCTGATTCACTCACCTCAACGTAGGGCTCCTCGACCGAGACAGGCCCCACCGGTTCCATTTCATATTCTGTGACCAGGGGAGAGGGTTCCGTCGTGTAGCGATCACTTTCCTCTGTAGAAGGAACTTCCGCAACAGGAGAGGCCACTTCATCAAATGGAGACGGCCGTCGTTCAATTTCAAACGTCTCTGCTATTGATGTAGATTGACGCATGGCCTCGGCAAGCTCGGTCTCCCCATCATGCTCATCAATTTCAATGACAGACTCCGGCTCTTCAACGACAGGCCCTGGGGGCCGAACATCCCATGCATTTTCGACTTCATACCCAAAAACAACAGGCTCAGGTTCCAGCGAAGGAGGACTTATTGGCTCTGAAACGGGGGGCTCCACGGTTTCATAAGCGGGGGCCACCGGATAAGGGGGCCTGGCTTCTTCGGTTTCGAAAGTATCTACAGATTGAGCCGCTTCTTCCAGCTCACCTGTTTTAACCCAGGGTTCCTCTGCCAGCACAGGTTCCTCAGGCGTTAAGACCGATTCAACGGACTCCCTTTCTTCTGCCGTAACAGGAGGCTCCATCGTTTCAAAGCAAGGCTCCTGTACCGCCACCGGTTCCACTGCCTCGTCAACCGGGCTCATATCAAACGACGGTTCCACATCGGGAACAGCTACAGGACTTTCCGTTTCCTCCCAATACACCGTTGGTTCCTGGGCAATAGAAGGAACCTCCTCAATTACAGGCGCTTCCATTGACGCTTGTTCGGGCGCTTGCACCAGTGCAGACACGGGCACCGGAATCTCCTCTTCGATAGGGGGAGGCACGATTGCTTCAAGTGGCGGTGGTTCCGTTGTAATTGATTCCATCTCCTCGACGGCCAAGGGAGACGGCCTTTCAGGTAAGCCCCAAAGACCCTCTTGAGGTGGCAATTCCTGATCCGGGAAGGTTTCGACAGATAATTCGGATAAAACAGATGGGGAAAGCAGCGCCTCCTCTACAACGCCTGTCGCCACCGAAGACTCTGCCTCCTCTGTAACGAAGGCCTCGGTCAAATTCTCTGAAACCGTAGGCGCAATCGCTTCATCGGCTACAGGTGGAGGATATTCAAGTATCGTCTCTTGCGAGGGGGATTCCGTTGACGCTACTGTTCCAACACCCACCAGTGATGCCTCTTCTTCAAGAACACCCACCATGTTGCGTTGACGGATGTGAAACAGGATTTTATCAATCAGGTCTCTTTGAATATGCCGCCGTTCGATATAATCGTTGGCGCCAAACGCGGGGGCATCCGCGGCAGAATAGGCCCCCTTATTGCCATATCCGGCGGAAATAAGGATCAGTGTGGATCGGTGCATCACTTCGCCAATATTCATCATCGGCATATTGGGAAGCCCTAAATCAATGAGGACGGTTCCCGGAAAGGTTTCGCCACGAACAGAAAAAACGCCCTCCAGGGAGGAAACAGAAATCACATTAAATTGTGATCCCTCCAGAAGGTCTTTTATAAAGCCCGCTGTTCCTTCGCCATTGACCGCAACAACCACACTGCGATCGTCTAATGGAATATCATGAGGTATAGACAACTGCCCTAGTTGAGATACAGGACCTGAGTCTGTCTCTAAAGCGGCCTCCCCGTGGGCGATATCAACGGACACCGTTAGATTAACCCGGGCATGACAATGGGGGCATTGAATGGACTGCTTTTTTGAAAGGGTTATTTCACGCTCCATGTGATCCAATTCATCCTTGTTAACGACAATTCAACTTAACGTCTGCAATCTCTTCTTCCAGAATCTTGGCCTGTTTGATTAACTTTTCTACCGACCCTCCCATCGCGCTCATCGTATCCACTGTTTGACGGGTGACCGTCTTGATTTGATGAATGGCGCGAACAATCTCTTCACTCTGTCTCTTCTGATTGGAGGTTTCCTTTGCGATTTCGCGTGCGACCCGCCACACCCCGTCAGTCACCCCTTTGACCTTCTTCATGCCCTTGGCGTGGGGTGCCATCGCCCCTTCCAGCGACTCGGTAATCGATTTCATACGGTAGGCCGCTTCAATAATTCTCTCCGATTTTTTGTTCTGCTCGTTGGTGGCGCGGGCCACTTCATGCACCCGGTTATCCATATGCAGCATTGACTCCCCAACCTGTCGAATCACCTTGGATTGTTCCTCGATGGTGTTGACCACCATGGTAGTGCGCTGCGTGGAGCGGTTGATGCTGTCGTATATTTTATCTAAGGCGTCCTGGGCCGATCTGGCCATCCGTACCCCTTCATCAATCCGTTCGTCCCCGACTGCAATAATCTCGACCACCCTCCTCGCCTCAGACTGCAAGGCCTTGATGATTTCGTGTATCTCCTGAGTAGAGGTGCTGGTTCTTTCGGCCAGTTCTTTAATCTCGTTGGCCACAACGGAAAAAGATCGGCCATGCTCTCCCTCCTGCGCCGCAATAATCTCGGCATTGAGCGCCAGGAGATTGGTCTGATCCGCCATATCGTTGATCACGTCCAGGAATCGGCCAATATTCCCAGTCTGTTTCTCCAAATTGCGAACCTCCTCGTAAATCTCTTTCGAAAAACTTTTAATGCCACGGATACTGTTCTGAGTCAGTTCAACCTTCTTGCGCCCCAGTTCCGCATTGGCATTCACCTCCTGCGCCAGCTCCACCATCTCCATGATATTGATCTGTGTTCCGCGAAGTGACTGATCCATTTCCACCATGGAGGCCGACGTGGACTCCGTTTCGACGAGCAGATTCGCAACGCTGTCATCAATCTTCCGAATTTCGGAGGACATGGATAAAATCTCCGTCGAGGCCTCATCCACCGAGGCGGAAAGAAATTTGATATTGCGCTCGATATCTTCCACGGCGGCGGCCATTTGATGTATCGCATCGGCGCTTTCTTTGGAAGAAGCCGCCAACTGATTGGAGGTTGCCGCCACGTTCTGCGTATTCGTGTTCATTTCCCCAATCGCAGCGGAGATTGATTCGATGGCATCCACCTGAACCGATGCCCCTTCCATGATCTCTCGACTGCCGACCATTACGTCCGAAGAGGCAGAAGAAACATGTTGCGCCGCAGCAAAGGACTGAGGAATCAGTTCAAACAACCGCTCCGCAAACCGATTAAAATAAAATGCAATCGCGCCCGGCTCGTCGTCGCCTACCTTATCAAACCGCTCCGATAAATCCCCCTCGGCAATCTCCATCATTCGCTGAGACACCTGCCTGACAGGGAGAAGCACCAGCCGATAGACCAAGAAAAGAATCGCCCCCGTCATGAGAACGATGGTGACTGATCCCACAAAAATCAAGTTATCGCCAACAGAGTTTAAAATAGAGGAGAGAAACGCCAGGCCGGCAAGAAGAATGAACAAAATTCCTCCCATCAGCTTAAATAACAGGGGGGAAGTACGTTTATAATCTGTCTGATTTTCCATATTTCTCTTTAACGCCCAGGCAAGGGATGAATCATCACGCCGCCACGCTCCGCATGAGGTCCGGGTTCATGATGTCCCCCTGCGCGATGGCCGCCGTTATCCTGTTGATATCCTCTTGCGTAAAAAGACGCTCTAAATGAACCAATAAAATCAGCCTTTCCTGATACCGAAAAACGCCCTCGATGACAGAGAGCGGGGATTCAATCATATCCTGTGTTTTTTGTACAGACTCCTTTTCAATCACAACCACATTCTCGACCCGATCCACGATAAAACCAACCTTCTTCTGTCTGATTTCCATAATAAGGATATGCTCGGAAGGAGCCGATGCCGCCTCTACCGCATTAAGCCTCTTTCCCAAATGAATCACCGGAATCACGGTGCCACGCAGATCAATCAGACCTTCAAAATAGTGCGGCGCGCCCGGGAGAGGACTGACCTTTCTTTTATAGATCACCTCACGAACCGACTCCATATCAACGGCATATTCCTTGCCGGAAAGAAGGAAACTCACAATGCCGCGCGTTGCAACGGCCTGTTGGACTCCTTTTTCATGTTTGCTTTTAGAAAGGCCCATAGGTTTACAATACCTCTACCCTACTGTTAATAAAACATCTTACACACATACGTCATTCCGGCAATCTTTAAGCCGGAATCCAGAGATGTCAGAGCTAAAGCGTTCGACACCGCCCGTAGTGGCGTAACCCTGGATTCCGGCTAGAAACATGCCGGAATGACAAAAACCTACAAAAAAGTTGAAAGTCCTTTTGAAAACAGTGCCCCTATATCTTAAAACTGCCCATCTCCGTCTTCAATGCCTGTAGGTTTTTAAGGAGGTCTTCCATCTCCTGGCCCATTTTCTCGCACAATTTCTTATTCATATCGGTGGACTGATCCGCATCGGTGGCCCAGCGGATTACGGCATCCGTTGACTTCTTCTGAAGACTTAAGCCCTCGCCAATTTCTCGCACCCCCACGGCAATTTCTTCCATCGCGGAAGAGGTCTGTTTACTCACCGACGCCTGCTCATCGGTAGCGGATTTGACTTGCCGCGTAATCATACGCATCTTCTCGGAGCCTTCCGTGATATGCTCGATAACCTTCCCCTGCTCCTGCATGGCGCCGTTGACCTGATGCACCATCTGGTTCATCTTGTCCATTGATTGCGTGACCATTCGAATGGCCTGTGCCTGGGCCACGGTTGATTTTTCAATCTGCCTGGACATCAATGAGGACCGGCCTGCTTCCCCAAGAATTGTGTTTAAAGATCGTCTGGCATCCAGTGACAGGCGAACCCCTTCCTCCACGCTGGTGCCCCCCTCCCGAATGGATGTCACGGCGTCCTGGGCCTCCGTTTGCAAATCGCGAATCAACTGCGCGATCTCTTTTGTTGAGGTGGCGGTTCGATCCGCCAGCCCTTTAATTTCATCGGCGACAACGGCAAACCCCCGGCCATGCTCTCCAGCCTGCGCCGCCAGAATGGCCGCATTGAGGGCCAGCAAATTGGTCTGACGGGTTACCTCGTCAATAACGGTCAGAATCTTACCGATATACTCCGTACGCTCTCCGAGTTTAAAAATAACGTTGGACGACTTCTCCACCGCCTTCTTGATATTTTCCATTCCTTCGATCATTTTTTCGATGGCGCCCCCGCCCAACTCATCGGCGTCTTTACTCACCTTCTCGGTCAATAAGGCCGATTCCTTGGCGTTCCCCTCGATTTCATTAATCGAGGTATTCATACGGGCACAGGAGGCCGTGGTCTCCGACATGTTGTCAGTTAATGAGTTGACATGTTCCACAACCTGTTTGATGGAACTCGACATTTCAAGAAGTGCCGAGGCCGTATCTTCGACATAAGATGAAAGATTGGTCATGCTGTCGGCCACCTGCACCGTCGCTGCGCCCATCTCAAGCAGCGCCGGAGAGGTGGTTTGCGCCTTCACCGAGAGGTCATCCACATTCTCAGAGACCGTTTGGAAGGTGCTTTTCATGGATTCGAGCGAGGCCAACGCCTCCCTGGCCAATTGGGACCGATGACTCACCCCTTCCTTAACTCTCTGAACCGATTGGGCCAACCCGTCCGTGGTGCCGCTCAGTTGAAGAACCATCGTATTAGCCTGCTGCACCAGTGCCCTTAGGCCCGGGACCATTTGGGAAAATTCTTCACCGATTCCCAACCGGCTCGATTCTTGTTGGGCCGTCTGCTCCACATTAACAGATAGGTCACCTCGTCCGATCCGGTGCGCCGCCTCGGTGATTTTCTCCAACGGGGCCTCAATCGTGCGGGCAAAAAGGGTGGCCGCCCACACCCCTATCCCCGTTACAACCAACAGGATCAGAAACATTTTTTTGCGCAGATCATGAACCGTTCCATCCACCCCTTTTAAGGAGATCCCCAAACGAACCACCCCCCCCTGATGGATGGAGAGTCCTTCCGAACGAATCGGAACAGTCACATCAAAAAAACTGCCAGAGTTGTGCTGCCTTTTGACAACAGTGGGTTCACTGATATCGCCGCGTGGCCTTAAGTCGGCCTCTTGCAACATGGCCTTGGCCGCCTGACTGTTGATCTCGCCCAAAACCTCTCCACCTTTACTTAGGACCAACAGATAGGCGATTTCCTGGTCTTGTCCGATATCCGACAGATATTCGTCTAATGGATAGGATGTTGTGTCGGTTGCCCCCGCTTTATTGGCAATCCGGTGGGCCGTTTGAACCCCACGATCACGCAATCGTTCATAGCTGCTCCTTTCAACATCCATTAACAGCGTTGCCCCCAAGATCACCCCCATTGAAATCAATGCAACGCCCACCAGGAGCAATACCCTTTTCTTGAGTTCCTGTCTTGTTTGAAATCGTTCTTCCATTCCTGTTCTCCCCTTTTTCTTAGCCAGTAAATAACCATTGATCAAGAAGACGGGCCGGTCTTCTGATGAATCCTGAGCACCTTCTCAACGTCCAATATGATGAGAATGCGATCCTTAATACGTCCAATATTCTTGATAAAGCCGCTGCCGGACGCCGCAATCTTCGCCGGTGGCGGCTGAAGTTGATCCGGCGATAGATTGACGACGTTATTCACTTTATCAACGATAATCCCAACCTCCGACTGTTCCATTTGGCAAATGACAAACCTGTTTTTGTCCCCGGGCACAAAGTCGGCCAGGCCCAGTCTTGCATGCAAGTTCAGAATTGGAATCACACGGCCTCTTAGGCTGACCACACCCATGATATAAGGCGCGACCCGAGGCACATAGGTGACTGTAAACGGCCTGGTAATCTCTTCGATAAACAAAATATCAATCGCGTATTCTTCAGTAGCCAGGAGAAAGGTCAGAACCTTACTGACGCCATCTTGTTTGAGTAGGCCGCGGGTCTCAAATCCCCCCGATTTTTCTATCGCGCTTAACGTTTCAACGGCTTGTTCACTCACGGTCTCACACCCCAATATACAATGTCATCATCCTGCATTGCATCAATTTTGGCAGAATACCATATCTGATTACCTTCTAGCACCTGTTTCGGTGGTCTTCTCCTCCCTTTTTTCCGTGACCTCCTGGATCAGCGAGGCAATATCCAAAACCAAAATCAGCTTGCCATCCCCCAGCTCGGTGACCCCCGAAATGCCATCAATATTCTTCAGGTCCTCCCCTAACGACTTGATCACGACCTCCTGCTGGCCTCGAATATCATCAACAACCAGCCCCATTCTTTTCTCGGCCAAACCCACCACAATCACATAAGGATTTCCAGAGGTCTTCTCCCCTTCTTGCAGACTAAAGAGGTCTTTCAGGCGAACCAACATCAGGGTCTCTTCTCGAAGCTGAATGATCTCCTGCGACTCAATCGTTTTAATATCCCCTTCCGAAATCATCAGACTTTCCAGTACAGAGGAAAGTGGAATCGCAAAGGTTTCCTTTCCGACCTTCACAATCAGGGCATGAATAATCACCAACGTGATCGGAAGGGTCAATGTAAAAATCGTCCCCTGACCCAACACTGTTTCAACATCAACCATGCCGGAAAGTTTGGAGATATTTTTTGCCACCACATCCATCCCCACGCCCCTTCCTGACACCTGGCTAACCTGATCCTTCGTTGAAAATCCCGGCAGGAAAAGCAGCCGAATCAATTCGTTCTGAGTGTATTGCTTGCCCTGTGTCACCAAGCCTTTGGAAAGCCCCTTCTGGTAAATCTTCTCTGTATTGATTCCCTGTCCATCGTCCTCAACTTCGATGACGACATGATTCCCCTGCTGAGAGGCGCGAACCATAATGCTACCCGTTGCCGGTTTACCGAGGGCAATTCGTTTTTGCGTATCTTCAAGCCCATGATCCAACGCGTTTAAAATAAGATGAAGCAGCGGGTCGGCCAATTCTTCCACCATAGACTTGTCCATCCGGGTTTCTTCGCCGGAGAATTGGAGGTCCACCTCCTTGCCCAAGTCCCTTGAAACCTTATGCACCACGCGAACCAAACGCTCAAAGATTTGTCCGATCGGGGTCATCCGAACCTCAACCAGCTTTTCCTGAAACGACGTCACCCTTTTATCCAAAGTCTTCGAGGCCTTTTGTACCTCCAACGCCAGAGGAGACGCCCCATCCTGATCCAACAATTTTCGGCTGATTCGACTGATCTGGCTTTTGCTGATCACCAGTTCCCCAACCATATTCAACAGGAGGTCCAATTTTTCAATATCAACACGAACGGTCTGACTTAGACTCCGGATCGACTCCAGATCATCCATGCCGGCTTCGCCATTGGTGAAGGCCGATGGTGGTGGCTGGAACGCCGCTTCGGGTAGATGCGGTTCGACTTTCGCTAAAGGTGTTCCGCTGTCCGCGGGAGCCGGAGCCGTTGATGTCAATTCTGTTTGCGTGGGCGCCAACGCCTTCTGTTCGCCTAAAACCCTGATTGTGATTGTATCTGAGGGTGGAATCAGGGTTTCCAGGGGCTCTCCCTCTTTTAGAACGCCCACCACCAGACGAAATTCCATGCCACCCGTGGGGGATGGGCCAGGAAGGGTCGCTATAATCTCGCCTGTTCCGGAGGCTTGAATGCGGGCGGTTAACGCCGACAAATCGGTATCAAAGGTCTCCAACGGAAACGTGGCGACGACCTCGTACAGCCGCGCCTCCGTCTTGATATTATGAAGTAGCCGATGTTGTTCGTATTCGGTCAAAAGATTGGGAAAAGTCGCGCCCAGATCGAGCTTGGCAATCAGATCGTCCTCCGTTACTTTTGGCTTTTCAGCAATCGATAAACGAATTCGCTCTTCAAAAAAACTGACATCGGGCCCAGGCTTCCCCAGACCAGCCGCCTTGACCAGCGATTGCAACAGACTGACCCCATCAATCAAGAGATTAAGCAGTACTGGCGTAAACGAGGCCTTGCCCATCCGAATCTTATCCAGGATATCCTCAAAATGATGGCTGACGTCACAGACCTTATTAAAGCCCATCATGCCCGACATCCCCTTGAGGGTATGGGCCGCGCGGAAAATTGCATTGACGGTGTCGGGACGCACCGCATCCTTGTTGGGCATCCCATCAATCTGGTTTAGATTCTGTGAAAGGATGTCAATGAGTTCCTCCGCTTCGGGAATGAACTCTTGCAGCATTCGGTTTTGTTTTTGTTTTTTTGGTGGCATAGTAATATCTTCTAATAAATTCAGCCGAGTACTGTGGCTTATCAATTGTGCAACATGTTCGTCTGTCATTCCGGCATGCCTCTAGCCGGAATCCAGGGTTAAGCTACTACAGACAACTCTGGATTCCGGCTTAAAAATTGCCGGAATGACACATCTAAGTTAATACGTCGTAGCCTTGGGCCAAAGATCATTTTCTCCTTTTTTAAAGACCCAAAAACTCACTGACCACTTCCTTTAACTCATCCATCTGAAACGGTTTGATAAAATAACGATTAGCCCCCAAGGACAGCCCTTTTTTGACCTCGGCATCGCCATGATCGGTGGAGATAATAATCGTCGGAATGGTTTTGTACAATTGATGCGTTTTAACAAAGTGGACAATTTCCAATCCATTAATCTCCGGCATATTAATATCGGTGATAATCAGATCGAATTTGTGCTGCGGCAGTGTCTTTAAGGCCTCGGAGCCGTTTGCCGCCTCCACCGTTTCCACACCCTCTAATTCCTCGATAGCCGACACCACCAGCGACCGCATAATCGTCGAATCATCAACAACCAGAACTTTTTTACTCAAAGGACCTCCTCCTTATTTCCAACCCACTTTCTTTCCAACATAATCTTTGTATAGGCCATACCCGAAACACGAATAAAGGCCTCAAGACCCCGCGTATCCGGCGAAGGCTGCGCATGGGAAACATGATCGCCATACAGCAGGGCCACCGGATTTCTCCCGTCCATCAGAGGGGAGAGAAACACACTGGAAGGCCAATCACCGCCAATTTGGTCAATAAAATATTGATGCCAGTCCATTTGCGCGAGTGGCCCTTTATAACTAGCCTGACTACGAATCGCCTCAGAAAAAAAAGAGGGCTCGGATAAGGGAATCCGCATTTTCTTGATCCGGGCGTCCGCCTCTTCATCCGAAAATTGCAGACCGGACTGTCCCACACCAATTAAATATTTTTTCTTGACCATAAAAATAACCGATCGATTAAGCAGTGCGCTCGCATACCGCAAAACCAAAAGCAGAATTTCATGGGCGCTCACGGGGCCGGAAAGCTCAGATAAAATAGAGAGGAAGAAGGTCCACTCTCGGCGTCGATCCGGACTTTCAATTCGATCGGTCTGAAGCCCCATGTGCCACGGATCGGAAGGCCGTGTCGCTTCCATGAGCAAGGTCGGTAGATTGAGTCCCTCTCCCAGCAGCATATCTTGCTTCATGCCCGAACCGAACTCAAAATGAAAGGCACCGGTCTTCCAATGCAAAAGGGTTCGTACCACATTCGTCAGATATTTCTTTAATTCCGCCTGT
Source organism: Candidatus Troglogloeales bacterium (assembly GCA_005239925.1). GTDB lineage: Bacteria > Nitrospirota > Nitrospiria > SBBL01 > SBBA01 > SBBA01. The sequence continues at coordinate 45,834 of SBBA01000183.1, read as the reverse complement.
AAAACCTCTTTTGAGATAATGCCATTGTTTTGAAGCACCTCGCCGAACGGAACATGGGCATCACCGTTTCGTTGCGCGACCACAGCGGCCTCCAGGTCTTCTGCGGTAATCAACCCCGATTGCATTAAGGTGTCTCCAAATCGCTGGAGGCTGTCCACAGAGGCGTGAAGGAGATGCCCCTCACTGAAGATAAGCTGTCCACGTTCTTGATCATTGGTGAGGGTCAAAACACCCGATTGTTTGCAGAGTGAGATGGTTTGAAAAATCTCACCAAACGACATCTGTTGAAGTAGCCCGTCAAGCGCCATAATCCTTGGTTATTTTTCAATAAGCTCATACCGGTACTTTTCAATAACCGTATTCGCCAGCAATTGATCACACATCCCGTTCACCAACGGTCCCGCCGTCTCCAAAGAGGTCTCGGCAATATCCAACTCGAAATATTTTCCCACGCGCACCTGTTCTACGCCATTAAACCCTAAAACAGAAAGAGCGTCCTTTACCGCCTTCCCCTGCGGGTCATGAATCCCGTCCTTTAGTGTAACATACACCTTGGCCTTCAATGAAACACCCGCTTATAGATATGATCAACCTGTTTCAGATACGCCTTCGGATCAAAACAGGCCAAAATTTCGTCCTTACTCAATTGAGCAAGCAGCGCCGGATTGGATCCCGCCTCTTTTTTAAAAGACCTCGCTCCCTTTTTCTCAAGGACACTTAAGGCTATTTCCTGGACCATTTGATAGGCCGTTTCCCGTTTCATTCCCTTCTGTATCAGCAAAAGCAATAGTTTCTGACTATATACAACGCCATCACTTTTTTCCATATTCTCGGTCATTTTTTTTGGATAAACACAAAGCCGATCCATGATCTTCGTAAACCGATAGAGCATAAAGTCTAAAAGCAGCGTCGAATCCGGCAGGATAATCCGCTCGACGGAGGAATGCGAAATATCCCTTTCGTGCCAGAGCGGGACATTTTCCAAGGCAGACATGGCATTTGCCCGAATCACGCGGGAGAGGCCGCAAATATTCTCGCACCCAATGGGATTGCGTTTATGGGGCATGGACGAAGAGCCTTTCTGCCCAATCTCAAACGGCTCTTCCGCCTCCAACACCTCCGTTCTTTGAAGATGCCGAATCTCGATGGCAAATTTTTCAAGGCTCGCGGCAATCAAGGCCAGAACCTGCATATAATGGGCATGACGATCCCGCTGCACGATCTGATTGGCCACCGGCTCGGGTTGCAGGCCCAGTCTTTGTAACACCGCTTCTTCTACGGCCGGGGAAAGATGGGCATAGGTTCCCATTGATCCCGATATTTTCCCAAACGCAATTTCCTCCCTGGCCTGACACAGCCGCAACCGGTTGCGACGTACCTCTTCATACCAGATGGCCAGCTTAAGCCCGAAGGTAATCGGCTCTCCATGAACACCGTGGGAACGCCCCATCATGATCGTTTCCTTGTGTTGCAGCGCCTGTTTCTCCAAGACGGCCATTAGGGTCGAGAGGTCGTCAATTAAAATATCCGATGCCTGCCGTAGCACAACGGCCAACGCCGTATCAGTGAGATCGGACGAGGTCATTCCCCAGTGTAGGTAGCGACCCACCTCTCCCACCTGTTCGGTAATCGATGACAGAAAGGCAATCACATCATGCTTGACTGTTTTTTCCAATTCGTCAATCCGATGTAGATTGATTTTGGCCTTCGAGCGAATTTTTGCAGCGGCCTCTTTTGGAATCTCCCCTTGGTCGGCCAAGGCCTCGCAAACCAACAGCTCGATCTTCAGCCACAAGTCATACCGTTTTTTGGTTTGCCACAACGCCTGCATGGCGGGGCGAGAATATCGTTTAATCATTAGTGTTCCTGCTTATTGTCGGATGAAGCTTCCACGGACGCAGAGCAGAGGGAAACGGCATCCAGTATCCCATTCACAAATGCCCCGGAATCTTCACTGCCATATTTCTTGGCAATCTCAATCGCCTCGTTAATGATCACTTTGATGGGTGTCTCCCTTAGAAAAAGAATCTCAAAAACAGCCATGCGAAGTACATTCATATCCACTGCGGCGATGCGATCCGATGACCAATGTTCGGTATTTTGGCAAATCATTCGGTCAATCTCGGCATGATGCAAAAAAACACCTTCCACAATTTGCCGGGTTAGGCCGGAGTCATCCTCTTTGATCTCAACCCCTTTTAGGGAAGAGAACGGCTTCACCTCGCTATTGAAATCCTCTTGAAATAAGATTTGCAAGGCGGCTTCTCTGGCTTTACGTCGATCACCCATTGGTTAACTGTCCCTCTTTTAATTTGCGATATAACCAACCCATCTCAATAGCGGACAAGGCCGCCTCCGCCCCTTTATTGGTTGTGCCAGAGGATCGGGCTATTGCCTGTTGCACAGTCTCCGTCGTGAGGACGCCAAAGATCACCGGCAGGCCCCATTCCAGGGCCACCTGGCCAATGCCGCGACTGACCTCCGAACAGATATAGGTATAATGATCGGTCTCCCCGCGAATGACTGCACCCAGACAGATAATGGCGTCAAATCGGTTGGATTGTGCCATTAGTTGGGCCACGCCTGGAATTTCAAAGGCCCCCGGCACCTCAACTACCTCAATCGCATTGGAAGGAATCCTCTGTTTTTTTAAAACAACCAACGCCCCCTGACGAAGACCATCGGTTACCTCTGGATTAAATCGGCTGACAATCAGGGCGAAACGAAGCCCTTCGCCCTGCAACCCCTTTTTCTTGGTTCTACCGCTATTCATGCGTTACGAAAACCCATCTGCCTACAGGGCTAACAAAATCCCTGTCATTCCGGCAATGTTTAAGCCGGAATCCAGAGCTGTCGGAGTCAAAGCGTTCGACACTGCCCGCAATGGCGTAACCCTGGATTCCGGCTAGAGACATGCCGGAATGATGAACCAACATGTTGCGCAATTAATGTACCACAGTACCAGGCGGGGATGGGTTGGTTCCCCCTACACCCGTTCGAGCATATGGCCCAGCTTTTTCTTTTTCACCCGAAGGTAGTGGATGTTTTTAGGATGCGGCACCGTTTCAATCGCAATCCGTTCCACCACATCCAGCCCATATCCGGAAACCCCAACAATCTTTCTTGGATTATTGGTCAGTAGCCGCATCTTCCGAACCCCCAAATCTGCCAGAATTTGCGCACCAATGCCATAATCCCTCAAATCGGCCTTAAACCCTAACGCCAGGTTCGCATCAACAGTATCATGTTTTCCTTCCTGCAGGGCATAGGCCTTGATCTTGTTGACCAAACCAATACCGCGTCCTTCCTGATTTAAATAAAGCAGGACGCCCTGATCCTCTTGTGCAATCCGACGCATCGCCTCTCGTAATTGCTCACCGCAATCACACCGCTTTGAGCCGAAAATATCCCCTGTGATACAGCCGGAATGGACACGAACCAATGTTGGTACCGTTCCTTCGATCTTCCCTCTAACCAAAGCAATATGGGATTCATGGTCAATCGCATTTTGATAAACAATGGCGCGAAATTCCCCCTCCTCCGTAGGAAGATTAGCCTCAGCCACTCGTGTTACCAAAGACTCCCGCTTCATTCGGTATTCAATCAGGTCTCGAATCGTGACCATCTTGATCTGGTGTCGTTTGGCAAATATGGTGAGATCGGGAAGACGGGCCATAGACCCATCGTTCTTCATAATTTCGCAAATCACACCGGCAGGGGCAAGACCGGCCAGACGGGCCAGATCAACCGACCCTTCTGTTTGGCCAGCCCGTTTCAGAACCCCACCCTTCTGCGCCTGAATGGGAAAGATATGCCCTGGACGAACCAGATCGCTGGGGCGGCATCCGGGACGAATGGCGGTTTGAATGGTTTTAGCACGATCCTGTGCGGAAATGCCGGTGAAGATCCCTTTCGCCGCATCAATGGATTGTGTAAAGGCGGTGCCAAAAGAGGACTTATTTTCCGAGACCATTTGTGTCAGATTTAAGGCCTGACAGCGCTCTTCGGTGAGGGTAAGGCAGATCAGTCCGCGAGCATATTTGGCCATAAAGTTGATGGCATCCGGGGTCACCTTTTCAGCGGCAATAACGACATCGCCTTCATTCTCACGATCTTCATCATCCACCAGGATAATGCATTTCCCCTGCCTTATCTCGGCAATGGCCTCTGGTATGGTATGGAGTTTCATTTATAAATCCCTTATTACTCAAATGCCAAGCTAAATAGTTCAATATATAGAGAGGTAAGGGATATTGTCAAACAGCCCTTTTAACGACTACCCGATAGGTAGGACATATCAGTTAAATGGGTTAGAAAATAAGGACTATAGAGAAGGTGGAGACGGCATCCCATTCTTGATATCATGAGAAAGCTTAAGGGCATTGGAAGAGGGTTCCTTTAAAATTTTCAGGATGGAGGAACAGCCCATGATAAGTTGCCACGATTTGAAAAAGATTCCACCCGAAGAAATCAGAAAAATGATCCGAAAGGCACCAAGCAACAGTAAGGATCACGTATCAGAAACCGCCCATATTAGGGGCGTCTCCAAAAACCTACTGCGCGGCCGCAACTGCTGCGTGGCGCGGGCGTGACGAGACCTGCAATGCCCGGAATCCTCATGTACACTGCGACCATTGCGGTTCCTGTGCATAGTAGCCCTTGCATTTGAGCCCTCACTACGATTTTTAGAGGTGCCCTTTATGGTAAACCCAAGAAACCGCTAAAAAAGTGACCCGGACCCAAAAAGAAGAAACGCATCTACACGGCAGGGCCAGACCAGCTCAAAAAGGCCTTTTTAAAAGTACTCCGCCTCCCTATTTATCAAGGAAAATAGCCCCCCAGCTTAAGGGAGGAGAACCCTCCTTGCTCGTTCCCCTTTTGTAAGGAGTGCCCTTAGGGAGGCAGAGGATTAGGCGCATTGTGACGAGAGCGAACTCGTCACACCCACATCCTGCGATTTTAATGCCTTACCCTCATTCACAAGACGAGAAGAAAGATAGAGCATTAAGCGAATTTCTTCACGTAAGGAGGAAGGCGATAACTTAGATTTTTCAAAAGGGAGCCGGCTCTTACCTGTCCTGGACGGCCCCTTGACCAACGTCTTCTTCCTCTTTGAAATACCGGCTAACTCACCATTACTTCCAATTAAAAATAATTCCATGTTGAACCTCCTCTTTCTCCCCTAGTACTAAAGTTGGGGGTTTTTACCTAAACTACCTTTAGAATCTATACAATACCACCGACATAACCGTACCGTATACCCCCTCATTGTCTTTCCATCCTGGGCGGTTACAACAACAGGAATGGTGACATCTGTTCCATCAAAATAAACGCGTGACCACTGACCAGAAGCTACCTCACTTCCCCCAACAACAACTGCAGCATCAGGGCTCTCTGCAGAGGCCATAAAGCCAATAAAGCCAGGTTCAAGTCTTGAAATTGTATATTCCTTTAGCTCGGGACTAAAGTCTGGCTCAAGCCGCCCCTCCCCATAACTTTTTGGAGAGACCGTCATAAGGCTAGACAGCGCTGCATTGGACGACGGATGAGAAAAAACCGCCTTGACTGCCTTAGCGGAGTCCATCGTCAGCGTACAGACCCACATTCCTGTGCATTCCTCTCCTGTCCAACCCGAAAAAACAAATCCTCGTTCTGCTTTTGCAACTAGAGTGACGCTCGTTCCCGAAGCAAATGAGGCGGAGCAGTCCCGACTGCAATCAATCCCGGGAGGATTTGATGTAACAACACCCCTTCCTGTGGAAAGACCTTTTATCATCAGATTAAAGCCTCTCTGTGGAGCAATGGCAATATCATCAACGGCATAGCCAACATCCAAACTCTTTCGCTCAGCAAAAAACGATACGGTGTGATTACTAGAAGTTGCAGGAAACGTGGTCGTGAACGGGACAAATTGATCCTTGAGCGGCCGACTCCGCTCAAAAATAATTCGCCCATCCACGGCCACGCCAAATGAAGTAATATCACCCGTACAACAACGACCCACCCCTTTCAATAAACCGGTAATGGTATAACTCCGTCCTGGAACCAAGTTTTTTACAGCAGAAACGCCCGACTCAAAGGAGGGATTTTCAATGGTTGGCAACGGGCGGGCCAGAACACTGTAGGCATTAAAAGGGGCCCACCGTACAACGCTTCCACGCACAGTATTTGTAATGACATTTACTACACTCCCTGTCAGAACCTGCCATTGATTATCCACTAAGGTTCCTAAGGCCAGATCGGCCTCGTCAACCCCCAACGGAATGACAGACGGGTCATAGACAACCGAAAGGACAGCAGGCCGGGCCAGATGAGACCCCTCAGGTCCGAGTCGGTAAGCCAACCCAATAGTCCCCTCTGGAGTATCAGAAATAGGATCTATGGTAAAAGCAGTATCGGCCAAAACGGCATCGGACTGAACAACAATGTTAGCCTTTCCATCCTCACTTTCAACGACCCCACCCTCGATGCCTACCGTACGCGAGCCAGCCCGAAACACACCAAAACGGCTAAAATGAACGGAACGGCCAGTAACGGTATTAGCAACCGTATCCACGGTTGCATCGGTAACCGCTTTCCAACGACCACCCACCATATACCCTAACGTAAGATCAGCCTCATCTACCTCATCAGGAAGCGCTGTTTCGTCATACGCAATCGTGATGGTTGCAGGACGAGCAAAACGGGTTCCATCAGGGCTAAATTCATAGGCATTTCCAACCGTCTCAGGGGGCACATCGGAAATCCCCTCTACCGTGACTACTATTTTATCTGAAATCGCCATAGCCGGGATCATTACTTTTGCCATCTCATCACTGCTTTCCACAAACCCACCCTTTTTCCCTACAACTACACCAGAAGTATTATCCCACCTAACATAGCCTACCCAGAGGGCTAGCGTTAACAAAACCGAAAAAAGAATCAGCCTCACCCCTACTTCTCCCACCCATAACCTTCACACCAGAGAAGGAGGACCACCCCAATATAACCCTATACCCTCCTTCTTCCGTTCTGACTTAAACAACCTTCTAACTAATCCAGCTTCAGGTTTTCCTGGAACCGGTTATCCCACTTGGCGTCAAACCTTCTTCTCTTGTTAGTGCCTGAGGGGGCCTTCTGTGACTGTCGCCCCATCACAATCACCGGCTCATCGTTTTTCAACGCCCAGTCAACGATATCGAACAAACCACCCCACCTAAAAGAGGTACCCTGATTATAGTAAACATTAGCCACAGCCAATTAATCCAACAAGTTTACAGACATAAAGCGCATCAGTTTTACGATGCTTGGAACGATAGCAAAAAAACTCTACTTTGTCAATACTCTAATTGTATTTATTTTATTTACCTAATAAACAGTTTATGTTTATTTAAGGAATGGGCACCTCTAAAAACCGTAGCCAGCGGCTCAAATGCAAGGGCTACTACGCACAAGAATCGTAATGGTCGCAGTGTACATGAGGATTTCGAGCGCCGCAGGCGTCGTCACGCCCGCGCAACACAGTAGTTAGGCCGCGCAGTAGGTTTTTAGAGGTGCCCGGATATACTTCCGCTCCGATGAAGAGTCATTATCAGCCTTGTTGGAAAGGATCGAGTGAGGCTACGAAGAAAAACGAGAGCCCCCATTGACTTGATATTCTTCAGGATGTGACAGGCAGATCTTCAGGGACTAAACTTAAGAATAAGCCCACCCTTGCCAATAATCCAGCCACGGTTTGGCTCAGTAAAAAAGACGCCTGTAAGACGTTGAACAACGCCGCTTTCGATTGTCTCCCAATGCCGGCCTTGATCCGGGCTGTACAAAATAACGCCCAGATCACCTACAACCCAAATTTCGCTCCCTTTCTTAAAAATATCCCATAACCCGACCGATAGTCCGACATTCACGGAATGCCAATGAAGCCCACTGTCTGATGTCGTTAGAACAGTTCCATGCATCCCCACAATATAACCGACATCGGTAATGGCCCTCCTGGCCTCTGGAAAGATAATTCGGCTTAACAATGCCTGGGTTTTTATAGGTACAGGACGCCACTGCTCCCCTCCATCCTCCGTGTAGAGAAGGGTTCCGGCGTCTCCCGTAATCCATCCCTTTTTTTGATCCACAAAGAACACATCGGTTAACAAGGTAAAGACCGGGCTAATTTGAAGCCGCCATCGCTTTCCCCCGTCCACCGTTTTAAAAATAATTCCCTTCTCGCCCACTACCCAACCGATCTTCTCATTTAAGAAAAAAACTCCTTCGAGGCCTGCCTCAACCAGTCTGGTCTGCGGCTTCCAATTTTGGCCCCGATCGGTGGTATGAAGCATCAATCCCTTTTCACCAACAGCCCACCCTGTACTTTCTGACACAAAAAAAACCGAAAGGACCCACTCCTGGGTTCCTGTTTCTTGTGTTGTCCAACTCTCCCCCCCATTGGATGAATGTAAAAGGGTTCCATCTGCACCGGCTATCCAACCATAACGTGTATCCGCAAAATGAATACGGAAAAATCGGTCTGAAAAGCCGTAGTTTTGCGTCTCCCAATGTTCACCACCGTCCTGGGTGTGAAGCACCACGCCGCCCCAACCGACGGCCCAACCATGGCGCGCATCCGAGAAAGAAAAACCTTCTATGGTACTATCCGAAGAAACGGCCCGCTTCTCCCAGGTTTCCCCACCATCCTTCGTCACTAGGAAGGTACCCGACCCCCCTGCAGTAAAACCCAGTTTGGGCGAGATAAACTGGACCCCCAAAAGAAGGTTTTCTACAGGACTCTTCTGATGCCGCCAGTGTCGGCCACCGTCTACGGTATGCAGAATAGTCCCCTTGCGTCCTACGGCCCACCCGTTTTTAGCGTCAATAAAAAAAACGGCCTCTAGCGGCGTCTTGGTTCCACTCTTTTGATGAACCCATTTTTTACCGCCATCCTGGGTATGCAAAATCACCCCGTTCCAACCCACAATCCAGCCCCGATATGCATCAATGAAGGAAACCCCCAGCAAGGGGGCCGACGAAATGCCGCTTTTCTGCTGTCGCCAGGTTTTACCGCCATCCATCGTATTAATAATGACACCGTTATTTCCCACGACCCAGCCGTATCGGGCATCGTGGAAATCAACATCCCATAACCAGGTGTGGATCGGCCGGGCCTGTTCCGCCCAGTGTTCACCCCGGTTGATGGTATTGAAAATCCGGCCTGTCCACGAGACGGCCCAGCCATGATTGGCATCTGCAAAATCAATGGCAAAAAAACGTTCATCGGAAGCGCGGTGCTGGGCGCGCCAATGGGCGCCGCCATCCACGGTATGAAGAATCGTTCCCTGGGTTCCCACCGCCCAACCTTCCTTAGCCGAGATAAAATGCGTTCCCCAGAGGGCGTTGGAGCTCACTTCCCCCTGCAAGACATCCCAACGACCCCGCGCATCCGCAACGCCAGCCGTGAGAACCAGCATTAGAGAAAAGATGAAAAAAATATTTGTCGAGTGGGAAAATACCTGACTTAAAAATCGGGTGTTCGTATAGGGAAATGTCACAAAAGGAGGCGTAAATGAAATCTCTGTATGAAATAACATTATGTGTCGGCGGTCTTTCTATGTTGACGATTTTGCCAAGTCTATGATACTTTTTTCTCCGAAACAAGAAAAAAAATGCAAAAGATTATTCCCTTCGTGTTGCTATTGGCGTTCCTTCTCTCATCGGGTGATATCACCGCAAAAGAAGACCCGATCCAGTCTACACGAAAACGTTCAAACGAAATCTACCGACTGTCCCAGGAGATGGTTCACCACGGTGGGGAGGGGCATACCCACGAGATTGTCCTCTATGGGGAAAAGGCGGTCGAACAGATCAAGGCGTTGATCTTGGAGGTTCAATCCAGCAATATGCCCCAGATCAAGGCAAAGAAAGAGACCCTTGACTCTCTGAAATTAACGCTCGAAAGGATAAATAAGGCGATTCAACTCGGTAAGGCGGGTGATGCCCATGCAGCCTATGAAGCAGCCCGTGGGGCCTCCTTCCAGGCCAAAAAGATGCGTCAGCAGATTCAGGCTATTCCATAAGACCCATTAATCGCCATAGAATTTCTCGCCGCGTTGGACGGGCGAGCGGCCATTCTTTAATCGCCACTGATTGGTATCGCGCAAACTGTAAACACAGCCACAATACTCCTGCTGGTAGAAATGCTCACGCTTTGAAATTTCAATCATCCGGGCGCTTCCCCCGCCCTTTCGCCAGTTAAACGTCCAATAGGTCATCTCCGGATACCGGCTGGCCGCCCGAACCCCAGCGCGATTAATCTGATCCATGTCCTTCCATCGGGAGATACCCAGCGTGCTTGTAAAAAGATGAAAGCCGTTTTCATGGGCGTACAATGCCGATCGCTCGAACCGCATATCGAAACAAACGGTACATCGCTCCCCACGTTCCGGCTCCATCTCCAACCCTTTCACCCGGTCAAACCAGTTTTCCTTGTCGTAATCGGCATCAATAAAGGGAATCCCATGTTGATTGGCAAACCGGATATTCTCATCCTTTCGCAACAGATACTCGGCATGGGGATGAATGTTCGGATTGTAAAAATAGATCGTAAACGCAATGTCGGACGCGATGAGCGCCTCCATGACCTCCCCGCCACAAGGGGCGCAGCAGGAGTGCAGCAGGAGCTTTTTCTCGCCGTGGGGTGTCTTTAATATGGGACGTAAAGGAGGAGAGGAATCTGGATTCATGCACGTCTCTTCTGTTGATACCAAAGCGCGGCCAGCAACGTTTTGCTGTCGACGATTTCTCCGGAAGTCGCCTTTTGATACAACTCATTAAAAGGGAGAGCAACCTGTTCTAAGAACTCCTCGGAGTCGGGATGAGGGCCGTCTGAAGGCGTAAGATCAGTCGCCAGGAAAACAGCAATCTTGCCGGTGGAAAATCCGACTGAATGAAAATAAGAGAAGAGGAACATCAGTCTCCCTGGTACCAACCCGATCTCTTCCCGGCATTCACGCCGTGCCGTTGCTTCTTCCGTCTCCCCTGGATCAATGATCCCGGCCGGAATCTCCAACGTAATTTGATGGATCGCGGGACGATACTGCCGCACCAAATAAACCATCTCATTTTTATCGATGGCCAGAATACCCACCGCATCCGGGGGGCAAACAATCTCCCGCATGGCCTCGGTTCCATCCGGAAGCCTTACGGTCTGCTCTTCCGTTCGTACATATCTTCCCTGGTAAACAACTTTTTTACGAAGCAGCGGTTCTTCAACGACTTTCATGAACAACTTTCATGGTCGGCGCGTCGTGCAGCAGGGATATACAGTTTTTCCGTGTATTCCTTCATCATCCTTCGAGCGGAAAAGGCCGCCCCTACTGAAGAGATCGTTTCCTTGGCGACCTGCACCCATTTATGGGGAACCCCCTTTAAGTCTCGTTCGTAATACAAGGGGATGATCTCCTTCTCCAACAGTTCGTAGATGCCATTGGCGTCCTCTTTGTCCTGCTCCTCATGTGACATGCCGGATTCGCTCGCCGCACCGTTTCTCCCAAAGGCCCAGCCGTTTTTCCCGTTGTATCCTTCAATCCACCAACCGTCCAAGGCGCTTAACGTGGGTACGCCGTTGATAGCGGCCTTCATGCCGCTGGTGCCGCAGGCCTCGTTGGGAGGACGCGGGGTATTCAGCCATAGGTCTACCCCCTGCACCAGGTCATGGGCCAATCGCATATCATAATTTTCCACAAAGGCGATTCGACCGGCCAATTGGGGATCGCGGGCCAAATTGTAAATCTGTTGAATCGCCCGTTTTCCGACATCATCGGCCGGGTGGGCCTTGCCCGCAAAGACAATCTGCGCCGGATGCCACCGATTGGTCAGAATCCGTTTTAAGCGATCCAGATCATGAAAAAGAAGCGTCGGACGTTTATAGGCGGTAAACCGGCGTGCATACCCGATGGTAAACGTCTCGGCTTCCAGCAAGGCGCCGGAAGACAGTATCTGGCTGGGGTCAACTCGCCGATCGGTCCATAAGGAGCGGGCACGATCATGAATAAATCGCAACAGTTTTCTTTTGAGATGGAGATGCGTGTCCCAGAAAAGGGCGTCTCCGATATCAAACACCTTTTTCCAAAGGAGGGGATCGTCGTGACGACTTACCCAATCGGGGGACAGATATTCCTCGTACAAATGCTTGATCTCCTGGGCCACCCAGGTGGGAACATGAACGCCATTGGTAATCGAAGTAATCGGCACCTGCTCTTCCTCACACTGGGGCCATAGGGTGTGATGCCACATCTTGCGTGAGATTTTGCCATTTAAACGACTTACCGCATTGTGCCCGTCTGATAAACGCAGGGCCAAGGCAGTCATATTAAAGGCGTCTCCCCACGGCCCCTGATGACATCCCATGGCCCAGAACCCGGCCTGATCCACCCCCATGGACGGCCAGAAATTAGAAAAATATTTTTCAATCAACGAGGACGGATAGATATCATGACCGGCGGCAACAGGGGTATGGGTGGTAAAGACCGTGCTTTTCCGAACCCGATATGCGGCCTCTTCGTAAGGCAATCCGGAAGCCACCCCTTCGCGAATCCGTTCCAGCATGATGAAGGCGGTATGGCCTTCGTTCAAATGCCATACGGACGGGTGAATTCCCATAGCCCGCAGGGTGCGAACCGCGCCAATCCCTAGAACAATCTGTTGACGAATTCGGAACTCCTGGTCGCCGGGATAAAGTTTGGCTGATAACTCCCTATTCCAGGGCGGGTTTTCCGGGATATCCGTGTCCATGAGATACAGGGGAACCGACCCGACCTGAACCCTCCAGATCGCCGCATACACGGTGTTATTCACACCGACGGGGACTTCAATGAGGACTCTGTCCGGCGAACCGGCCGACCGAAGCGCCACCGAGTCCATGGATAAGGGTTTAGACGCGGCCTCCTGCCAGCCGTCGGAATGGATATATTGGTGAAAATAGCCGTGCTGATATAAAAAGCCGACGCCCACAAGGGGCAGCCCTAACTCGCCCGCTTCTTTACAGTGATCCCCTGCCAGAAGGCCCAGGCCGCCGGAATAAATCGGCAGGGAATTGTGGATGCCGAACTCCGCTGAGAAATAGGCAATCGTCTTGTTGGCATGATCGGGAAAGTTCTGGTTAAACCAGGTGGATCGTTTGCCATGTTCGGCGTCATAGGCCGTCAGGACACGATCATAATGATCGAGAAAGGCCGGGTCGTGGGCGGCCTCTTCAAGCCGCTCCTGGGAGATATCCCGTAAAATCTCTATGGGATTATGTTGCGTGCGTTTCCAAAGGTCACGCTCTAATTGACTAAAAAGGCTTCGGGCATCCGGGTGCCAGCTCCACCACAGGTTATAAGCAATTTCTCCCAATCGGTGAATCCGATCGGGACGCCGTAAAACCCTGTTTTCTTTTCGTTCCATATCTGCCATAGTAATCGCCTCCCCATAATGGATGCAAGAAAGATATAAGAAAATAGTATAGGGCGCCTCTAAAAACCCTCTCAATCTCCCTTATCAGGGGGACTTTTACCGCATTTCCCCCTAATAAAAGGGGGAAGGAGGTTGCGTCTTTAGATTTTTAGAGGCGCCCTATAACACCTTATAGCCAATAAAGTGCAACTGCTTTCGTTGTTTTCAGGACAGAGACGAACCTCCACACCCCTTATCCAAGGAGGGGTGTAAAGAAGGTATCTGTGGGATTCCAGTCTTACATTAAACGTGCAACTGGAATGGCCTCCATCCTTTCAGGATAATTTCTTTCCGTCGCAATTTCATGGACTGTATGAAGAATATCCGCGCTATAATACCGACTTCCACACTGATCACAAATGCCAATTTCAATGTCCTCAAGTATAACAAAACCGTTCTCATGCTTGAATGTTTCTCGTTCAACAAGACAGGGCATAACCGTTCCTTCACAATACTCACAACGATAGTCATACATTAGGCTTCCTCCTCACGCTGTAATGATTTATAGATACCCATGATGAGATACCGGCCCGTCTCGGTCATGCGGCCCACGACCCCAATCGGCGTTTTCTCATCAAGGCATACCCCTTCGATTTCATCTTTATTTCCATTTGGATTGTCTTTTTCAGTGCAGAGGATACGACCATGAAGCATGGCATTTTCGATGTCGGTAATGTCTAAATTGTTTTCTGACATCTCTTCCATCGCACAGGCGGTTATGTCATACTGTTTTTGCCTAACCCTCTCTCTGATCTTTTCGATTTGTGACGGTTGCATTCGCTGAATTTCCCAATACGCTCGCCCCCCTTCCCAAGTCTATTATTATATCAGATACTTTTGTAAAGGGGGGATATTGATCCAATTTTACAATTTTCCATAATTCCTATTTCTGTACTTTTCTATCTAAAAGGAAGAATCAGTAAGCGTAAAAAGGTTAGTTGGGTTGTGTCAGGATACTCAGCCAATCCTAACACAAGTGCTCTTTGCGGCGCCTTTGTATAGGTCCTGAAAATCCGATCCCAGCAGGACAATACGGTGGAATAGTTCGAATCAGTTTCAGCACGATAATCCGAATGATGCAGACGATGCATATCGGGGGTCACAAAAAGCAATCGAACGGTTGGCTCGATCTGCTTGGGGATTGTAAAATTGCTGTGGCCCCATTGCGCAAAGAAAAAGAGGGTGCCTTCAAAAATAACAACAGCCTCCCACGGCGGGCCCCAGAGCGTCACGGCGGCCAATCGTATTCCAAAGGATAGAATGATCTCTCCCGGATGAAAACGGGATGCGGAGGTCACATCCAGGTCGCGATCGGTATGGTGCACCCGATGAAAACGCCATAGCAGCGGCACACGGTGGTACGCCATATGGACGAAGTAGGTGACCCCATCCAAAAAAACAAGGGTCAAGAATACCTTCATTGGCCATCCGATATCAAACTGATGCAGCAGCCCAATGCGGTGGGCTGATAAAAATTGGGCATAGGTGGCCGTTATTCCTCCAACCAGAAGGCTTAAAAGAGCGGCATTACATATCATGAGGGAGAGATTGATCCGATAATGTCGGAGGATCGGGTCAATCCTTTTTGCAAACGGAAAAATATTTTCGATGGCCGCAAACAGGAAGAATCCGGTCAGTCCCGCCAGGGTTCGGAGTGTGTCTGCAGTGATCAAAGAGATCATGGGTAAGTTAAATCCTCTATAAGGGTGAGGGCACCTCTAAAAACTGAAAGACTTAACCCCCCCGCCCCCTTATCAGGGGGGAATGATCAAGTCCCCCTGATAAGGGGGATTTAGGGGGTTTTTAGAAGCGCCCTAAAAGTAATAATGCCAGGTGAGACCCAGTTTCGTTTTCTTCTGACCCCATCGTAACTCACGTGATGCGGTGATGCCCAGCGTATTATTCTGGTCCACCGTGAATGTTTGCGTGATCTTCCCCTGGCCTTCTGTGAAACGGTCTCCTATCTCATAACGCATTGCCTTGGCCGAAGGAATGACCTTCCATAAATCGGTGATCCGGATAGTAGCGCCGATCTCGGCCCCTACCCCCATCGCATAATGATCGTCAAACATCCCGCCGATTTCCAGGTCGGCTATAAGCATCCCATAATAAAGGCCGATCATTTCATTTTGAAAGGCCAATCCAACACCGGGGTCGAATTGATAAATGAGATGGTCTTTGCCAAACGGATCTCCTTTTCTGATTAGACCGGTTTGCATCTTAAAGGAAAGGGGCTTAAACAGTCGATCCCTGGGGGAAATCGACATGACGTCAATCAGGGTAAAATCGTTCAGCCGCATTTCGTTTTCATCAAAGTAATAATAGGAGATATGGATTTCCTGGAGTTCCCAGAGATGAAGAAACATCCGGGTGACCTCCTCTTTCGAGAGGTTGAGTTTGTACTCCCATATATCCCGTTATTCCGTGTCGTTATATTTTAACAGCCCCCCTTGGAATAAGGAACTTAAAGTAGGTATACTCCTTCTCCAGGACAAAACCCTAATCGGGGAAAAAGGCCAAAGGAAATGAAAGGGGGAAAGGATACAAAAAACGAGGCCCTTGGTGGAGGTAGTGGAAAGGGGGTTCAAAGATGGGTCCCCGGCGCCCCCGCTGCAGAATCGGGCTATATCTATGGCGGCCCTCCCCGTGACGAGGCCGGTCGAGATACCGATGACTCTCAATGGGCCGTCCCCTGGGCCGACCTCATGATGACCATGTTCGTCATGTTTGCCATGATGCTGATCTATGTGCTCTCCGAAAGGGATGTCACCGAGGCGTTCCACTATGAAGAGAATGTGTCAACGGCACGGGAAGCGCCTAAACTGGAAAGTTTTTCCCCGGACTTTCCTACGGCAGACCAATTAGAGGGAACCGGACTCACACCAGAGGAAATTCTGCAACTGGCCGAACATGCGGCCGACAATACCGATCTTGAAGACGTACAGGTCCTTCTCCAGGATGATAAAACAATCAAGATTAGCTTAAGGGGGCCATTATTGTTCGACTTGGGGAGCGCCACTCTCCGTGAAAGTACCCAATCGTTCCTGCAAAAGGTGGCCCAGGTGTTGGCTAAATCAAAAAACGAGGTGCATGTGATCGGTCATACCGACACCTTTCCTATACATAGCAGCTTATTCCCAACCAATTGGGAGCTCTCGGTGGGACGGGCCTCCGCCGTCGCCCGATACATGATCCAGGCGGCCCAATTGGAACCCGGCCGGTTTACGATCATGGGGAATTCGATGTACCGCCCCGCCCTTCCCAATAACTCACTGGAAAACAAGCAACTCAATCGGCGTGTTGAAATCATCATCACAAAAACGATATACGAGGCGCTACCCTTGGAGTAATTGAAATGAGAATGACCCTGTTGAATCTGATCGGTTTTATTATCTGTACAGCCATACTGTTGGCCAGTTTTATTTTCGACGAGAACCAGGCCCTCTACTTCAATACAGTCGCACTCATGATTGTTTTAGGCGGCACCTTTGGCGTGATGTTCTTAAGTTATCCGGCACAAAGAATCTTCTCCGCATTTATCGTTATGCGCCGAACCTACCTTGCAAATCTACCTACAGAGGCCGAGATTGTAAATGCACTACTGGATTTTGCCCTAAAAAGTAAATACGATGGCGTCCTATCACTGGAGGAAGAAACTGATCGCTCCACAACCCTGTTTCTAAAGGACGGTCTCAATATGATTGTGGATGGATACCAAAGTGATGAAATTCGCGACGTGCTCGGCACCGAGATGCATTTTTTCAGGCAGCGACGTGAGCAGAGCGAACGAATCTTCAGGAGCATGGCCAAGGCGGCCCCCGCCTTCGGACTCATCGGCAGTGTCATCGGCCTGATGGGAATGCTCACCGGTGTAGGCGACGCCGGTGTTATCATTAAAACCATTCCCGTGGCGCTTGTCTCCACACTGTATGGCATCCTCTTTGGTAGTTTTATCTTCACCCCCATCGCGGAAAGTATTTACTCCCGCACCCAGTCGGAATTGCTACTTGCCAATGTTATTTTAAATGGCCTGATTGCTATTAATAACGAACAAGATACTTATAAATTGGAGAAAAAACTCTGTTCCTTCCTCACTCCCGCCGTACGTCCGATCCATGAAAAGAGCTTTCAGGACCTTCGCAGACAGTATTTCGTGATGAAGCAGCAAAAGGGTAAGAAGGAGGGGACGCCCGCCATTCCCCTTATAGAGCGCACCAAAGGAAAACGGGGAAAATAGAGGAGTTTAGGGGTCTACGCCCTGCTTGTTTGAGAAGACAGAGTAAATTTAAATAACCCGATCTTAAAAAAGGAGAAGCCTTATGAAAAAACATGAATGGAGACATTGCAACCAGCGCTTCGATTAGCATTCCGATTACCCCTTCTGTAAATTTCACCGTGCACTTCGAAGATGGGGGTCTCCATTGAGATGGACAGTAGTGACAACCTCTTCCGACACACGAACCCTCGTCGTCAACGGCCTCACATCTGCCCACACAGGTACACGAGAACTTCTGACCACAGACGCCTCTTCCACCGAAATATCGGCACAACGGGCCGCAATTGAAATACCATTCGGCGTTTCGTTCCGGGATTGGTCTTTCTTCCACAGGGGCCCGTGCGACCATCGCGGTGGATAATGTTCAGGTAGTAGAGTGAATAAGAGTATCTCTGTTTCAAGTAATGGTGTCTGGTAGGATTCTATTTCTGCGATTGACAACAAAAAGCCACTATGGTACCTTCCAGAACCGGGGCTAAAAATTTAAAGTATGAGGAGAACCAGATGGAGGTCCTGCTTGTTGATGACGATCTCGAAGCCCAAAGTATAGTAAACACCACCCTACGCAATGCCGGTTTTAACGTCATTGCCGTCAATGACGGCCTTTCCGGACTAGATGCGGCAATGTCCGAGAAGCCGGAGTTGATTCTGGCCGACTTCCGCCTTCTGGGGATTGATATCGTGGATTTTGTTAGAAGGGTTCGGGATAAGGCCTACCTCGCGGAAACCCCTATCATCCTCTTGGTGCGTAGGGAAGAAAATTACGATTCTCTTTTCATGCAATCGGTAGGTATTTCTGCAATTGTTAATAAACCGATTGATCCCACGGCGTTGTCCAGCGAGGTCACAAAACATATGCCCATTGTGCAAACGTCGGCATTGCCGGTAGATTCTCCGGCTGAGGATCTTCCCCCTGAAAAGGCCTCTCAGGTTGAAGATCCAGAGGTAACACGGAAGATTATTAGCGCATTACAGACAGACGATCTTCTAAAGAAAAATATTCTTGAAGTGATAGAACGAATTTCATGGGAAGTACTCCCTGAGGTTCTGGAGGCAGCCCTTCCCAAAGAAACCATCAAGACGCTTGTTGAAAGCGTCGTCTGGGAGACCGTGCCTGCTCTCGCCGAGATCGAAATCAAAAAGGAAATTAAGCGGCTTCAATCAGAGAGTACCGAGGTTTAATCTTTGCCTTGGGTTATACCTCGTGCCCCATACTGCTATTGACTCTCCCTCACACAACTGGAAAATTTCTTTCTTGATCTTTGGAAATGGTGACATCAATAGAAAAGGGCACCTCTAAAAACCGTAGCAAGTGGCTCAAATGCAAGGACAAAGCACTCGAGAATAACAGGCAATTCATGTTTTTACAAATAATGTGGCGCTATTTGTGTGGAGATATATAACGCTGCTATCTTCGGCATTGGTTTTAAAACATGATATACTCTCCTTATGGAAGAGATTGCCCTGATTAAAAAAGTCGCCCTGGCAGCAGCGCAAGACGCGGGGGAGATTCTCAGAAACGGGCTGACTAAAGAGTTGACGATCTCTCATAAAGGGGAATTAGACCTCGTCACGCAAATGGACACTCTCTCCGAACAAACCATCGTTACCCATATTAACAGGCATTTTAGCGATCATCAAATTCTGGCTGAAGAGGGAACCCACCAGAAATCAAACTCCCCCTGGCGTTGGGTGATTGATCCTTTGGACGGTACCACGAATTATGCCCATCACTTTCCCTATTTTTGCGTGTCAATTGCCGTAGAGTTTGAAAAGACGGTTGTCCTCGGCGTCATCTACGATCCCATCCATAATGAGCTTTTTGTTGCAGAACGAGGCAAAGGGGCCACGCTTAATGGTATACCGCTTACCGTTTCTTCCATCCCAAAATTAAAGGAGGCATTGCTGGTCACCGGCTTTGCCTATAATCTTCGTACCGATCCTGAAAACAATCTGAATCACTTCACCCAATTTTTGATGAGGGTGCAGGGTGTGCGACGGATGGGATCGGCTGCGCTCGATCTTTGCTATGTTGCCGCAGGCCGGTTCGATGGCTTTTGGGAACTCAACCTTAATCCGTGGGATACCGCCGCGGGATTCCTCATTGTAACAGAGGCAGGCGGTGCGGTAACCGATTTTTCCGGGAAACCGTTTTTTATCGAAGGCAAGGCAATACTGGCTACCAACGGCAAGATTCATCAGGAAATGGTGAATGTGTTCATGGCGCAAAGAAAATAATTCCCGCTTGGGAACGACGTTCCATTTTTTGGCCGCCCTCTTTTTTGCGAGCTTACTGCTTGTTATTCCTCTACCGGTTGATGCCGCAACCACCTACTACGTTTCTCCCAAGGCAAGTAATGACAACAAGGGAACTATTGACGCCCCCTTTCGAACCTTAGATCACGCCGTCCGTAACATGGCCGGTGGGGACACATTGATTGTTCAGGACGGAACCTACACCGGGGAAGAAAATCAGATATGGAATCTTCCCAATGGGGCGCCGGGCCGGTATACCACCATCCGCGCGGAACATTCCTTTGCGGCCATTCTGGAGGCAACGGGGAAGAATGCTCACGATCATCAAGTTTTAAGAACGCCGATTCGATTGATGAATAATGCCTATATCCAGATCGAGGGATTGAAGATCAGAAACTCACCCACCGGTGGAGCGATCTTTTTGTCCGCATCACACCATATCAAGCTGCTTCGCCTGTCTATCAAAAATGGAACCCGTTTTGATGACCCGTGGGGATCACCTTTAACCATTACCAAGGGGAGCCACCATATCCTCGTCGAGGACGTTTGGATTACGGGGGCCATGCGGTACGGCGTGCTAATCAGTGGAAACAATAAATCCGGCTCCAACAGAGAAGAAGATACGACGCGCCAGGTGATTCTGCGGCGCGTCGTGGTGCGATGGGATTATACGAAGACGGTCGAACCGAAGGCTGGGATTGCGTTTTACGGCGCGGACGATTTTTCAAAAAATGGCGCCGTGATGAACAGCGTTTGCCAGAACTGTTTGGTCCTGGATTTAAATCCTGGCGACAGTTACGACAATATGTATGGGGCCTATTACAATCCGAAGACCACACAGAACATCGGCTATTATGGATCGATTGCGTTGAATATCAAAGGAAAGACGAGCCAGTCGGTGATCGGCGGATTTTTTGTCGCGGATAACTACAACCAAAACAAGGGCCAAAAGGTAATTCAGAGTGTCGCGTGGGATATTGACGGGCCAGCGGTTCGTTTCTCCAGGGGCGACCCGAAGGGGTGGGGGGAGGTGAACCAATCAACACTGGGGGAGAGTCAATATGGCGTTTATACCGAAGGCGAGACCGGTGCCACACGGCTGCCAGTGAAGGTGATGAACACCCTGCTTCTCAACAATAAAGAGGCTTTTTCATCGGTACGGGATTTTTTACCGTTCACTTCGCACAACCTTTATTTTCCTTCGATTATGTCCTTTGTCTTGAAGGACAAACTGATTTCCATAACCCAGCCTACGCACGCCATGACCTCCGATCCAAAACTAAAATATCTGGTGCGAGTCGAGCCGACCTCACCGGCATACCGTTCAGGAGAAGGAGGAGTGTCTCGTGGGGCAACCATCCTGTATCGTTATGGAAAATCCGAAACGCTTTGGGGCGAGGAGGGGTGGAATACGTTAACAACAGAGCCGCTTTGGCCGTGGCCTTATGAGGATCAAATCCGCGCCGATTTTTCGGAGTCAAACAATCCGCCGAAAGGGGCCTATCCACCGCAGAATAAAACCGATCGTGGGTTTTGCGCCCCCGGCCAAACCCTTACAAAATATATCTGGGGGTATTTGGGGCACCCTATGCCAGAAAACCTAGGGCTATAGAATATTAGGATGGTCAATCCAATTGCATGGAGACAATGCCTTAAGCGACATTAAAATAAATAGCGCTGGATCCTTTTGTGCAATGGGTAAAGCCTTTCCCGTTGGTTGACTCAAATAATAGGCTTGTGCAACAATGACAGGTACTTTCCGTGAAGTAACTATGAAACTTTCAGGCGCACAAATTGTAATAGAATGTTTAAGACAAGAAGGAGTTCGTGTTGTTTTCGGATATCCTGGCGGCGTCAATCTCCCTATTTTTGATGCCTTTTACGATGAAAAAGAAATCGAGTTGATCCTTTGCCGGCACGAGCAGGGGGGAGGACATATGGCCGAGGGGTATGCCCGCGCAACAGGGAAACCCGGTGTCCTCCTGGTCACATCCGGGCCGGGTGCCACCAATACCGTCACCGCCATCGCCGATGCCTTCATGGATTCCACGCCGATGATCATTCTCACCGGGCAGGTGCCGACCCATTTGATTG
Organism: Candidatus Troglogloeales bacterium; assembly: GCA_005239925.1. GTDB lineage: Bacteria > Nitrospirota > Nitrospiria > SBBL01 > SBBA01 > SBBA01. The sequence continues at coordinate 23,750 of SBBA01000183.1, read as the reverse complement.
GCAACGACGCCTTTCAGGAGGCCGATGTTGTTGGCATTACACGTCCCTGCACCAAATATAATATCCTCGTCAAGAATGTGGAAGACCTGGCCCAGGCCATGAAGGAGGCATTTTATATCGCCTCTTCGGGACGGCCTGGCCCTGTCTTGGTTGATCTTCCCAAGGATGTCTTTCAGGCCAAGACCGAATTTAAATATCCGGAAGAGATTTCGCTTCGCAGCTACGCCCCTATTCTAAAGGGAAATAAATGGCAGATTCGTCAAGCGGCACAGGAGATTGCCAAGGCGCGCCGTCCGGTGCTTTATTCCGGGGGGGGGGTCTTGCATTCCTCTGCCTGGCAAGAGCTTTATGAACTGGCCGAACTCACCCATATTCCCGTAACCTCTACGGTGATGGGGCTGGGCGCCTTTCCCGCAAGACATCCACTGTTCTTAGGGATGCTGGGGATGCATGGAACCTATTGGGCCAACATGGCGATGCACGAGGCCGATCTAATTGTTGCCATCGGGGCCCGCTTTGATGACCGGGTCACCGGAAAAACATCCGCCTTTGCCCCCTACGCACGAATTGTTCATATTGATATTGATCCAACATCCATTCATAAAAATATTAAGGTGCACGTTCCGATTGTGGGGGATGTGAAACGGGTTTTGAAGGAGTTAAATAATGTATTGCGAACCGGGGGGAACGGATCAGTCAATCCTTATGGCGAATGGATGGCCCAAATCGAACAATGGAAAAAAGAGCATCCACTGACCTATACGCAGGGAGATTCTATTATTAAGCCTCAGTATGTTATTGAGCGTATCTATGAAAAAACCCGTGGACAGGCCATTGTAACGACCGACGTAGGTCAGCATCAGATGTGGGCAGCCCAGTTTTACAAGTTTGATCGGCCTCGCACCTTTATCAACTCCGGTGGATTGGGAACGATGGGATACGGCTTTCCGGCGGCGATTGGGGCGCAATTTGCTTATCCCAATGAGCAGGTGATCTGTATTGCCGGGGATGGCGGCGTGATTATGAATATCCAAGAGTTGGCAACCGTGGCCCAGTACAATCTGCCGGTCAAGCTCGCTATCATCAATAATAAATATTTGGGCATGGTGCGTCAGTGGCAACAACTTTTTTATAACGGGCGTTATTCGTCTAGTTACATGGGCACCTGTCCCGATTTTGTAAAACTGGCCGAGGCGTTTGGCGTGATGGGTCTTCGTGCCACCAAAGTATCCGAAGTAGACGATGTGCTGGATGCTGCTTTTGGTATTGCAAAGCCGGTGGTGATGGACTTTCAAGTGGATGAAATGGAAAATTGTTATCCGATGATTCCTGCCGGAGCGGGCCATAACGAAATGGTTTTTAAAGATCCAGAGCCTACCGACATCAAACAACAGGAAGAAGAGGGAGATCGGGCCGAGGGGGTTTTAACTGCTTGATCCCTATTTTCTAATTTATGCGACATATCGTTTCAGTTCTTGTAGAAAATAAATCGGGTGCGTTGTCCCGTATTGCGGGCCTTTTCTCCGGAAGGGGATTTAATATTGATTCCCTATCGGTCGGGCCGACATTGGACCCGTCCACTTCCATGATGACCATCGTCACGCAGGGGGATGATCGGATCATTGAGCAGATCACCAAGCAGCTTAACAAGTTGATTGATGTGATTCGGGTCGTCGACCTGACTGATAAGGAGTATGTCGAACGAGAGACCGCGCTCATTAAAATTCATGCGCGGGATGAGGGTCGTGAAGAGGCGCTTCGGATTGCCGATATTTTTCGAGCCAAGATTGTAGACTCGACGCCCAATACTTATACGATTGAAATTACCGGCGACTCGAATAAGATTGGCGCCATTATTAACCTCTTAAGGCCCTTGGGCATTAAGGAGTTTATACGCACAGGGCAGATTGCCATTGCACGTGAAGAGGTGCGGATCGCGTCAGTAAAGGAAGATAGAGAACAGAAGACGGGATAACAAGGAGGGGATGATGAAAGTTTATTACGATCAAGATGCAGACAGCGCTATTTTAAAAGAGAAGCAGGTAGCGATTATCGGGTATGGAAGCCAGGGACATGCCCATGCCCAAAACCTGATTGATAGTGGTGTGCGCGTGGTAGTGGGGCTAAGAGAAGGTGCGTCGTGGAAAAAGGCGGTGAATGCCGGGTTTAAGGTGATGCCGGTTTCAGACGCCGTCTCCGTATCGGATGTGACGATGATCCTCACACCGGACGAAGCAACGGGTGACCTCTACAAGGCCGAGATTGGCCCTTATCTAAAGAAGGGAAGCGCCTTGGCCTTTGCGCATGGGTTTAATATCCACTTCGGACAGGTTGCGCCCAACCACGATATGGATGTTTTTATGGTGGCCCCGAAAGGGCCGGGGCACCTAGTTCGGTCCGAATTTAAAAAAGGGAGTGGCGTTCCCATGCTTGTAGCCATTCATCAGGATCGATCCGGGCAGGCCTTGCCCATTGCCCTGGCCTATGCCAAGAGTATTGGTGGAACACGGGCGGGGGTGATTGAAACCACGTTTCGGGAGGAGACTGAGACCGATCTTTTTGGCGAACAGGTGGTGCTTTGCGGCGGCTTAACGTCGCTCATTCAGGCCGGGTTTGAAACCTTGGTTGAGGCCGGTTACTCCCCTGAAATGGCCTACTTCGAGTGCCTGCATGAGGTGAAGTTGATCGTGGATCTGATTTACGAAGGAGGGATTACCAATATGCGGTATTCCATATCGAATACGGCACGTTATGGCGACCTTACCCGTGGGGAGCGGATTGTCACCGACAGGACAAAAAAAGAAATGAAGAAAATTTTAAATGAGATTCAATCCGGCCGGTTTGCGAAAGAATGGGTGTTGGAAAACAAGGCCAATCGCCCGGTCTTTAATGCATTGGCTAAAAAGGGCCAGAACCATCCCATTGAAGAGGTCGGGGCACGCTTACGTGCGATGATGCCTTGGCTGGGCAAGGATAAACTGGTCGACCAGTCAAAGAATTAAAAACGTGAAACAGGAGACACAATTCCCCATTGCCAAGGAGGGGTTTACTTTTATCGGGTGTGGTGCCCTTTTAACCCTCTTTGCCAAGGCCGCCTTGGGTGATGGATGGGCCGCATTTTTTGCGTTGCTCACCCTCTTTTGCACCTGGTTTTTCAGGGACCCGCATCGTGTTGTTCCGGAAGGGGATGGGTTGCTGGTCTCTCCTGCAGATGGAACGATTGTGGATATTTCAAAGATATACGACGAGCAGGTCATCAAGGGACCGGCCATTAGGGTCAGTATCTTTTTGAATGTTTTCGATGTTCATATTACACGGGTTCCGGTGGAAGGACGGGTGATTGATATCTCTTATAATCCAGGCCGGTTCTTTGCTGCCAATGTCCCCAAGGCATCACTGGAGAATGAACAAAACAGTGTGATTATGGAGACCCCCTGGGGTAAAAAAGTCATTGTAACCCAAATTGCGGGGTTTATTGCCCGGCGTATCGTCTGCTGGATAAAAAAAGGTGCGGTCATGAACTGCGGTGAGCGGTTTGGTTTAATTCGTTTTGGTTCTCGCGTCGATCTTATTTTTCCGGTCGGAGTTGCCCTGCGGGTTTCAAAAGGGGATCGCGTGTGGGGGGGGCAGACCGTTTTAGGAAAACTGACATGATACCTCGGAAGCAGCGGCCTCGGATAAGAGAGTTGGGTAAGAAGGGCGTCTACCTGCTCCCTAATTTGTTTACCACGGCCAATCTTTTTTGTGGCGTCTTTGCCATTCTGGCCGTTTATGATAAGGCCTATGTGAATGCGGCGATGGCCATCCTGATTGCAACCATCTTTGACTCCCTTGATGGAAAGCTCGCGCGAATGACCAAGACGACCAGCCGCTTTGGTCTGGAATATGATTCGTTGTCGGATGTGATTTCCTTTGGTGTGGCCCCCGGATTTTTGGTTTACGCTTGGGGTTTGAGTGAATATGGCCGTCTGGGTTGGGCGGCTGTCTTTCTTTATATTGCCTGTGGCGCCCTTCGACTATCCCGCTTTAACGTTAAGGCCACAACCACGGAAACGAAAGGTTTCATGGGCCTTCCTATCCCTGCTGCGGCGGCTTTGATCGCATCACTGGTCATATTAGATGATTATATTTTACATGTGGGAAAGGAAGTTCGTCCGATTGTTGTTTTAAGCATGACGTATGTGCTGGCCTTTCTTATGGTAAGCTCATTACCCTACCGCGGCATAAAAGATATTAAATTCAGGGACCAAACTTCGTTTAGTGTTTTAGTAGCTATGATACTCATCTTCTTGGTTTTAGTTGTAGAAACCCAGGTGATGATCTTCAGTATGGCCTTGTTGTATGTAATCTCCGGTATCATTGAAAAGCCGGTGGTGGCCCTCTATCGTCTTTTCTCTAAAGGCACAAAGGAAATTCCTTTAGAAGAAGAAAAGCGGTGAAAATATACCCCTTTGCGATAAACTTCTTCTGTTAAATACCATTTTTTTCTTGACAAATCGTTTTTTTTAGTGTAGAGTACGGCTGATTTGTTTTGTTAAAGTTTTTGGTAGAATAGTAATCTGAATATAGCACTGGGGCCTTGGTTCCCGTATCTCCTTAACCGACTGTGAGGGGTAGTGTTTCTCTGTACAAAGAACAAAAGAGTGTTGTTGAGTGAGGCCTGTTTCCGCAGTTTACTTGTGGGAAGAGGCTTTTTCTATGTCAGAACGGAGAAACGGCATCGCGTTTGTGTTATCTATTATGCTGGCAAAACGGGTGAGAGCGTAAGCGTGGTTATGACAGGAAAAACACGAACTTTCGCCGCTTTTCTTGTACTCCTTTTTGAATTTTTAGTTTTTTCTTGCGGTGAAGCCCCATCTCCCTCCAAAGAAGCCCCTCTACGGGCTGACCCCCCTCCAGAACTTCTTGCGCAAATAGCCGAGTCAGATGTTATTGTCTTGGGTAAGATTGATGCATGCTGGGTTTGTGATTCAGATAAGCCACCCCATGTTAGCTATACGCAAGTGTTATCCGGAGCTATCCCAGGAGGTAATGCCTATGGCCAACTGCCCCTTACTGGGGTAGCCAGATATCTTTTGCCATACACAGGAGTTCCCATCTATCAGAGTAATAGTGAGGAGATTTGTCTCCTGAAAAGGTCTGTGCGAAACAACTTAAGTAGTCCGGACTTTTATGAGGTGATCTATGTGTGGGAGGCAACGACTGAAAGGTTAAATTATTTTTAGACAAGTGTATTGATGGCCTTTAGCCTATTACGGGTAGAAAGTCGTAACTGGGTACCTCTAAAAACCGTCGCGAGCGGCCCAAGTGCAAGGTGCACGAAGCAGAGGAACCGGAATGTACGCAGTGTACATGAGGATTCCGAGCACCGCGCAACGCAGCAATTGGGTCGCGCAGTAGGTTTTTAGAGGTGCCCAACTGAGAATATCGGCAATGGTCGGTATAACGTCATGTCAATCTGAACATCAAGGGCTGTATTCTTTTAGCCATGCTTCTGAAAGGAGGGGGATGTCATGAAAAAGGTCTCTTTTTCAAAAAGAGTTGCGTTTTGTGTTGGGGCTCTTTTTGCTGCGACGCTACAGGTGCTCCCTACGCTTATTGGTACTGCGGTTGCCCAGTCCGTTGACCTCCCATTAGGCGGGCTGAGTCAACCCGCGATTGCTATTGATCCGAATAATCCAAATCGTATTGCCGTCTCCCCATCAGCTGAAGTACGTGTTTCAGCCGACGGGGGGGCCACGTTTAGCGCCCCAACAAGGGCCATTGTGCCTCCGGCTCTGTCGAGTGATTATGACCCTCATGTTATTGGAGGCGATACGTCTCTGGCCTATGACAGCCAGGGGCGTTTGTTTTGGACGTACTTGGCAAAGAGATCAGGTAACACGAACAGAAGAGATATCTTTATTTCGCAGATCAATCCGATGACGGGGGAGATCCTTCCCGGCTATCCGGTGAATGTGACGTCTGGCGCTGGATTTGCGGCCGACGATGGAGCGATTAACGATAAAGATTGGCTTGCCGCCGATAGCTTTTCTACGAGTCCATATAGAGACCGCCTCTATGTTGTTTGGACAAAATTTAGTGGCCCCAGGACCGTTGTCATCACCTCCTTCTCTGATGATCAGGGGTTGAACTGGTCTGCTGGGCTGATTCTGTCTGAGGATGACTTGGAATTTAATTGGCCGGCACATAACGCCGTGGCGTCCAACGGTGACGTTTATGTCGCCTACCATAATCAGCCCAGGTTTAACGGCGGTAATCCTGATGGAGAAACTGGTCAGGTGATGGTTCGACGGTCAACGGATGGAGGTAACAATTATCTCCCGCCGACAACCGCTTTTACGGCAGGCAATGCGGATATTACTTTCAACTTCAGTGACAGGCGTCTGAATAAGACGATCACATGGACGCAGCCCTCCGCTCAGGCATGGGTGTTGCCCGACGCGGCCCGCCCGGGCAATATTTACGTGGTTGCTGCGGATGATCCAACCGATATAAGTCACGGTCCTGATTTTGATGATATGAATGTTTATATTGCCCGTTCCACCGATTTTGGGCAGCACTGGGATGCCCCGCTACGGGTGGACACTAGCCCCGATGAAACGATTCAGTTTTTTCCTGCCGCCGGTATTGATCCCCGATCAGGATTCTTAACGGTAACCTGGTATGATACCAGGCGTGGGGCTGTGAATAGCAATGATCACTTCTTGTTGGATTTGTTTTCAAGAAGCAGTGTAGATGGTGGCTTGACCTTTCTTCCCGAGGTGCAGGTGAATGATGCCCATGCCCCCTTTGATCCGGACTTGGGCGCCCCTGAAAAAGGAAATGGCCTGCTTCGTATTGGTGATTATAATGGCGTGGCCGTTCTTAACGGGAATGCCTATGTTGTCTGGACCGGAAATAAGGCCGTATGCGATCCAACTATGGAGATTACACTCTTGCAGACATGCCAGCAGACGCTTTTTGATATTATTATCGACACCGATCAAGATGGCATTCCCGACTCAACCGACAACTGCCTCATAACAGCCAACACGAATCAAACTAATACTGATGGAGATAGTTCAGGCGATATTTGTGATGACGATGATGATGGTGACGGGTTCCTCGACGCTGTGGAGATTGCCGAGGGAGCTGATCCGCTCAATGCTGCCTCCACGCCGGAGTCTTGCGATGGAATTGACAATGACCTGAACGAGGGCGTGGATGAAGGATTTACCGACACCGATGGCGATACGATGGCCAATTGTGTTGACCCGGATGACGATGGCGACACGTTCTCCGACGACATCGAGTTGGCCGCAGGGTCTAATCCGTTGAATCCCCTTTCCACGCCGGAGATTTGTGATGGCGTTGACAATGACCTGAACGAGGGCGTGGATGAAGGATTTACCAACACCGACGGGGACGAGATGGCCGATTGTATTGACCCGGATGACGATAACGATGGGATTGTTGATGACATAGACTTAGAGCCAATCACTTTCTCTAATGACTTCTCGGATGGGCTAACGATGGGAACCCTTACGAATCGGGCCGGTCGGATTATTAAACTGGAGTGGGTAGGTGGCAGGATAACGATCACCGTTGAGTCGGGCCTCTCTCCGGCCACGGTTACATTGGCCTGTATCCCTCCGGCTGAACTTGTTTTTCCGGCGTCATTAGTGAATTCAATAATGACTTCAGTGTCCTGTGGGTCAGCGGTTATATCCAGTATTGCAGGGCCGGTCAATATCACGCTAACTTCGGGTGGGATCACAACGGCGGTTGCGTTGGATACCGGCGCCTCTATGACGGCGGTTACTCCACTGGAAGGCGATCTTGCCTTCTCCCTTGCCGGGCCAACTGGGGCAGTGATAGGCGTTGATATTAATGGCAAGGCCTATACCACAACGCTGGGACCTGGCGCTGTGTTAGCATTAACCATACACCAGGATGAAACCATTTCGTCTTTGGTATCCGGTGGAACTGTTATTGTGGAGTCAGGGGGAGTGAGTCTTTCTATTGGTTCTGGAGAATTTCTGTTGTTTGCGCTAGAATGTGGCGTGCTGCGGATTGATAACGTGATTGTTGGTACGGCGTTTAATGATACCCTAGGTGGCACATCCGGGAACGACCTGATTCGGGGCTTAGGGGGTAATGATGATATCAGGGGGCGTGGTGGAAGTGATTGCCTGGTAGGTGGTTTAGGTAAAGATAAGATTTATGGCGGCTATGGGAATGATATTCTAAAAGGTGAAGGTGGAGACGACATACTACATGGTAATGAGGGAGATGATATCATGGAGGGTGGCGCCGGGAACGACCGACTTTATGGTAAGTATGGAAATGACGTCTTGTCAGGTGGGAATGGAAGAGACGCCCTCCATGGTCAGGAGGGAGACGATGTTATAGATGGTGGTGTGGGCGATGATAAGCTCTATGGTCGAAGTGGGAACGACCTCTTATCCGGAGGAGATGGAAAAGACGACCTGCATGGTCAGAACGGCAACGATACTCTGAATGGAGACGCTGGAGACGATAGATTGCTTGGTGGATCAGGAAATGACGTATTAAATGGCGGATTACATATTGATCTATGTTCAGGTGGCAGTGGTACAGATACTGGGGTTTTATGCGAAATATCTACTAGCATTCCATAAAGGATGTATGCGCCAATTAAGATCCTGGACATAAAGTGCTGTTCGCTTTCTTATGGGCATCTCTAAAAACCGTCGCGAGCGGCCCAAGTGCAAGGCGCACGGAGCGGAGAAACCGCAATCTATGCAGTATACATGAGGATTTCGAGCACCGCGCAACACAGCAATTGGGTCGCGCAGTAGGTTTTTAGAGGTGCCCTTATGCTCTTTCCAGTCTTATTTTCAAGGTAGTCTCTCGGTTTGTCCGACATAAGCCTAGATCCCTATAAGAAAGAAGCCTTTTTATTGCTCCTGTACAATCCAGCAATTAAGGGTGCCTATTTGTGCACTACTTTTCAAGCTTGCGTTATCCTTTTTGGTAAGCTGAAACAATTGAATATCCGTTTTTGACTTTTCGGAAGATTCGGAAGATGTAGAAGACTTGTTGAAAAAACTTTTTAATCTATTTTGTAAAATAGATTAAACTTTTTATACCCTACGTTGTCTAATTGTATAAAAGCTCGAATATGGCGCTAAAAGAGATAGTGTTCACAATCCGGTCTATAAACAGGCTCAGGCTATCTACCGAAATGGGTTGAGTTGACATATTTTAATTTATGTTATACCCTTAGCATGGGGGGCTGTTAAGAACTGACCATATAGGTTGGGGTATTTTTTAGTAATCCCCCCATTTTGAGTATGGCGGTGTTGTTATGAAGGGTGTTATCTTGTTCGTCGGGGGAAGGCCCCTTGAAAAATAGATACGCAGATTCATAGCTTTTGGGGAAGGCGGCGATTATGGCTCCAAGTACATCTACATTTAAAAGATTAAAAGATATTTTTTATGAAACACGGGTTTTAATGGGTCGAGGGTATACCCTCAACAAATTTGCTACAGAGGCTTTAGGTGGCACCGTTGATCCGGTTATGCTTAGCTATATTGAGAAGGGGAAGCGGTTTGCCACGGAGTCCCTGGTTTATAAGCTGGCTCGTGTTCGAGAACAGGATCCCCAGGACCTGCTGGTTCTTTTGTGGCAAGATCGTATGATTCATGCCTTCTCTCGTGAGCTGCGTCGAGTTATTAAGGGAGACAATAAGGGCAGGGTGGATGGTGTCTCCGATGCGGAAGTAGCCTTCATGGTGAGTCGTGCCATTGCGGCCTTGCCGGATGATGGCAGCTGGGTAACGGCCGTACGCTGGCGGCAGGATTTACAGACGGCATTAGAGGAATTAGGCCAAAAACGACCTCAGAGCCTGGTTAAGACGGTGGCCAATATCTTACTTGAACACAGACTTATCGAGCGCAATAAAGAAAAAGTGAGGCGTCTGGAAAATCACTATGTTCCTGGAAATTCCGAGGAAAAGCGCTCTCTGGCTGTAGAGTTCTGTGGTATTTTTGCGAAAGGGCTTCTTGATAAAATGGTGCGACAGGATAAGGAGTCCTACGTAAGGAACCACTACCTGCAAATTTCTCCGGATCGCATTGAAGATTTCTATCGTCGGCTGGATCAAGAAGTGCGCGATATTGTGGGAGAGTATGCGACCGAAGAAAGAACAGGTAAGAAGTTTCTTAATGTGCTGATTACCTCAACCCCACTTTAAAAGGAGAGTCATTTTATGAAGACGAGAAAACAGATTTCACGATTTTTTATCTTTATATCTGGCCTTTTGGCCTTAGTGGGTTGTGGTGGCAGTGGCTCCAGCGGGTTTGATGCCCGTTTTGATCAAGAGCAGCAACTGATTACAAGGGTAAATGCGGAATCGGTTTGCGAAGAATCAAATGGGACACTCTTTTGTTCAGGCAACAAAACCGGTGATAGTATTGGTAAAAATAATGAGTTCTCCATGATTATTACGGCTCAGTCAGAGCCCTCTGTTTCTTGCGTCCTGGAAACAAATTTAGGCCCATGTGGTCTAAAGGTGGGTATTCAGGATATAAAGGGTTTTCAGTCTGACACTCAATATTTTATGGCTGTTCGTTACCAGGCCCCGTTCTCCACTCACTGGGAAATAGTCCCGTCTCCTTTTGTTGCTGTGCCGTCATCTGACCTTCCTAAGGCCGAAATCGTTGTTCCGATAAGGGGGGTATCTAGTGTCACATCTAGTCGGGTTGATCTTGCCGTACTGGCCTATCCATCGGGCACGAATCCAGCAACATCCGATGGACTCCTCAGTAGCTTTAAAGCAAGGGTGGCTTTTGTTGTCACAGATGTGACTGTTACCCCTCAACCTTGAGACAGAAATTGGCTTGTTTCTGTACTGTTTCACGTAAAAAATCCATCTTTTTTTGCTGTTAGTCTACCTGTCTCGGGTATGAAGACTATCTATTTTGCCTAGGGCCGTCCAATAGAGATCAAATTTAATATTAATGCCAAATATCTGACAAACCACCATTAACATAAAAGATCGTAGGTGTGTTATCTTTATAGTAAGTGTTGCGTTCATGGAATATTGCAAATAATTTTAAGTCTTTTTTGCTCTATCCTATTGACCATAACATATAGTGTTTGTATAATAGACAAACCCTAGCCATTGGGGTAGATAGATCAAATAAGGAGGCCTAGTAATTTTTGGATGACCATAATGATAACGCCTAAGATGACCACTTTTAAAAAGTTAAGAGATATTTTTTACGAGACGCGGGTACTCATGGGACGTGGATTTACCCTTCAGCGTTTTGCCACGGAGGCTATGGATGGCACAGTTGACCCGGTCATGTTGAGTTATATCGAAAAAGGGAAGCGGTTCCCGCCCGAGGCCCTAGTCCACAGGCTAGCCCAATTACGAGGACAGGATGTTAATGAGCTTCTGGTGTTATTGTGGCAGGATCGTATCCTTCATGCCTTTTCGCGTGAGTTTCGTCGAATTATCAAGGTGAACAAGGAGAAAGGAGAGGGTATTGAAGAGGCTGAAATTGCCTTCTTGGTGAGTCGCGCTATTACTGCCCTCCCAAACGACGACAGTTGGGTAACCCAAAAGAAATGGAGAAGCGATCTGCAGGAGGCGGTGCAGGAGATTGGAAAGGGAAAGGCGCAGCCGCTGGTTTTAGTTGATACGGTGGTTGATATTTTGCAAAAACAGGGGCTGATTGAACTCCAAAAAGAAAAAGTTCGATCTATATCGCATCATTATGTGCCTGTCGCTCCCGAGGAACGGCGCTCTCTTTCGATGGAATTCTGTAGTATATTTACAAAGGGGCTTTTGGAGAAAGTAGTTCGCAAGGATCAAAACACCTATCTTCGCAATCATTATCTCAATATTCCAAGAGAACAGATCGAAAATTTCTATCGTAGCCTCGATCAGAGGGTACGTATGCTTGCCCGTGAATATGCAACAGAAGAAAAAACGGGAAAGAAATTTGTTAACGTACTCATCACTTCAACACCTTTTTAAGGGTATAATCGAGGTGGCCATAAAAACAATATTAAAAGGGATCGTTTTCGGCGCAATTGGCCTGACATTGGCTGGCTGCATAGGGCATGCACGACCAGATTGGGTTCAAAAAAACAGAAGCGCTTTCTTAAACAAACAGGTATTTTATGGGGTAGGGAAGATATCTGCTGGACAGAGCGAAGCACTATTAAAGATGACGGCGGAAAAGATTGCCCAGTCCGAGCTTACCCGCATACTGGAGGCCTTTATTGATTCGCTATTAAAGGATTACACCCAGACCCTCTCGGAAACAGATTTAAAGGAATTTAACGAGACGCAAAATGCCGAAAGGATATTAAAGACCTATGCAACCACCAGCATTCTCTTTAATATTGATCATACTGAATCATGGACCGACCCAAAAGATGGCACCTTTTATTCACTGGCAGAACTAACGTTAAATCAATTTAAAAAAGAGGTTCTTGCCGCACGCGAGTTAAGTCCCGAGTTGAAAGGGTTTATCAGAAGGAACGTGGAAAAATCGTTTGACCAATTTAAAGTGCAAAGCGAAGAGATGGCCTCTCAACCTCAGTTGGGAAGCCCAAAGGAGGAATGACAATGCAAAACAGAGTGTGGCATTTAATCATATCGGGTTTGGTCGTTGCCGTGGTATCTAGCTGCGCGACCACAAAGGTGTCTCGATTGGAGACCGAACAGACCGTTGACCTCTCGGATCGATGGAATGACACCGATTCGCAACTGGTTGCGCGAAAGATGGTGGATGACGTGCTTCGGGGCCGATGGATCGATACCTTTCAGAAGAAGACAGGAAAAGAACCGATGGTAATCGTTGGCACCGTTGTCAACAAGAGTCATGACCATATTCCCACCCAAACCTTTACAAAGGACCTGGAGCGGGAGCTAACCAATTCGGGTCGGGTTCTTTTTGTCGCCTCCTCCGAAGAACGGCAGGAGATTCGCGAGGAGCGTGCCCAACAACAGATTCACTCTAGTGAGACCACGGCGAAGGGGTTGGGCAAGGAGATTGCGGCCGATTATATGCTCAAGGGGGTGATTTCTTCCTTTGAGGAACAGGTTGAGAATGAACGGTATAAATATTTCCAGGTTACCCTTGAGTTAATTGACCTTGAAAATAATGCCAAGGTTTGGCTTGGCGACGAAAAAATTAAGAAGCTAATGGTTCGTAAAAAATTTGGATTTTAGAATCGCCCTTTACTTGTTTCTCACCTTCCCCACAATGAGCGTTCCTTCCACTTCTCCTTTCTTCACTGGCGTCTGACGCTGGCCCGTTGCCGTGGGGACGTTTTCAGATAGATACCGATAGACCTCGTCTATATCGACCAGTCCATCTCGGCTGTAATCGGCTTTTCCTCTAAGCCCTTCAAGCAAGTAATAGGTAAACACGCCATGACCACCTCCGAATCGGGCTCCCTCAATACTTAACTCATTGGCACGGGAGGCTGATAAAATCACCCGCCCTTTCCCGCGAGATAGCCGCTCCAAAAACTGATCAGACAAGGTTGCCCTGGTCTTGTTGGACGCCAGGAGTGTTCTACCCCCACTGGCCCCGGAAAAACAGGAGTCCACAATAAAGACAATCCGATCGGCATTGATACGGCCCAAAATCTTATCCACATCCTACATGGGGAATGCTGTGCTAAAGAGATCGGCAGGATTCGCCTCTGTTGGGAGGAGATATTTCTCAAGACCATCTCCATCCAGGCTTTCCGGGTTTGCCTCGGGTGCGCCGTGACCCGCATAGTAAATAAATACAGTATCGTTCTTGCCGGTCTTTTCCCTTAGCCATGTGCCCAAAGTGGATTTCATGTTCTGAACCGTTGCATCACTATCATATAGGGTACGGATATGGTCTGAGGGTACGTCCATGTATTCTTTCAGATAGGCCAGGAATGCATCCGCATCCTTTCTGGCATACTCAAGGGAAGGAACATGATTGTATGATGATATTCCAATCACGGCCGCCCAAATTTCTCCACGCTCGGCCAATCGCGTCACTACAATCTCATCCTCCCAACGCTTATTAGCAAGGTCATACGCAATGAGCACAATCGTGTTTTTTCCAAGCTTTAATGGAATTGTCTTACGATGCCGGGGACCCTGTTTTTCAGCCTTTTCAGTAAGGGTAATGCCTCGTATTGGTTGTGGATCGATTGGATCCCCATTCACTCTAACCTCCACGGAAGCAACATCCCCGACTTCATCCCAGATCAGGTTAAATGTGTCCTGAACAATACCTTCTGACGGTTGGGGGCTGACGATAACGATTGGATTAGTGGCAATGGAAGGCTGCACAACAGGCTTGGGTTCCTTTGTTGCTTCGCCCACGATCTTGATCTCTTCGGCGCTTTCCGCTTGAACCATCAACACGCCTTTCTGTTCTGAATCAGGAAAATCGTCCTGGGACACTTCCACGACAATCTCTGCCACCTCCACCGGTGCACTCCGAAGGATGGTCAATGGTATCTGAATCGGTTCGCTGTTCTGGCCCGCTGGAATCCTGCCGATCTTGAATGTTTTTTCTCTTCCAATAAGTTGGACTTCTGGCCGTTTACTTAAAACCGAGATCGTCACGCCATCCGCATCCATGTTACCCTGGTTGCGTACTCTGATTTCTATTTTTGTATTTTCTCCTTGTCGAATACTCCCAATTGTCTTTTCATTCCCTATTACTTGATTGGTCAGCCTCTGCATCACCACTAAATTAGGCCGCCGCAGGGTCACGGCATGAGTCTGATGCTCTTCAACTTTTGGGAAATCCTGTTGCTGTACGGTTGTATTAATGACAATTTCTGAGGCTTCAAAAGTGCGCGATATGGTCAATGTGGCATAAAGCGGTGCCGACGTTTGGTTTGGCTCCAACCTTCCCACCTGAAACCGCTGTGGTGTAAGTTGCACGCCACGGCCGGTTAAACGGAGGGCCACTTCTACGTTTTCCGCGGCAAGGCTGCCCCCGTTGTGCACCGTTAATATCCCTTTGATGGTCTTGCCGGTCTCCAAGATTCCATTATTATCATTCCATTCTACCCGGGTCGACAATTCCGGCTTCAATGTTGCGCCTGTGAAGGCAACCCTTTTCTCGGTCTGTGCAGCCTTGCGTTCGATTTCTTCCACACGGAACTTTGCTTCCAAACCAGAAAGCTGCACGTTCCGAGGTATCCGAATAACCACATTCGCTTTCGCCGTTTCGTTAATACCGATTAGCCCAATATCACTCTCCTTCTGGACAATCTCCACGCCAGAGGGGGATATTTCCAAAAGCGAAAGCCGGGCACCATAAGCTTCTCCGACTCCGGTGTTTTCCACAAAGACCTGTAATTCCACCGTCTCCCCATTTTCTATCTTTCCGTTGTCATTTCCGGAGGCCATGCCTTTCGTTCCGTCCTGAATCCTTGGGGGTTCGATGCTTAAATTCGGCTTCTCCAAATGAGCGGTTGGAAATGACAGTGGCACCTTCCTGGCATCATACTCCCGCTTTTCCTTTACCTCGATCAGCATTTTTGCTCTTCCATCCAAAAGATTGAACCCTCCCAATACCGGGATTCTGACTTCACGACTCTCATTAGGGGGAATCCTCTGTAAAGGTTCAGGGGCAGTCATGGTGAATCCCTTTGTTTCTCCTGTTACAACGGGGGTCACAACATACGCAGGCCCATTTCCCCTGTTTTCTATCTTGATCACCAGATTAGCCCGTTCCCCTGCATCCAGGATATTGTTGGGTAGAACGCCATTGCGATCATTGAAAGTAACAGCCGCTACCAATGTGGGCGGTTGCCGACTTTTATCTTCAAAAACTGCATACTTTGAGATCGCTTGCTTCACTGATCCATCTAAATGGGTCAGGAGCATATGATCAATTTTAGGTTCCACTGCGTTATAATTTGGGGGGGTGGCTTCGAGAAGAAGACAAGATCTAAGCCATTCCTCTGCCATCGTTCTACCCTCTGAATCTCTTAGTCCACCAAGGGAATAGATTGGAGCAAAAAATGTTACTATAGGACACACAAAAGGCAAAGCAATCAGTTCCCCCAGAAACTCTCCCAAATCTTTTGCCCTTAATTCGTATCCTCTTTGTGCCTTTCCCGACTCCGACTTCATAGCCACCGACTCGGAAACACCTTCACCCAAGGATATATTCTGCACTGTAATAGTTCCAGAAATGTTTTTAGTGAGCACATTTCCTCTGTCGTGTTGATTGTAGTCAACATCAATAATAATGAGATCGGTAAACCCGCGTTCTCGCAGCGCTGTATGTGACCCCTGTTTGGGGTTAGATTTAAGTGGTACCAGTTCAGCATCCCATCCAAAAAACTCATGTACCCGTACTAATATCGTTGAGATATACCACTCTGAAAGGGAGGGAGAGAGCCATATTCCGACTTTGCGAGGCTCATCCGATATCAACAATCGCGTGGCCTTCGGTAGCGGCGCCAGACGAGCGGTAGCGCAACCCGATACCAGATAGGCTACCAATACAAAGGGCGTAAAAATCCGTAGGTATGAACGTCGCATGACTATAACTTCCTTTTCGACTTACTCCTTTACCGTCGTAATCACCACATTCGCCTCGCCGTAGCTCACCTTCTGTCCATGCGCGCGAAGCTTCACGATAACATCCAAAAGAGCCTCTTGCAAAACTTTTAGGCCATCATCAAGCCGCTCCCCCTTCAGAGTCGGGAAGGCCGAAGTTGCGGCAAATGCCCAGACCTGTTCAATCCCAAAGGGAGGCGTGATTGTGAAATCAAAGCTGGCGCTATTACCTGGGATTGCGATATATTCGCCCGCCTCGTGGAAGCCGTTATCCGTGCGGGCATTTGGGTAAATTTGAACAAGCTGACCAGCAGCATCCTGATAGAGCAGAAGCAAATAGGCGCCCTGATCCGTAGAGGCATAGAACGTTATTTTCTCCCTCTCGACAAAGGTCACGCCGTCCCCTTGATGCGTGGTCAGTTCAAGGCGTATTTTACCCGCATCTGCTTTGGGAGGCTCAACGAAGTCTGTTCGTGGTGGCATCAACTGAAGCTCAGGCGGGATAAGGGCTTTATCCATACTTGCCCTGGCAGATGCAAGTGTTACCCCCGTCCCAGCTTTGACCAAGGTCAGGTCTAAATGAATCTGCTCCCCCTGCACCCTATAGTGGGCCTCGAGCGCCGCTTGGGCGCCATCTAATTGCGCCTGCATCGCTTGCGAACTCATCGGTGGTACGGGGCGGTCCGTAATTGTGAGTCCGCGACTTCGATCCGCCTGTTGCAACTCTTTCAAGCCACGGGTTGTCTTACGACGAATCAATTTGATCTGCGGCACTTGAGAAAGCTCGTGCTCAATCAATATCTCCAACCGTTTTCCAAACGGACTGCCCAGAAGAGTGTCTTCATAATGAACAGAACCCATTACCACGGTAGAGATTGGCAAAGGCATTTGAGAAGGCCCAAAAAAAAGCTGATGAACCGCCTCATTTACTGTCCCTTCCATATTGGGTATATACGCTGGTACCGATAGGTTTGCTTCTACTTTAGGTTCATGCGATGTTGCTGCGACAGCAGGACGAGAAGCGTTTTGCGCTGTTGGCGCGACCAGAGAGGCCGGGTTATAAAAATAGACAATAACAAACACAGCCAGACTTCCTCCTGCCCTTAGCCAGTCTGATATCTCGATTTGAATAAACCCAGGCAGCATTGCGGCTGCCGCTGCAGCAGCAAAACTGAGTACGATTCGAAAGGTGGTGTATTGGAATGGCGTTGGGTTGGGGAATGCGATGGCAAGGATAAGCATTGTCACGATGAACGTGACACCAAATACAACCGCGAAGCGTTGCTGATCTCCTTTTTCATTGAAGGGCAGTATACCAAGAAAGGGTTTGTTTTTAAATCCAACAAATCCTCTTGGCTTGCCGGGCTTACCGTGGGTCGTTCATTCAGGGGATAAACTTATATTTGACACCAAAACGCTTGGCCGCTTGGGCGAGGTCGCGATCCGCCGTGACAAGAACGATGTTATGTGCCGACGCAGTGGCCAAATGAAGAGCGTCTACCGCGCGGAGTGAGGTGGACATTTCTTCGATACATCGTCGTGCAAACGTATATTCACCCGCCTCAATGGGGACAACATCAAACCGTCCCTCCGCTACGTGGTGTTTGAACTCTGTAAAGATGCGCTGGGCCGTGGATTTGCTGATCTCGCCCGATCGAACTTTGCGCGCCATCACGCAATAAAACTCAATTTCAACAAGTGGGCTAATGACGGGGCGGTCGATGCGTGATAACAGGCGCTGTACGCGTGTGCTTCGTTTCTCCGGGCAGTAGTAAGGGGTAAGAACACTGGTGTCAAGAAAGGACATTCGATTCTTTTGATGACATCACCATTTTTTGCGTAGATAACTTTCGTGTAACGGCATCGGTAGGCCCAGACCGACCAACGGGAGGGCTCCGTTCGCCTCCGCCCGTCGGCGGATCAGAACCGTTCTTCATGGCGCATGGACAAAAGCGCGTCGGTCAGGCTTCCTCCCTTTACTTTGATTGAGGCCCTGAACAAAGCCAGATCGGGTAGAGACTGAGGGGATTCTTTTTCCATTGGTACCAGACGCGCTACTTTCCTGCCGCGACGGGTGATGGCCACTGACGCGCCACGCTCTACCTCGGCGACCAAGTCACCCAGATGCTTGCGTGCTTCTTTCAAGTTGATCGAATTCATCATGTCCCTTTTTTATAGATTACACTATAAGTGTAAACTTCGTTATACCCCTTGTCAACGAGAATCAATTACCAAGGTCACGGCTTAAGGAACTTTTTTAGTTCTTTTCCGGAGATAATTGGATCGGTTTTGTCGTGTAAGCGATCAAGGGCTATCTGACTGTCCGAATAGTCTTCAATATAAGATTCAAGCGCCTTTTGAATAATGAGTGAGCGTGGACTCTCCGTTTCCTTAGAAACGGAGTTAAGTTGTTCAGCCAATTGATCGGGAATCCTAATGGATAGCGTTGTACTCATATTCAATCTCCTATGTACTTCCTATTCCATTGTATGTATTCAACAGATTGATTGCAACGGGCGGAGATGGATCAAAACAAGAGAGTGTTTACTTAAAGGTAGATGAGACTCTTTGGTCTAATAGAAAGCAAGGACTTTCAAGGCAATTCGGGTATCATCTGCAGACAAATCTATCCATCAGTAAACACTCTCTTAAAACAGATTCTTTGCAATATATCGTCCAACGTGTGTACTATCCGCTTAACCCATCCTTGGTGTTCCTACCAATTATGATGGTTTTTAGAGTTACCCTTTAGATATTTCTGGAGAACAAACGATGCCCTTTTTATTTCCGTTCAGACGAGCGATGTCTCTGATTACACTTCTTCTTTCGGCCTGTGCCACCACCCAAAATCACTACGTCCGTGTCGAACAACATCTTGCCGTCCATGACACCCGCAGTGCGGACGCCGTTATTGCAAAAGAGGAAGGTCGGTATGGCAAGAACGATCGCCTTCTCTATCTTTTAGACCGGGGCCTCTCCCTCTCCCTTGCGGGCAATTATCAAGAGAGCAACCAGATGCTGGATGATGCCGCCCAGTTGTCGGATCAGTTGTATACCGAAAGCGTTACACGTCATGCGGCCGCGCTGCTCACCAACGACAATATTCTTCCCTATGGCGGGGAGGATTTTGAACGCGTTTTAATCCATATCATCTCGGCCCTCAATTATGCCCAGCTTAATCTGCTGGATGACGCCCTAGTAGAGTGCCGCCGGGTTGATACAAAACTAAATGAGATTAACGACCGGTATCACGACAAGAAAAACAGATACAAGGAGGACGCCTTTGCGCGTTATCTGGCCGGTATTCTCTACGAGGCTAGGGGAGGGATCAACGACGCCTTTATCTCGTACCGAAAGGCCTTTGAGACCTATCGCGACTGGGCTAAGAGCTATAAAACCCCGATTCCAGCGATAATCGGGGAAGACCTTTTGCGAACCACCCAGGCCCTGGGCCTTCGGGAGGAGCACGAGGCCTACCAGCTGCTTTTCCCATCGGCCCGGGTGACTCCAAGTCAGCATCGGCAATCACACGGGGAAATTATTGTTGTCTCGATGCACGGGAGATCGCCCTATAAGCTAGATACGTTCTTTGATGTCGTTATTAATAAAGATATCTTGACCTCCATGGTGGCGACCGCGATTTGGCAATCTCATGTTGGATCGGGCGATGTCCCTTTTTCAACGATTGGGCAATTGGTGCG
The DNA here is from genome assembly GCA_005239925.1 of Candidatus Troglogloeales bacterium. Taxonomy (GTDB): domain Bacteria; phylum Nitrospirota; class Nitrospiria; order SBBL01; family SBBA01; genus SBBA01. The sequence goes on along the minus strand of SBBA01000183.1, from coordinate 3,490 downwards.
TGTTGCCGTTCCCAGGTATATGGCACAGCCCTCTCAGGTGGATCATGTCGAGGTTAGCTTATCGGGTACCACTCCATCTGTCTCTGCGTCATCGGTACAGATGGGGGATCTAACCAAAATAGCAATAGCCAACTTAGACGATCGGATTGACCGGATTCGGATAAAAGCTATTACCCGCGCCACCATTAAGGCGATTGCGGTACGAAAAACATCCAAAAAGGCAGAGGCCCAGATCGGCGGGCTGGGGGGCTTTGCCCTTGGAAAGGTGGCCGAGGTGATTGCAGCAACCAGCGAGGTGGCGGATAAGCGGTCGTGGCGAACCCTCCCCGATACGATCCACCTAACCCGAATATCTGTGCCTCCGGGGGATTATAATCTGGCAACAAAATTTATTGGACAAGACGGGAGGATTGTGGATTCCCCTCCCACTCAACCGGTATCTGCAAAGGGAGGCGAAAAGAAATTCGTGGTTGTACGAACGATTTATTAATCCGACTTCCGCTATTTGGCATTGATTTCAGAAAGTTCTGGGATTTTTCCTTTCATAATTATTTGAATTCATTAGGGGCGTAGCGCAGGAAAAGCCGAAAATGCGCTGTCGTGCCGACCTGCTCAAGTGCAAGGGCTACTACGCACAGGAACCGCAATGGTCGCAGTGTACATGAGGATTCCGAGCGCCGCAGGCGTCGTCAGGCTCGCAGGCATCGTCACGCCTGGGTAACGCAGCAGTCGGGCCGCGCACTAGGTTTTTAGAGGTCCCTTGATTTCTCTAAGAAAAAACCACCCTGTTGATGCCGTCCCAGAAACGTTTACGCAGGGCAATGGAGTGCAACGCCCCTTCGCGTAACCGGGCTTGTCCCTGCTCGGTCTGCACATGACGACAAATCAGCTCGTTAAAAACCTTTGCATGGCCAACATCCTGCTCGATATGCAGCGTGAAATATTCGATCTGTTCATCGGATAACGACAGATTCTTTTTTAGGCCCGTAACGATGTAGGTAAACATTGTTGGAATCGAGAACTCATGCCCTGGCCCAATGGCCCCCAGGGCGTACAAAAAATCCGACTCCCGTGTCAATTGTAAATGCCCCTGAATAAATGCCGACGTCTCAGGAAGCAGCGTCACCCTTCCCCACGCCTCCTCCTGCAACCCGACTGTCTTTAAGAAATTACGATAGAGCGCAGGATGGGATCGGAAAATGGTGTGCTGTCCGAACTCGTCATCAAATACCGTGCGGAAGAGATCGGCGGCATCCTTATCGGGGATGCGAGGCAGCGTATTGGTCATGTAATTGATGAAGACCTTCACCAGCTGATAGTGCTGAAGGCCGAACGTCTGAACCTGGAGCGGGGTCAGCGTATCAGACGCAAAGCGAAGCAGAAAGGGATGCTGCACTGCCTCACTTTGAATAATTTCTTGCTCTAGTGCTTGAATAAAGGCCTGAGGTTCCACGGTTATTTTATAGAAGAGGTGTGTTTAGGTTTTACGTAGATAGTTTATTAAGTGTAATAACATTAGGACGCCTACTGCGACCAGCGGGAGCGGTCCGTTCGCCGCCCCCCGTTGGGGGCTAATAGCCCAGCCCAATAAATTTTGTCTTGGTTTCTTCCAGAAGCTCCGTCGTGATGGTGGTCATGCCGCGTTCCCGTGCAATCCGTTCAATCTCTTTTTTCGCCATGGGGCGGACAAAGGAGGGAATATTATCCAACCGTGCCTCGGCCTCTTTTGGCCAAGTCATCTCACCCATGTCATTCTTGGATGCGTCCATAAGCTCAGGCGTAACAGAAGTTGCGCCGACCTTCCGGGCGTAGTTTTCGATCCCCATTTCAATCATGGGTCGCATAAATGAAGGCACCCGTTCAATCCGCTCCCTTGCCTCTTTTGTCCATGTCAGCGTAGTCGACGAGGCTGTTCCTGCCTCTTGCGTTGCCCCTCCCATCTTGGCCATCATGCCGGCAAAGGGGCATTTGCTGGCACCTTCACCGCTTGCCCCGTGGGATGCGCCCATCTTGGCCATCTCGGCCTTTAGCATCTCCTGCTGCTCCGATGGGGAATACTCCTTCTTTGCGCCGTTTTCCTTTAAATTTTCCCGAATGAACTCCATAGGCCCTGGCTCGGCCTCTCGGCCTCCGATTTTCACCCCCATCGCCTGAACCATGGCCGTTTCTCCGGCATTGGTCACCATGGCGATCTTCGCGCCGCAGGAGGAACAGGCGAAGCTGACCCCCAGCGAGTGTTCCGCCGGATTTTCGACCTTTTGGAATTCCATAAACGATTCACATTTCATGCAAACAAACTTCATTTTTCTTTCTCCTTATATTTTACTCTTCTTTAAAAATGGGATGAATGGACATGTATCCGTAGGGGCGCACGGCTGTGCGCCCCTACACTTTTATCCCCACCTGCTCGCCTGCCAGCTTGTTTTCAATCAAGGCCACCATTTGGTCAAACTGTCTTGCAATCGGGTGATCGGACGAAAGCAAAATGCCTCGATCGGAAGATTGCGCCAGTTGGACATCAAAAGGAATCTTCCCCAGCAATGGGATATCCCACTCTCGAACCAACTCTTCACATCCTCCCTCAAAAAGAGGAACTGGTATCTGACAGGTTGGACAAACCGAATGGCCCATATTTTCAATAAGGCCAATGGTCTTCATACCAATATCCCGTGCGTAGGCAATGGATTTTAACACAACCGTCTTGGCCACTTCGGACGGGGTTGTCACCACGATAGCGCCGTCTAATTCGGGCAGAAAATTGGCAATCACAGGCGGCTTGTCCGCGGCGGCACCGGGGGGAAGATCTACAAAAAGATAGTCTATTTCACCCCAGAGAATATCGGCTAGAAAATCACGAATCACATTCATTTCTAGCATTCCCAGCCAGATGGGGGAAATGTCCATGGGGCCCTTCCAGCGCACCGGCGTCCCTTTTTCTTTTAGGAAAAAATCCATCGAGGCGATTTTTATTCCATGCGGCCCCACTTTTGGAATGGCCCCTTCTGAGGTCATTTCAAACGGCCCGGAGACCCCCAACATACGCGGAACACAAGGGCCATTGATATCCACATCCAGGATTCCGACACGATGTCCCGCGCGTGCGAAGGCCAATGCCAGGTTGACCGTGGTGGTGCTTTTTCCGACGCCGCCTTTACCGCTCATGATCACAATTTTGCGCCGAATCTGTCCCATCCGAATTTTGACCTGAAGCGACTGGTCAACCAATTGCTTCATCACCTTGGCGTCATCGGTAAATTGGATGTTTTTTAAAATAGACTTTAAATCTTTTTCTTGTGGCATCACACTTCCTTACCCCATTCTATAGGATATCTAAAGGGTCTCATTTTACCCGTAACGGAGGGAAGGCGTCAAGTAACGGATGTAATTGTCCCTGTGATTCAGACAGTATGAGCTTCTCCGAGGGGTTCAGGGGGGACGTGTGCGTTGCAATACCGCTCTTGGCGGGCAGGGGTGTCCCTTTCTGGGAGTT
>SBBA01000196.1 GCA_005239925.1 Candidatus Troglogloeales bacterium | reverse complement strand
CCCCAGGTAACGATAGAGCGGCTGTTTGGCCTCGGTTGCTGCCGCCTTGGCGTTGGCGAGGGAAACGCCGAGAATGGCATTGGCCCCCAAGGCCCCCTTATTCGGGGTTCCGTCTATGGCGATCAGAGTGGCATCAATGGCCGCCTGATCCTCGGCCAAAAGACCGATCAGCCTGGGTCGAATTTTTCTTGCTACGTTGTCAACGGCAGTCAGCACCCCTTTTCCAAAATATCGGTTGGGATGATTATCGCGCAGTTCAATCGCCTCCCGCTCTCCTGTGGAGGCGCCGGAGGGAACTGCCGCACGACCCACGGCCCCCGATGCCAGTAGCACATCCACTTCGACGGTGGGATTTCCGCGGGAATCCAAAATCTCCCGCGCTCGAATATCTTTTATTTTACTCATGGTTTATCCCCAGGGTTATACTCATAAAGAAAATGTGAAATGTCCGTCAAAGCTGATTGTAAATACACCTCGGCAAATAATGTCCCTTCCAAGCAATATCTGAAAGTCGTCCTTATCCTCCTGAACAAATTCCATCACCTCCTTATCCTCAATAAGGTATCCACTTCCAAAAGGAAGGTAAAGGTCGACGAGATAAACATGGACAGGGGTTGAGGGGTGTGTAGTAGAAACCATATTACGCATCCCGACCGGTATAAGACCCAGGGACTGGACTACTTTTTTTGAGATGCATGTGGAGGTTGCGCCTGTATCAATTAACGCAGGCTCGCTGGTTACCGGACAGGACGCAAGGCCGATGACTTCTGCAGGGGCAACTTTAATATCGATGAGTGGGCCAATGTCGGGGTTGAATTTACCGCTGATACATGACATGAGAGAAAAAACCTAAATCAAGTGGTGTTGTAATCACTTCCTGAATAGAAAAGAGCCGATTTTCTTCAAAAATCTTCTTTCCTGCAGCATAGGCATCTCGTGCTGTATCAAAATATTCTATGATTTGTTTGTTCTGCATGAGGGCGAACTTGCCCGGGTGTCTTTTGGCTATGGACGGCAGTTCCTTTTGAAACGCCTCATAGTTTGCTTTAACTTCTTCTTGGACCTCTATAAGAGTAGGCATTGTCGTCACCCCGGAACAAAACGCTTCATTAGTTATATTACCATAACAGGATTATATACCACGTATACCCAAATCACAAGAGTTTTTTCTTTATCAGTTCATTGACCTTGGCGGGATGGGCCTTGCCTCCTGTTCGCTTCATCGCCTCGCCAACGAAGAAGCCGATCAGTTTGTCCTTACCCCCTTTAAATGCAGCCACCTCCTTGGGATGGGCCGCGATGACGTCATCAATCACCTTTTCCAGTACCGACTCGTCACTGACCTGCACAAGGCCCTTCTCCTCAACAATCTTTTCGGGGCTTTTGCCCGACTGCATCATCTCTTCAAAAACGGTCTTGGCAATCTTGTGACTGATGACCCCCTTCTCGATCATCGTGAGCAGGGTCGCAAGATCGGTAGGCGGCAGGGTAATAGCCTCGTCCGCTTGATCATCCCCTTTTAATTCCCTTAGAAGCTCGCCCATGATAAAGTTGCTGGCGATCTTTGCCCGCTCCTTGCCTGAACCGAAGGCCGCAATAGTCTTTTCAAAAAAATCGGCCAGCGCGACGGAAGAAGTTAAAACCCCCGCGTCGTAAGGGGGGATTTCGTATTCCCGCACAAACCGGTCCCGCTTGGCATCCGCCAACTCCGGCAGGCTGGCACGCACCTCATCAATCCATGCCGAATCGATTTGAAGCGCAACGAGGTCAGGCTCTGGGAAGTAACGATAATCATGCGCCTCCTCCTTGCTTCGCATCGAAAAGGTTCTGCCCTGTTTGGTATCCCAAAGCCGGGTCTCCAGGGCAATCTTACCCCCTTCGTCTAGGATTTTTGTCTGTCGCTCGATTTCATACTCCAGGGCCTTCTGGATAAACCGAAAGGAGTTCAGGTTCTTGATCTCGGCGCGGGTACCAAATTTTTCTTCCCCCACGGGGCGAAGGGAGATATTGGCGTCGCAGCGAAGGTTTCCCTTTTCCATGTCGGCGTCCGAGACACCCGTATAGACGGCGATCTCACGCAGTTTTTTTAGGTAGGCAACGGCTTCCTCTGGACTTCGGATGTCCGGCTCACTCACCATTTCAAGCAAGGGAACCCCAGCACGGTTCAGATCAACGTGGCTTGCTCCCATGATTCCCTCGTGCAGGTTCTTCCCCGCGTCCTCTTCCATATGAATACGGGTGATGCCGATCTTTTTTGTTGTTGTTCCAGACGCAATCTCTAAAAAACCATGTTGGCATAGTGGCAATTCGTACATGGAAATCTGGTACCCCTTGGGAAGGTCGGGATAGAAATAGTTTTTTCGGGCAAACTGGGCGTAAGGGGCAATCTTACAATGGGTCGCGAGCCCCAGGCGAATCCCCTGGGAAACCACATTGCGATTGAGCACCGGCAACGATCCCGGAAGTCCCAGGCAAATCGGACAGACCTGACTATTGGCCTCCTGGCCAAACTGGGTGCTGCAGCCGCAAAAGATTTTGGACGCTGTACGGGCCTGAATATGGACCTCTAGCCCGATAACCGGTTCGTATTTAGTCATGTGTTTCTATGCCCCGTAAGAAAGTGAGATACGATTCGGGTATGTTATTCGCTACTGCGCCGGAAATCATTTTATCAAGGTACTCCTTGGATGGCGCAAATACCCCTTGTCGCACCGCAACATAGGTAAAAACAGGAAGCACCTCTCCGCTAAGCGTAACCGGAACATCGAGTCTCACATAGGAATTGGGATAATCCGCAAACGTATCCATTCGTCGGAGGTGATCCGGCGTCAAATCATAAATAACCCCCCAGACCTCACCTCCTTTTTCCGGCATGATATCGGCCGTTCCCGAATTCCAGGAACGGGACCAGCGCGTAAAGATCAGGGTGTAATGCGAAAGACAGGCAATCCCCAATGATGTACTTCCCGGGCAACGCGCCTGCATCTGTGTGGGTTCCATGTTGGAGCCATAAGCAAAGTAGATCATCGTTTCACTCTTATTTGCGTAGATAATTTATTTTGAATCAAGAATGAAGAATCAAGAATTAAGGTTTTAAAGGTTTTATTCTTAATTCGTAATTCATAATTCTTAATTCGTAATTCATAGGTCTACAGCGACCGCAGCCGGCGTTCCGGCCGTTGGCGGAGTTGGGGGACAGGGATTCGAACCCCGGTAAGCAGAGTCAGAGTCTGCTGTCCTGCCGCTAGACGATCCCCCAATTCGTACCGAAAAGTTCCATGCAATTTATAGGGAATGAAAGCCCCCTGTCAAGCAATAGGATTCACTTGTTCAAGCCGTTTGATCTGCCGGTCTAACCGTATCAGCGTGGCCTCCTTGCCTAAAATCTCAAGCACATCAAAAATGCCCGGCGAAACAGTTTTACCCGTAACTGCCGCGCGAATGGATTGCGCCACCTTCGCCAGCTTCAACCCCATCTCAACGGCAAGTGACTTCAACCCTTCCTGCAGCGTGTCATGAGTAAAGGAAAGCCCCTCTAATCGTTGACGTGCCGCGATTAATATTGGCAGCGCTTCGGCGGTCAATTGCTGTAACGCGCTATCATCCAGTGAAATGGTATCGGTAAAGAAGTAAGCGGCCGATTCGGCCATCTCCCTTAACGTGCGTGATCGTTCCTGTAATGCCACAATGATCTTCTTGAGGCGATCCTGGTCTATGCCATCCGTTTTTATTCCTTGCTGTTCCAAATGGGGAGAAAGCAGCGACGCCATCCGGCCGGGGTCACCCGTTTTAATATAGTGGGCGTTGAGCCAGAGCAGTTTATCCGGATTGAAAATGGCGGGGGATGCCCCAACTTGATTCATTGAAAACTTCTCGACCAGTTCTTGCACACTAAAAATTTCCTGATCTTTGTAGGACCATCCCAGTCGAACCAGGTAATTGACCATCGCCTCCGGAAGATATCCCTCCTCGCGATATTGTTGCACTGCCGTTGCCCCGTGCCGTTTGGAAAGGCGGGTCTTATCTGATCCCAATATCATTGAGAAATGGCCAAACTTTGGAACGGGATATCCGAAGGCCCGGTAAAGCCCAATCTGACGCGGTGTGTTATTCAAGTGATCGTCCCCCCGAAGCACATGTGTGATATTCATATCAACATCATCCACCACGACGCAAAGGTTGTAGGTGGGGGTGCCGTCCGACCTTAGAATAATCATGTCGTCCATCACGGAGGCCTCAAACGTGACCTTTCCCTTAACCATGTCATCAATCACAATATCGCCTTCGGAGGGAGCGGCAAATCGGATAGCGGGTGTAATCCCCAAAATGGGATGCGAAAGGTTTCGGCAGCGACCGTCATAGCGTGGAGGCCTTCCCTGGGCGAGGGCCTCTTTTCGACGGGTATCCAGTTCTTCCGCCGTGCAATAACAACGATACGCCATGCCGTGATTGAGCAGGTAGCTCACCTTGTTGCGATAGAGATCAAATCGCCCGGTCTGCCGGAGTGGCACCGGCCACTGCGGATGGACAGCTTCCGTTGGTCGCTGTGGGGATGGTTGTGAACTCTCCCATTCATCCCAAGTCAGTCCCAGCCAGGACAGTCCATCGCAAATGGCCAGGATGGCCTCATCCGTGGAACGGGACTGGTCGGTATCTTCGATTCTTAGAAAAAATTTGCCGGAAAGAGAGCGGGCAAAGAGCCAGTTAAAAAGCGCCGTGCGTGCGCCGCCGATATGAAGAAAGCCTGTAGGACTGGGCGCAAAGCGCACCCGAACATCTGCCATTTGATTTTCTCTAAGTGGGAAATCATTATGGCAATTTTGATGAAAGAGGTCAACTCGGCAATAGATTCTTTGTTGGACATTGATTGATATTCTTGCATAGACAATTTACTTTATGAGATAAATCTTACACGACTTTAATTGACGATGGCAGGTGAGGGCACCGATTGATTCGAAGAAAGAGTAAACAAGAGAAAATGGCGGGGGACGTTGCCGCCGTCAACCGTTTTGGATGCGGCTGCATCGTGGTAGCCCTGTTTGGCGTGATTGTTGCCATGATCATTTCCGCCTATCTCCAACTCAAGTAATAAAGGAGAGAACCGATCGGCAAAAAGCCGCTGATTACCATTGTCTTTGCCTTTTTGTCCGGCCTTCTTCTGGCCGAACTCTTTTCTTACTTTCCCCTCCTGACCTCTTCTCTCATCTGCCTGTTGTTGGCTCTCGATCTGATTTTTAAGAAAGGCAACCTGTTGCCAATCTCGATCCTGGTTGTAGGCGGTATCGGCTTTATTTTTCCTTCATTCACCACCCTCTCCATCCACTCGGAAGATTTAGGCGTTTATGCCGATCGCGGCGCTATTCGTGTAATCGCGCAGGTTTCTGCAGCCCCCCAACATTACCCCAATCGGGTCCGTCTTGAAATGGCGGGCATCAAACGACTTACCAGCAACGGGGAACAACCGATCCATGGTTTGTTCCGTCTGACAATTTTAAAACCGGAGACCTACCTTGCCTATGGTGACCAGGTGGAAATGATCGTCCCACTCCGTCGGTTTCGACAATTTGAAAATCCGGGTTCTTTTTTATTTGCCGATTATCTCGAACGACAGGGGCTGGTGGGACAGGTTACACTCCAGGATGAACGCGGGATCAAAATCATTCAAGCGGGACGCAACGATTTTTTGAGGGGGGTCTATCGTTATCGCGACGCGATTCGTAAAAAGATTCTGGCTGAACTTCACGCCCCTGTTGCACCGATATTGTTGGCGATGGTCATCGGCGAGTCGGGGTTTCTGACCGACGACATTCGGGATGTCTTTACCGCCTCGGGCGCAATCCATATTCTTTCGATCTCCGGCTCTCATCTGGCGATGATCTCATTCTTTGTGTTTGGACTATTCCGATGGCTGCTCCTTCGACTTCCCGCGCCGCTTTTATTACGGCTTTCTCTTTTTAAAATCCCGTCCCAGTGGGCGGCATTGGTAACGGCCCTGGCCGTGACCTTTTATGCCCTTCTGTCCGGAATGGCCGTGGCAACGGAGCGGTCGCTCATTATGATTCTGGTCTATCTTTTTGCGATCTGGATTGGACGGGCCAATGACATCAAAATCGCCCTGGCGCTTGCGGCGATTATTATTTTAGTGAGGCAACCTCAGGCGATCTTTGACATCTCCTTTCAGCTTTCTTTTGCCGCTGTTCTTTTTATTGTTCTGATGATTGACTGGTATCGGGATAGCCAGCCCACCGATCCCAACGAGATTACGGCCCTGCAAAAATATATGACTCGACCGATTGGGCTTCTCCTGCTGACCTCTATTGCCGCGACCATCGGCACGGCCCCATTGACCTTATACCATTTCCACCAATGGAGCTGGGTCGGCATCATTGCCAATCTGGTGATTGTTCCCTTGACGGGGTTTATTGTTTTACCCCTTGAACTCATGGCGTCTGTCTTCTCACCCTTTCTGGATTTATTTCCTTTGGCAACGCTCCACGATGGCATCGGCTCTTTTTATTTCAAGACGGCCGCCTTCTTTGCGAATTTTTCCGGCGCGGATTTCCATTTTGCCTCTCCGAATGTTTTTCTGGTAGGACTCTTCTACATTCTTCTCCCATTGCTTTTTATAAAGCGGATGTCGCATGGGTGGATTGGAATAACCCTTGCCACCTTCTTTATTGTCTTTTTGGGATGGGGGAGTTTTCGCCTTCCACCCAAATATCTTCGGGTGACCTTTTTGGATGTAGGGCAGGGGGATGGGGCATTCATCGAATTTCCAGAAGGGTCTACGATGTTAGTGGATGCGGGGTCAGGAAAGTTCTTTGATGTTGGGAAGGCAGTGATTGCGCCGTTTCTTTGGGAGAAGAAGGTACGCACGATTGATTATCTGATTGGAACGCACCCGCAGGAAGATCACATGGGCGGTTTTTCATTCCTGGTTCAAAACTTTAAGATCGGGCATGTCTTGACCAATGGGATGGAGGTTCCCCATTCTTTTTATCGGACTTTTTTAGAGGCCCTGCGTAATAGAGGAATCACCCCTCTTCGGGTATCCCGTGCCACGCCGCCGATAATCGTGGATGGATGCCAGATTGTTTTCCTAAATCCAAACGAAGAGCCGGCCCCCTTTGAGACAAACCTGAACAATCATTCTATTGTCTTCAGGCTTTCCTGTCCCACTCTTTCAGAGGCTTCCTTTCTGTTTACAGGGGATATTGAAAATGAGGCGATGGATACCCTCATTAACGAGAAGGTGTTATTGTCAGCCGACATTCTGAAGGTGCCTCATCATGGAAGTCGAAGCAGCTTGGACATCGATTTTTTAAAGCATGTCTCTCCCGGAGTAGCTATCTTCTCTGCAGGAAAACAAAATAGGTATGGCCACCCCCACCCGAAGGCATTGGCGGCCTATGAGCAATTGGGTGCGGCCATTTACCGAACTGATCAAGACGGGGCGATCACGGTTACGTTGAATCCGAGGGGATTTGATCTAAAATCGTTTCGTGAATTTTGGCTCAAGAAGGTGCGATTGAGTCGTCTTTGGGAAGGAGAGGAACTAAGTAATCTGAGGAAAGCGTTGGAAACAACACCCTGACCCAGCGATTCCGCAATGACCTGGTCTGATTCAGGGTAAATCCAATAGTGACGGTCTTTTTTTGTTTTCATGCATTTTGGAGCAAATTCGCATTCGATAGGGGGGTTGACTTTTTTG
>SBBA01000205.1 GCA_005239925.1 Candidatus Troglogloeales bacterium | reverse complement strand
CTTTATAAGACATTATTGAGACAGAAAGGATATAGGGTGTGAAGACAGAGGGTAGTGGTATCTCTCGCCTCCTTAAAAACACCCAAATCTATTTTATCGGTAATGCGCTCAATCGCTTAGGCGCGTTTCTGCTTCTTCCCCTTTACACCCATTATTTGACGCCCAGTGAATATGGCACGCTTGAACTGGTCCTCGTTTCGGTGGCGCTGGTCAAGGTGTTTATGGGGATGAATATGGGCCACGCCACGTTACGATTTTACTTCGAGTACGAAACACAAGAGGACAAGGATCAACTCACCAGTACCATGCTGCTTTTTGTGAATCTCTGGTGTTTTTGCTTGATGATCCTGTGCATCGTCCTTTCGGGACCATTTTCTGCTTGGGTCAGCGGAAACACCACTGATACCACGCTCTTTGTTCTGGGGTTTATTCTCTTATTCTTTGAGGTGACCAGTGAGGTGCCATTTGCCTGTCTTAGGGCGAATGAACGATCACTCCTGTTTGTTGCCACTGCGGGCATCAATCTATTACTTCGTGTCGGATGCAATATCTATCTTGTGGTTTCGTTGCAAAAAGGGGTGGAGGGGGTTCTAATCGGCAATATCTTGGCTGCGGCCATGTTATGGGGATTTTTATCGGTTCTGGTTCTGAAAGACATCCGACTGCAATACGATCGTGAGAAGATGCGTGCCCTGTTAAAATACAGCTTTCCCCTGGTTTGGGCCACCCTTCCTGGTCTTGTGATCAGGAACGCTGATCGCATTCTTTTGGTTCGATATACCTCGCTGGAGGTATTGGGTCTCTATGCGCTGGCGATGCGGTTTCGAATGATTCTGGAAGGGTTTGTCCTGGAGCCGTTTCATTTGGGATTTGGGCCGTTTCGGTTTTCCATTATGAATCGGGAAGATGCGACCCGCACCTTTGCAACGCTTTTGACCTGGTTTACCTTGTTGCTTTCTTTTATTGGCCTATTGATTATTCTGGTTGCCCCGGAGACGATCCTCCTTATTTCAAAGCCCTCTTTTTATGAGGCCCATCAAATCGTTCCCCTGCTGATGCTGGCTACACTCCTTCACGGGATGCATTATGTGGTACAATCTGGCATTTTAATTACCAAAAAAACAAAGGTGATTCCTCTTATTTCCACGGTGACCGCCCTGGCCAATCTAGTCGCGCTTTATTTTTTAACGCCTCGTTTTGGCGCGCAGGGCGCGGCCCTGGCCCTTGTGCTCACTTATTGTTTGGATATTGCCCTGACCTACCGATCTTCCCAAGAGGTTTATCCGATTCCATTTGAGCTGATCCGCATCGGCAAGATTATCTTTGCGGCCCTGCTTGTTTTTGGGGCCTCCCTGTTGACGGCAGGATTGCCTTTTTGGAGTGCGCTTCTTGTCAAAGTAGCGCTGGGTTTGCTGGTCTTTCCAGCAATGCTTCTTATTTTAAAGTTTCCCACAAAAGAAGAAGTTCAAAAGATAATGGAAGGGAAGGAACGAGTCTCTTTGTTCTTTAAAAAATCGGTTTCTTCTGTGTAATATAAATCGGCTATTCCACACGAAAGATATGGGCCGGATATTTATCCGGCACCAATTCCACATAATTGAACTCTCCATGCCACTGATACTTTTCATCGGTCAGAAGATCATGCACCATAAAAGATTGATTGGGTGGAATCCCCAACGCGGCCAGAGGAAGCAGCACCTTCCCCGATTGCTTATGATTGGGATCAAGATTCACAATGACAATGATTCTGTTATTCCCCATCTTCTTTCCGTAAGCCAGAAGATGGTCATTATGCGTTTCACAAAAGGTAATATTATACGTAGTCTGAAAGGCAATATTCTCTTTCCGAATCTTATTCACCTTGGTAATAAACGGCCTGATATTCTCCCCGTCCTCCTTCCATTGCTTGATCTCATATTTTTCAGAATGAAGATATTCTTCATTGCCGGGCGGTTCTTGTTCCATCGGTTCATTAACGCAGAGTTCAAAGGTCGGCCCATAAATGCCGTAGTTGGATGAGAGGGTTGCCGCCAGAACAAACCGCATCATAAAAACAGAACGACTGGCATACTGTAACGGCTCTGCAAGAATGTCGGGGGTGTTGGGCCAAAAATTGGGTCGGTATGTATTATAAAGAACCGGGGTTCGTGTCAGCTCCATCATGTATGAGGTAATTTCCTGCTTGGTTCTTCGCCAGGTAAAATAGGTATAAGACTGCGAAAAACCAATCTTGGCCAGCCGGTACATGATCTTAGGCCGTGTGAAGGCCTCCGATAAAAAAAGGACATCGGGGTATTGATCCTTAATTGTAGGAATTAACCACTCCCAAAACGGGAACGGCTTGGTATGCGGATTATCCACTCGAAAGATTTTAATCCCTTGTCTGATCCAGAAAATCACAACATTCTTTAATTCGGACCACAGCGCTTCCCATTCCTCCGTTTCAAAATAGAGGGGGACAATATCCTGATATTTCTTCGGTGGATTTTCGGCATATTGTACCGTTCCATCCGGCCGCCATTTAAACCATTCGGGATGGTCCTTGATATAGGGGTGATCGGGCGAACATTGAAATGCCAAATCCATGGCAACCTCCATTTGGTAATCGGCCGTCTTTTTAATCAGTCGAGTGAAGTCGTTGAGTGTCCCTAACTTCGGATTGATTGCGGTATGCCCTCCTTCTTCTGACCCAATGGCCCAGGGCGAACCGATATCCTCTGGGGTAGCCGTGATCGTATTGTTCTTGCCCTTACGGTGACTGACGCCAATCGGATGGATGGGTGGAAGATATAGAACGTCAAATCCCATTTCAGCAATCTCTGGAATTTTTTGCTCTAAATCGGCAAGGGTTCCGTGTTGACCCGGCGTTGTTGCACAGGAGTGAGGAAATCGTTCGTACCAGGCGCTAAACCGTGCCCGTGTTCGATCCACGACCACAGAGAGACATTTATATTGGCTAACCGATTCAGGCGTAACCCATCCTTCTACGGTATACTCATAACGGCCGATCTGATCCACCTTGAACTTTCCCTGCCATTGGTCATTTTCGACAGGCTGCATCGGCGTTTTCTGGAAGGCCCGTTCCCCCTTTTTCCTGTAAAGCAATTGTGCGGAGATGGGGTCATGTCCATCGGCAAAGATGTCGGCTGTAACCATCACCGTATCACCCACAATTCGTTTAATCGGGTAGCCGCCTTGAATTTCCGGTTGCACATTTTCAATCACGACACGACAGGTTCCACTTAGTGGCACGGCTTTTCTCCAAAATTAAAGGTATTTGTATAGGTCTTGTTTGCAGACAATGGGATGTAATATAGTGCCTTCTAACGATAAATATCAACATAGTAACATCTCTGTGTTGTGGGTGGCCTTACAGACTTGCTGAGGTTATGGCATATGGATAAAGGGGCGGGTGTTTGGAGATGACGGGCGCTTGACTTCTTTATAGAATGCGATATTATATTGAATGAAGGTGATACTCTAGGGGATGATAAATAATGTTTAAAATCTCATTAACAGAGTCACAATTCAAACAGGTAAAACAGTCTGGCACAGAAGAACTGGATGCCAATCAGTACTTTCTCAATCCAACAACATTAGCATTTCAACAGGCCGATACGGGGTTCATCGTTGTCGAACCGGATCGCAAGATTCTCTTTTTTAATAAGGAGGCATTGTCTATTTTGGCAAAAGGGAACGAGCCGCTCTCTGGCGTTCACTTCTTAAAGATGCTCTCCAAGACAGTTCATCAGGCATTGGCCATGCAATCCAGTGCTACCCCTGCATTTCAGAGTGTGGTGTTTAAGTCGGGCCGCCGTTATTACTCTGTCTGGACCATTCCTCTTTTCAAGCAAAATACCAATGGATCATCCGGTATTGAGAGAAATGTCGATGGGTTGGCAGGTATTTTGTCGGCAAAAAGGAGCCTCATTATCATGGAACGGCTAGCTATGGAGGAGCCAAATCTTCCGTTATTAAATCGGAAATTTGGATTTACACCCCGTGAAAGTCATATTGTTAGACTCCTTTTTCGTGGTCGTTCTGATAAACTCATTGGCCAGGCCTTGGGCATTAGTACCGAAACGGTTCGGGAGCATATGCGGAACATTCGTTCCAAGTTAGGTGCTGCCTCCCGGCTCGAAGTCGTCTCCTTTCTCTTGGATGGGTAATACCCAAAAGACAAAACTTTTTGGTATCTTTGGATTTCCGATTGGGCATACCCTTTCGCCGGTTATCCACAATGCGGCTTTTCGTTCATTAAATCTCCCTCACCAATACCTTCCGTTTGAGGTCCATCCAAACCGACTCAAAGAGGCTGTATCTGGTGTTTCTGCCCTGGGCATCTATGGGGTTAATGTAACCCGCCCACATAAAGAGACCATTATTCCCTATCTTTCTCGACTCACAAAAAATGCACAGAAGATTGGCGCGGTGAATACCGTAGAGGTCGTCAAGGGGCAACTGGTGGGCCATAATACCGATGGAGAGGGATTTCTGCAATCGCTTCTTACAGCGAAGGTTGACCCGGCTGATCATTCCGTTATTTTGCTCGGCGCGGGCGGGGCTGCCAGAGCGGTCGCTGTTTCATTGTTGGGGAAGAAGATTAAAACGCTTACGATTATAGCCCGTTCATCTGAGCGCGGGAATGCACTGGTCAACGATTTGTCCCTTCTTTCTAGTCGTAAAATAAAAATTATGCTACACCCATTTGACTCCAAACCTGTATTTTCAAATGAGCCTGTGTTGATGATTAACACCACACCGCTCGGAATGAAACAAAGTGATCCCTTGCCGTATTCCCCAACGGCATTCGGCCCCGAATGGATTTTGGCGGACTTGATTTATATTCCTTATAAGACCCCACTTCTGCTGGCAGCGGAGAAAATGGGGCTAAAAATTGTACCTGGGTTGGGCATGCTCCTGTATCAAGCCGCTCTTGCCTTTGAAATTTGGACAAAACAAAAGGCCCCTGTCAATGTGATGAAAAAAGCGCTTCAGAAGGCCTTGCAAGATAAAAGGTAAGCCATTTTGTTTCTGAGATAAGAACGCCTTGACTCCTCAGCGGGGGAGGTGTTACAAACGGGTAAGGGAGTCCGAATGGTTACTCTTTGGGAATATCTAAGGGATATATTTTCTAGAGGTACCCTTTAGGGTAAAGAGATCGGTGGCCCACAGCGACCAGCGGGAGCTATTGTTCGCTTTCGCTCGTGGCGGATTGGCGTGCCGGAGTGGCGAAATAGGCAGACGCAAGGGACTTAAAATCCCTCGACCGTAAGGTCATACCGGTTCGATTCCGGTCTCCGGTACCCATAAAACAATGAATACCCGTAAGCCATTATTTTTTCTCTCTCTCTCTTTCAAGTTCGAGCAAGAGGCTTTTTAGATCTTTAAGTGCAGGTAAGTCCCCTGCCCCTTCTTGTTCAAGTTCGGGTACGAGTTTTTTTAGTTCTTCAAGTACGGGCGTTTCAATGGCTCCTTTTGTATGAATCTCGGCCAAGAGCTTGTTCAGTTTTTTTTCAAGCTCAACTGATTCCGCAAAGGCCTGCCCAGGCTCTAATAAGCAAAACGATGTCATGAGAAAAGTTGCCAGCCTTAAAATAATTGGTGTTGTCATGATATACCTCCTTCCTATGTGGACCTTATAACGTATATACAATGAAACGGTATATTAACGGCGCGGATTCTCTTGACCTCTGCTAGAGGTTTATCGTATGATACGATAATCGGCGTTCCACTTTCAAAAAAGGCCTTGTGTTTTGCAGAAGTGAAAGGGTACAATGTCGAACCTTACTAATTATTTCAGAAAGTGTAGAACTCTTAAATTGGATAATGCAAAACGAAACCCCCGCCCCTTACTTTAAGACTGATTATTTTTCTATTTTCCTTTTTTCCTGCATTCTTCTGGTTATTGTGGTTGGTTTGCCTGTTTTCTGTTATTTCTACGATTTTAGCTGGCTCGACTGGACCCTCTTCGGCGTTTTCTACGTCATCACAGGTCTTGGAATTACCGTTGGCTATCACCGATTGATTTCGCACCGCAGCTTTACCTGCAAAAGTATCGTCAAAATTGGGTTCCTGATTGCCGGCGCCTGGGCAATCGAAAATACGGCCTTAAAGTGGTGTTCCGATCATGTACGCCATCATGCCAAGGTGGATCAAACGGAAGACCCCTATAATGCCAAGAAAGGGTTTTGGCATAGCCATGTCCTCTGGGTTTTTACAAAGAGTCCCTATATCAGCGAGAAATATGTCGCCCCTTTCCGAAAAGACAAGTGGGTTATGTGGCAATATAAATATTATATTCCGATTGTTGTCTCCGGCTTTCTCTTGCCTTGTGTATTGGGGTATTTGCACCGCGGCTGGGTTGGCTTCCTCAGTGCCTTCTTATTGGCAGGGGTGTTAAGGGCCTTTCTCGTTCTCAACTCCACCTTTTGTATTAACTCAATCTGCCACTTATGGGGTGATCAGCCCTATAGCGAACTCAATAGCAGCCGAGACAGTTGGTGGATTTCTTTAGTGACGTTTGGCGAGGGGTATCACAACTATCATCATGCCTATCCGCGAGATTATCGCAATGGACCGGTCTGGTATAATTTTGATCCATCCAAATGGCTTATCTTTTTTCTTTCGGTTATAGGACTGGCTAAAACAACCCCTGCTGCTTAAACTCTCTGTGAGTGGCGTCTATTTTTTGTAGATCATTTTTAGTGTAACGATATGGATAGGCCCAGACCGACCGCGGTTGGCGTCCCGACCAACGGAAGGGCTGGCCCGCTGTGGCCGGTGCCACTCGCTTCCGCTCGTGGCGGATTAAATTATTGTTTGGAGATGAATAATGTCAACAACCTATCAACCCCATAACCGACGAAGAAAACGGACGCATGGCTTTTTAGAACGCATGAGTACACCCAGTGGAAGGAGAGTGCTTAAAAGAAGGAGAGACAAAGGGAGGAAACGGCTTACCGTTTAGTCCGGCTCCATCGCTTGTTTTATTCCACACATCCCGCCACGGCCCCCTTACCGGCCCGTGTATCCCTCAGGGGTCGGCATACCTCGAAGAGGTTACCCCTATCACAGGGGGCATATTCCTCATCAGGGTTAAGGAAAAACAGGTACGACAAGAGGTTTTTTCTAGGGGAAAAAAGAGGGTGTCCAAGATCATGACTCTTTTTTTTATGAAGAATAACGTTGGAATGGCCCGGTACGCGGTCTATAGCAGTAGACGACTGGGTGGCGCGGTTTCAAGAAATCGAATCAAGCGAACCTTTCGGGAGGTTCTAAATAGTTTAAAGTCCCATCTACAGGGGTACGATTTGATCATTATTCCACGAGAGGGGGTTAAAGATGTGAGCAGCAGGGAAGTGGGATTACTTGTGGAGGAGCAGTTCCGTAACCTTGGAATCATGGGCGTGTCGGGAAGTTAATCGTGGAAAGACCCTTTATCTTTTTAATTCGCATCTACCAACGCCTTCTCTCTCCACTTTATCCGCCGGTATGCCGTTTTTATCCCACCTGTTCCAATTATTCTATTTCCGCCTTAAGACGACATGGCGTCCTCCAAGGGCTTCTCCTGACAATGAAACGAATCGTTCGCTGCAATCCCTTTTCTCCCGGGGGATATGACCCCGTTCAATAAATTGATATAAAGAAAAATCCTATGGAATCCCGCGTCATTATTTTTCTGGTACTCTCCCTCATTATTATTGCAGCCTTTCCCTACTTTCTGACGAGAATGGGGATACAGGCCCCTGAGTCTATAACAGAGCAATCCAGCAAACAGGACGTTAAGCCGAATACCAATAAAAATAACGCGGCTAACTCCTTTCAGAATGGAACGGCTACAACATTCCCCACAGAAGGCATTGCTTCTTCTACATCACTGGTATTACAACCAGATCAGATACAACCTTTAGAAACCCTAAAGGTGATTGAAAGCGATCTCTACCGTGTCGTGCTTTCCAGTCGCGGCGGAACCATTAAAGAATGGCAATTAAAAAAATATACGTCAGCAGATGCCAAAGGGGTGGAGCAGCCGGTTCAACTGGTTCCTCCAGCAGGGGCCGAGCTTCCCCTTGCCATTACCCTTCCGGAAGACCTGTCTTATCAGGATCAATCCTATGCGTTTGATGCAACGACATTACAATTAGATAAAAACAGCCCAACCGGCAAAGTGGTCATGACCGCCTCCTTGCCGGATGGCCGGTCGATTACAAAAGAGATTGTCTTTCATAATGATCAATATCAGGCGGATATTACGATTCAAACGGAGGGACTTGGAAGCGGTTATCGGCTGCTGCTGGGTTCCAACTTCGGCATCACCGATTGGGAAAATACAATGGGTGGCAAGGTAGGCCCAATCAGTATGATTGATGGAAAGGTGGTCACAGAGCACCCCGAACAAACCACCGTGACGTATGAAAAGGGCGCCACATGGTTTGGGCTGAACGACCGATATTTTATGAGTGTCCTTATACCCCGACCCGACGAGGCCCGTTCTTCTCCCGATGTTGTGGCGCCCGCCCCGACTGTGTCCGTGCAGGGGATTTCGGAACATGAGTTTTTGACCTCCATTCGTATTCCGGGGAACCAGCGAAAGGCCTCCTTTACGCTCTATGCCGGCCCCAAGGAATATGATCGCCTGGTCTCCTATCGTCAGTATCTGGAAGAGTCAATTGACTTCGGCTGGTTTATTTATGGCAGTTGGCTGCCGGTGCGACTGGTGGCAAAGCCGCTATTTTATGTGCTTCGGTTTATTTACGGGTTGACCCAGAACTACGGGTTTTCGATTATCCTGCTTACGATCCTGCTTAAACTTTTGTTACATCCGATTACTAAAAAAAGTCTTGTCTCAATGAAGCAGATGGCCGCGTTGCAGCCGAAGGTAACGCAGATTCGGGATAAATGGGCCAACAATAAAGAAAAGATGAATAAAGAGTTGATGAATCTATACAGAGACACGGGGATCAATCCACTGGGTGGTTGCATGCCAATACTGCTCCAGATGCCTATTTTTATTGCCCTTTTTAATATCCTCTATATTACGATTGATCTTAAAAATGCCCCTTTTGTTTTTTGGATTACTGATCTATCGGCAAAGGACCCTTATTATGTCCTGCCGATTGTTATGGGCGCGACAATGATTATCCAGCAGATGACGCAGCCTTCCACAATGGACCCGACGCAGGCAAAAATCATGATGTTCATGCCCGTAATCTACACCTTTTTCTTTCTCACCTTTCCCTCCGGGCTGGTGCTTTATTGGCTTGTCAATAATGTTTTAAGTATCGCCCAGCAATACTGGATCAATAAACAGGCTCCCGCCAGCACGTGAACCGTTACCTCGGTCAGGATGATACGATCTGCGCCATTGCCACGCCCTCTGGCGTCGGCAGTATCGGTGTGATTCGTGTCAGCGGCAGCCAGGCTCTCTCCATTGTTCAAAGCCTATTCAAGCCTGCCCATACAAAACAGAGATCCCTTTGCGATTTTAAAAGTTACACCGTTCATGCAGGGACGATTATTGACCCTCAAACGAGTGATCCAGTGGATGAGGCCCTGCTGGTGATTATGAAAGGGCCTCGCTCCTACACAGGGGAGGACGTGGTGGAGATTCAGTCCCACGGCAATCCCCATCTCCTGCAACGGATTTT
>SBBA01000059.1 GCA_005239925.1 Candidatus Troglogloeales bacterium | reverse complement strand
TACGTTTTTTGCGTAGATAATTTTTTGTGTAACGACATCGGTAGGCCCAGACCGACCAACGGGAGGGCTCCGTTCGCTTCCGCCCGTTGGCGGATTAGAATCATACCGGAACGGCTTACTTCGTAGTAAGGTTTGGAGGGTGCTACGCTAAAGCAGATTGTATTCCATGCGGGGTGGGGATTCGACCGACTTTAAGTAGCCCAACAAAATATCCCTTCGGGCCACCACACCAATAAGAACCCCTTTTTTATCAACAACAGGAACCCGAATCAGATGCTTCTCCTGAAGAATGGAAATCACCTGACCTACCAGCATATCTTCATCAACGGAAATCACCCCTTTGGTCATGATTTCCTTGGCGTTGATCAGGCACAAGTCCTTCCCATCATGGATCGCCTTGAGGAGGTCATACTCGCTGACAATCCCAACGACAATGTCGCCCTGCGTTGTAATTGGGACCGAACCAAATCCGCCCATGGTCATCGCGGAGACCAGGTCAATCGCCGGGGCGTCTTCGGAGAAATAATAGACGTCCGACTGCATGACATGGGCCGCCGTCATTTTTTTAAAATCCTCGCCCCCCAACATAAAATCAACACGTCTGGTCATGGAAACCTCCTAGCGTCGGATTGATAATACCCTTTTACATCTTAAAATGTCTGTCGGATTACCCCCCTCACCAGTAGTTCACTCCACCCGTTGCCGAATCGTTGTCGGGTTGATTATCGGTATTGGAAGAATTGGTCGTGGCCAACAGTCCGGGGTAGAAATGGCCTGGGAATATTTTCCACCTTTTTATCCCGCAGCGACATCACAAAAACGGTCAGGGCCGTCGTCTCCTCATCGGACAATCCCCAGTTAGGCATAATGGTGGGCGGGGTACGATCCTTGGGATCGGCTGCGTCCATGGTTCCCGGAACAATCTTCTGCGGGTCTTTAAAATGCTCCCACTCCCAAGCGCGGAAGGTATGCTCCGGCGATTCGATTTTGGAAAAATCGTGCACCAGATAAAAGGCCAACTCCGTCTTGCTTCCGATTCCGGAAAGCTCCGGGGCCAACGTGGCAATGGTGCCTAACTGGTTAATCGTATGGCACGCACCGCATCCCAACTCACGGGCCAATCGGATGCCTTCCATCAGTTGCGGCGCTTCGGGCCAATACAAATCTTCGGAGTATAATTCATAATGACATCGGCTGCATGCGGCCTGAACATAAGGGGCGGTTTTTAACTGCCGATCCAGATGATGAACCACACCGTGGGTCTTTTCAACCGTGACGGCCTGACCATCCCCATCATGGCAGACGGTACACCCGACCTTCTCAAACGGGTGTTTTGACATATAGCCGGTTAAATCGGGGTGTGTGGTATAGGGCTGCGGCTCATTGGCAAATGCAGGGTTACCCACGCCCATATGACAGGTCGTACACCGATCGGCGCGGTTGAGTTGGCCATTCCAGATCTGTTCCACCTTCAGGGGTGAATTGGCCATTTCCGGATTATTCACCACCTTGGCCAGTTTCTGGTAATAGGTGGATTGATAGGTCTTCCACTCGGCCGTCGCGTCTCGATAAACAAAGATGCCCAGTAAAAAAAGAATCAGAAAACTAAAACCTGCAAATAAAATATTTTTTAACATCGGCCTATTTCTTGTTGATCTTATCCTTTTTAAATGAGCGTTCCATCCAAATAACAAAGGCAGCAAAGGCAAGCGTCAGCAACACCGTTCCACCGAGCACAAAGATGGTAATGCCCAGCCGATAAGGATAACCCCAAATCTCGTCCATCACACTTTACTCCTCTTCTAATCCGCTACGAGCGGAAGCGAACAACAACTCCCTGCCTACGTTTCTTTATAACAGCAGGCACAAATATTTTCAAGAGCTATTTTTTCTTTTTATCGCCATGACGGCTCATCTTCTTTAACGACTCGGCGGCAATGGCTCGCACTGTTGTATCCGTATCCTTCATAGCTGCCTTCAACGGCTCGATCACTTTAGCGTCATTTATTTCCCCCAAGGCAAATACGATATTTCTCCGGACGTCAGTGTTCTCATCCTTCATGGCCCCCATCAGCGATCCGATCGTATCGGGGTCTTTAATCTCTCCCAAAGCCAATGCAGCACTGCTTCGTACATCTGGATTCCGGTCTTTCAAAACGTCTACTAATGGCTTGGTCGCACGGCGGTCTTGAAGCTTTCCTAAAATCAATACAGCTTCCCTACGGACTTTCCAATGATCATCTCCCAAAGTAGAAATGATTGCCATTACTTCGGGGTCTTTCATCTCCCCCAAGACGGATATCGCTCGCCTTCGAATATCCGGATTTTCATCTTCCTTTAAAACGGACATCAAAGTCTTTTTGGCCTCCGGGTCATTCACCTTGCCCAATGCCTCTATAGTCGCTTCTCTTGTAAACGGATCAGAATCTTTCAGCGTAGCAATCAAGGGAACCATACTCCTGGGGTCATTCATTCTTCCTAAGGCCGAAGCCGCCGTTTTCCGAACTTGCCAATCATTATCGGACAGAAGAGAAATCAGAGGCTCGGTAACGCTTGAGTCCTCAATCTCTCCTAAAGCAAACGCCAGATTCCTTCTTATGTCAGGATAATCCTTATTTGCAGGATCGCGTAAAGCGGCAATCATCGGCTCAACGGCACGCCCGTCTTTGAACTTTCCCAACCCCTCTATCGCAGCCCTTCGAATAAATGGATTATCATCCTTCAAACCGGCAATCAAGGAATCAACGGCCCGTGAATCACTAAAATTCCCTAATCCCTTTATGGCTGCCTGTTGGACTTCCGAATGTTCATCGTTCAAAGCGATAATCAAAGAGGAAATCGTACTGGCATCTTTGATCTTCCCCAATCCTTCCGCTGCCTTAGACCGAAATAACTCATCCTCATTGTCCAGTAATATGGCAACAAGATGCTCCACCGAACGAGGGTCATTAATTCCTCCTAAGACATCCACCACCCTTAATCGCACCTGACGGTCATCATCATACAGAGTGGAAAGAAGCGGTTCGATAACACGCCCATCCTGAACCTTTCCCAATGAAGATACGGCCTGCGTCCGAATAACGGGATCACTGTCATTTAAGGCAGCAATAAGTGGCTCAAGGACACGCTCATCATTAAAATTTCCCAATATTCTCAGGAGGGTTCCCCTTACAAGTAAATCCTCATCACCCAAGGCGTCGAGCAGAAAGGGCACGGCCTTAGGGTCTCGAAGCTGATGCAAGGCGACAACGGCCTCCCCTCTTAAAGTCATATCTTCACCCCTCAAATCATGGAGAAGCTTCTCTATCTGCATATCCGCACCAACAGCGAAACCGATCTGTAGCAGAGAAACAAAAAGAGGCAACACAATAATATAGCTTTTCCTCACAATCAATTTCATATAAACAGCCGTTTTATAACCCCGTGGACCATCGGTCAACAACGCAAATTTCCTTGTTCATTAACAAACCACTTACCCACATGAATATGATCCCAGTGAGCGGGCACTCCACTGGGCATAGGGGTAGTGCCACTTACTAATGGATCTGAAAACCAGAGACACCACTGACCCTCCTGTGGAGGTGAAGGAGGTTCCTCCCAAGGACCAAAGAAATTGCGAATATGATTAATGAACGCCTGGGTTTTGCTTCGAGAGTAGCGCGTATAGGGCCTTTTATCTTTTCCTCTTCTGTTGGCGCTAACATTAAAATCAATATTAACCTCATTTTGGAAAAGTTTATTATTCATCGGTCGAACGTCAAATCGAAGCCCATCCTTATGACCGGAGTGGCAGGTATTGTCTCCACCAAATACCAAGGCAATATCTCCCATATTAATCAGAGGGCAATAATTCCCACACTCAAACGAGGTAAACCGATCAAACTCCCAAAATGTTCCCATAAAAGTAATGTTGGCGATGATATCAAACCTCCCCCAGTACATCGTGGAGTTGCCAACGGGGTCACAGTCCTCAGACCGGTATTTATAATATCCCCGTCCTGTCCCACGCGGACTCTCATACTGCGAGTTAGGCAACTCTCTCAAGAGAAGAGGAGACTGCGCCTCGGCAATGCCATAAGCAAAACACAAAAAACTCAAGATAACTATTGCAGATTGAATAACTTTATCTCTTTTCAACTACAGCCTCCAGATCGGTTTTATGGCGCTACTACCCCCGCAAAATCCTCAGCCGGGTGATCCGTTAACCTAATAAGCCCCGTTCCATCTAGATTCATCAGGTATAGATCAGTAGTCCCTCCAGCTCTATCCGACCCAAAGAGAATTTGACTCCCATTTTGAAGAAAGCTAGCATGGCCATCAAACCCAGGATCATTTGTTAGGCGAACCCTGTTACTACCATCCCGGTTCATCAAATAGATATCTTGGTTGCCGTTAGTATCGTCACTAAAAACAATCTTAGTTCCATCCGGAGAAAAACGAGGAGAGTTACCTGTATCCGTCTCCAAGTCTGTCCCTAGACGGGTGACGTTAGTCCCATCCGTGTTCATAAGATAGATATGATCCCGATCAACACCAGCCCGGTCGGATGAAAAAAGAATTCGGGCACCATCGGGAGAAAACTGGGGGTAGCTGTCTCCACTTTCGGTCACACTGGAAGTGAGTTGTGTTATACCAGAACCATCTCGGTTCATTATGAATATATCTCCTCCTGCCCGGCTAGAGACGAAGACAATTCTGTTTCCATCCGGGGAAAAGTAGCCATCTCCATCATCACCTGGATGATCTGTAAGCCGAACAAGCCCAGATCCATCAATATTCATTAAATAGATATCCCATTGGTGGTTATCCACGCTAAAAAGAATCTGCCTCCCATCTGGGGATATCTCGGGCCCCATACTCGAACCTAAGCCCGACGTCAATTGCCTTAAATCGGACCCATCCCGATTCATTCGATAAATCTCCCACTCACCCGTTCTATCCGAACTAAATAAGATCACCTGATTCCCAGCCGTAACCGTAAACGCCACACCATTACTCGCCTGGCCACCCACCGTCACAATCACCGGCCCGGTGGTAACCCCCGATGGAACACGAACGTCAATCGCAGTCGTCGTCCAACGAGTTGAAGTGCCGGCTACCACCCCATTAAACGTTACCCTGCTCCTCCCTTGCACCGCGCCAAATCCGGTACCGGTAATGGTCACCGACGTGCCTGCGCTACCGATTGATGGAGAAACGGAATCGATCTTAGGTATTACACGAAAGGGCATCTTATTGCCAAAAAGTCTTCTCACGGTAACAGCCACCGGCCCGGTGGTGGCCCTGTCCGGCACAGAAGCAACAATCTTCGTGTTGCTCCAACTGCTCGGCGTGGCCCTTACACCATTAAACGTGATGGTACTCGTCTCCTGCGTCGCTCCAAAGCGGGTCCCCGTGATCGTTACCAATGTCCCTACGCTCCCAAACAATGGAGAAACCCTGGTGATCCTAGGTGCGTTATTGTCCGAAATAATTACGGTCGCATAAGAAGGTCTTCCAACAGTGTAGGCAGGATGGGGTGCTAGCCTCATCACTACTGTCTCATCATTTTCTGGAATCGTATCCGCAAGCGGTGTCACTGTCACCGATGCCGACGCGGCCCCCGCGGAAATAATTACGGATGTACCAATCGCCTCATAATCACTGCCACCTGTGGCTGTTCCACTAACCGTATAGTTCACTGTAAGCGGAGAGGTGGTTGCTCCCGTCCGAGTAATCGTAAACCGACCTGTATCCGTTGCAGGCAGGCCCGATTCTGATGCGGCCCTGTCCGTCGCCACAACCTTAATCGTTGTAACCTGGGCAGAGACTACTGTGGGAAAAGCAAAGAAAACGCCGAGGAGAATGAATGCCGAAAGGATATGAGGCACTTTCATGATGAACGATAAAAGCATATGCCCCCTCTTACGCGATGCCACTTGGGGGTGGATCATATCTTAAACCACGGCGTCACCAGGACATACTTGATATTGGCGGCAAGTCTTAAGAACATCTTCAACGGCACGCCACACATCGCCAGGAAGAAAAACATCACCAGGTTATATCGGACAAACCCCAGCTTATTATAAAAATTGCGCAGAAAGAGAAATGGGATGGTGAAGCCGACCCCAAAATACCCCAGGAACAAAATCCAGGTAATGAGGTTACCCAATGTCATCGCATACCGGCCTAATGTAACAATGGGATCAGGACTCATTCCAAAGAAGTCCTGGATCATCAGCTCCAGATCAATCAGCTTCACAGCCGTCACGGACATATGAATTGTCCAATCGCTCCAGGGCCAATACCAGGACCAATCCAACCCCCGGAACCATACGCCGATCACAATCAGGAGATACCAAAGGGCCAAACCAAAGGAGAATCCCAGGATCGAAAACTTTCGCTCTGAGAAGGTATAATACCCCTTGCCTTTGGGGTTGGGATCCACGTAGGGGATAATAATCAGGCCGACAATGATCATACCGGGAAGCACCACCCCGGCGAGCCAGGGATCAAAGAAAACCAGGAGTTCCTGTAAGCCGAGGAAGTACCAGGGGGCCTTGGTAGGATTGGGCGTGGTATCGGCGCTGGCCAACTCTTCCAGAGGAGCGGGAGAGATCACAGACAAGAACAAAAGCACAACCGTGGCAAATAAGATGCAGATCAGCTCAATATAGACCAGATGCGGCCAAACCAGCGCCGATTCTTCCGGAGCCCTTGTCTCGTCTGCGCTTTTCTTGATGAGTGAGGCCAAGGCGTCCTTGGTCTCATTGCCCTGCATCGCTGCTTCTTTAGCCATGAATCCTTTTTACAGTGGACCGGAGAAACCGTCCTTACGTATCCGCCAGAAATGAACCGCCATAAAAATAGCCGCAATCAACGGCAAACCCAGGCAGTGCAACACGTAGAATCGCAACAAGGCTGATTGTCCTACCACGGTGCCGCCTAACAGAATAAACCGGATATCATTTTCCGGCGTCATGCCCAGTTCCGGGCCAAACGGCCCGGCATTACCGATCAATGGTGTTGCCTCGGCCATCTTGCTTCCCACCGTCACGGCCCAGAGGGCCAATTGATCCCACGGCAATAAATACCCCGTCCAACTGAGGATGAGGGTCAGGGTGAGCAAAATCACGCCAACGACCCAATTAAACTCCCGTGGCGGTTTGTAAGAGCCGGTAAAAAAGACACGGGTCATATGCAGCCAGACCGCCAGAACCATCGCATGGGCCGACCAGCGATGCAGATTTCTAAAGAGGTCTCCGAAGTAGATCACCGTTCCCAAATCCTTAATGTCGTTATAGGCGCGCCGTGTATCGGGTACATAATAGAACATCAGGAATACGCCGGTAATGGCCAGCATGATAAAAAAGAAAAAGGTGAGTCCTCCAAGACACCAGGTGAACCGAATCTTCAGCGCCCCCTTGCGAACACGCACCGGATGCAAATGCAAAAGCACATTGCTGAACATGACCAGGGCGCGATTGGCATCATTATTGGGGAAGCCATGCCGGAAGACCGACCGAAAGGCCTGCGTACCAGTAATTAGATCACTTATTTTTTTAAATAACGTATTCATAAAATAACTCTAAAATGCCGCCCTGGTAACGGCCAAAGCGGGGTTATAGCAAAGTCGCCGTCATTTCCGCATGCTTTAAGCGGGAATCCAGGAATTAGCCATTACAGACAACTCTGGATTCCCGATAGAACCATTCGGGAATGACGCAAGGGCCTCTTTCGATTGTTGACTACTCTATTTTCACTTCAATGGCTATATTCAATTATGCCGCAGTCTTCACAGGCAAAGACATCTGATTAAACATTGATAAAAAAGGGAGGAACTTCTCGTCCGATTTCTTCCACGATCAATCCTTCGTCGGTTCCTTTGGGGTCCGGGTCCTGCCGTTGATTAAAATTCACGACGATCTGGCCATCCACCGGATCGAGCGAAATACCCGATCGCCACAACGTGCGGGGTGCTGGGCCTCCCCGAACATTCCCCATATCATCGTAGATCGAGCCGTGACACGGGCAGCGAAACCGTTTTTGATCGGGAAACCAGTTCGGCGTGCATCCCAGATGTCGGCAAATCGCCACCATGATATACATCCCCCGTTCATTGCGTACGACCCAGATCTGGCGCTCTTTTGTCAGCCGAGTATCCACGCCAATACCGTAATCGCTGGGCTTTCCGATTTTAAAGATGGAGGACGGCTCATAAAGAATATTGGGAATCATATAACGAAGGGTGCCTGCGCCCGTGCCACCTAATGAGGCGGCAATCCCTCCCCATCCAGCGGCCTGGGAGGCCTTGGTTAGAAACTCCCTTCTACTTAAGCCTGGATCGTTTTGTTTTGGATCGTTTGCCATTTACTTTCCCTTCTTACTCTTTTTCTTTTCCATCTTTGCTGCCCTCTTCTTTTTCATTAAGAAAAAATAAAGGGCGGCCACAACCACTACCCCGCCTGCTATAGACCCGTAAAGCAAGGCCGGGCTGCCTTCTGCCGCAGGGGCACCAAAATCAACCTGGCCCCGACGCGAGGAGGTCACATCCTTGGGATCAAAGGCAATCTTGTGCCTTTTAACCTCTGATCCTGCCGTAACAATTAACTCTTCACCCACATTGGCATTATGCAGATGAAGCATCTTTTCATAATAACCCGAACTGTCTGTCTTGACCTTCTCCTTATGCTTTCCCTCTTTATGTTCAATGGTTACCAGTAAATCAGGCTGCGGCACCCCCTGAGCGTCCCGCACATAACCTGCGATAACATAACGATGGTCAACCTTGTGTAACGCCCCCGCCTCGCCTATGAAGCCCACCATCAATAAAAATAATAACGCGCTACTTCTCATCAACGCTATCTGGCTCATACAACTAACGGGAGTAGCCTTGGTACTACAACAATTTAATTACAAAACATTTTCTTGTCATTCCGGAACGCCTCTGTCCGGAATCCAACCTTTCTGAAGATTCTAGATTCTGGATT
>SBBA01000096.1 GCA_005239925.1 Candidatus Troglogloeales bacterium | reverse complement strand
GGGACGGAGTTTGAGCGTGTTAAACCAGGATACAAAGGAAAGCTCTATGTTGAGATTGTTCCACGCACCTTCAGCATTTTGGTGCATACGGGAACGTCGCTGAACCAATTGCGCTTTTTACACGGGGAGCCTACTACGTCGGATAAGGAGTTGACGGAACTCGATGAAAAAGAGAAGCTCGTCTTCTCTATGAACGATCTCCCTGAGGAGGCATTGATCTCGAAAGGTCTTTGGATATCGATTGACTTGCAAGCCAACAACGACTCTGAGGTAATAGGATATAGGGCCAAAAGACATGCGCCCCTGATCGACCTTGAGAAAGTGAATTATTATGATCGGCTTGATTTTTGGGAGGCGATTCGTAGGCCCAGGGCGAAACAGCTTATTTTAGAACCGGACGATTTTTATATTTTAATCTCGAAGGAGAAGGTTCGTGTTCCCCCCAATTTTGCCGCGGAAATGGTTGCCTACGATCCTTCTGTGGGCGAGTTCCGGGTCCACTACGCCGGGTTCTTTGATCCGGGGTTTGGCTATGGGGATAACGATATCAAGGGAACGCGGGCCGTTCTTGAAGTGCGTTCACACGAAGTTCCTTTTGTGCTCGAAGATGGGCAAGTGGTCGGGCGATTGCTCTATGAGCGATTGCTGACCTTACCCACTAAAATTTACGGAATTGGCATTGGCTCTTCGTATCAATCGCAAGGGCTGTCGCTTAGCAAGCAATTCAAACGGGCTTAGGAAGGTATCCCGTTTTAACGCATGAGCTTTCGGGCAAGCGAATTACCTCTCTCTGGGATGATTACAATCGCTCCGCGACATATTCGTCTGTGGTGGCAACAGGCGTACTGCAAGAAAGCAGGCTGAGGGAGTCATCCGGGTCAAACAGGTCGGATAAGGCCTCTCTGCTATCATCCAGGGACGCGCCTTGCGGGTCGGTCAGTGGCCCTATATCCTGGGCGCCCTGTCCCTCTTGTGAATCCAGTGCCGCGATCTCTTCCGCAGGGGTGAGCACGCCCGTTAGGTCCAACTCGCCGTTTCTTAACCGGCCCCTTTCGATATCCTGTTCGGAGAGATGAGAAAATTCTTTTAAGGTGGGAAGGGCTGCAAGATTCGCCAGGCCAAAATATTTAAGAAACTCGCGCGTGGTACCATACATCAAGGGGCGACCTGCCACCTCTTTTCGGCCCATAATCTTAACCAGTCTCTTCTCCAGCAGCGTCTTTAAAACACCGGCCCCATCTACGCCGCGAATGGCCTCGATTTCTGCGCGGGTCAGCGGCTGTTTATAGGCGATAATAGCGAGTGTCTCAAGACTGGCCGGGGAGAGACGCGCGGCGGTTTTTATTTTCTCGAATTCCCGAATCCAGGGGGCCATCTCGGCGCGTGTGGTGATCTGAAACTCCCCGCCCACCTCCACAATCTGAATCCCGCGATTGGTGTGCACATATTCGGCTTGAAGGGCCTCAAGATAGCCCCTGATCCGATCTTTTTCAACATCGCCCAGGACTTCTTTTAACCGGTCAATTGAAATCGAATCCCCGGAAACAAAAAGCAACGCCTCAATAATTGGTTTTATTTCATGATCTTCCATCTTCTTCCCCTTTTTGAACCAAATTGTTCGTACCCACTAAACGGAGTGGGCCGCACATCTCGGTCTGAATAATCTTGATCAGGCCAATGCGTACCACCTCCAAAAGCGCTAAAAACGTTACCACGACAGCCGTGCGAGTTTTTGCCCCTTCAAATAATTGATCAAACAGCAGCGAGGATAATCCCTCCATCTTCGACACAATAAAATTAATCTGATCCCGAACGGAGAGGGCGTCCGGCTCAATGGTCAATCCCGCCTTGTCTGCCGGGAGTCTTGCAATGACCTTTTGAAGGGCGCTAAACAGATCGAATGCGGTCAGGTCGCCCAGATAAATCTCATCCGAAGCAGTCGCCTCGGCAGGGGTGCGAAAGAAAATCTGTCTCCACGTAGACTCACGCACGGCCAACCCCTCCGCGGCCTCTTTGAATTTTTTATACTCCAACAGGCGGGCAACCAGTTCCTGACGCGGGTCTTCTCCCTCCTCCCTATCTTCGTCCTCTTCCGTCTCATGGACGGGGAGCAGCATCTTTGATTTAATATGGATCAGCGTGGCGGCCATGACGAGAAAATCCCCCGCGATGGTCAGATTCAACGATTTCATGACATCAAGCGCCTCAAGATATTGCTGGGTAATCTTGGCGATGGGTATATCGTAGATATTAATTTCGTCTTCTTTGATCAGATGAAGGAGTAATTCTAATGGGCCTTCAAAGTTGGGTACCTTGACCCCTAAAGAGGACTCTACTTCTAATTCAGCCAGTTCAGCCATTTTTCCCTACCGTATTCCCATAACAGATAACAATGGGGGAATTCTATACTATATATAGGGGTAAGAATCAATAGCGGGGCAATATATTGCTGAAAGAAAGTGAAAAATGCTGACTCGTATTTGGGGTGTGGATGGGAAGAAATAGGCACATTGCATTTTTTCAAACAAAAAGGCAGAATACCGGATCAAGAACCATGCTGAAGAAAGACGCATATCAAGTTGCCGTTATGGGGGCCACGGGGGTGGTCGGCCAGGAGATGGTCTCCGTTCTGGAGGAACGAAAATTTCCGGTGGAGCGGCTTCGTCTGTTTGCCTCCGAACGTTCGGCAGGAACAACCCTTTCTTTTCGGGATCAGGAGATTACGGTTGAAAAGTTATCCTCGGATGTTTTTTCCGGTATGGATATTGTCTTGGGCGCAACCAGCGCCGCGTTGAGCAAGCAATTCACCCCTCACGCCGTGGCCGCCGGTGCCGTAGTGGTTGATAACTCTAGCGCCTACCGAATGGAACCCACGGTGCCATTGGTTGTGCCGGAGGTCAACGGGGCCGCTTGCTCATTGCATCCCGGCATTATTGCCAATCCCAATTGCTCTACGGCGCAACTGGTAATGGCCTTAAAGCCCTTGCATGATGCCGCGGGGCTTCGCCGGGTCATCGTGACCACGTTTCAATCGGTATCCGGCACGGGGAAGGATGCGATGGATGAATTGATGGATCAGACCAAGGCGATCCTTTCTTTTCAAGAGGCGAAGTGTGAGGTGTATAAAGAGCAGATCGCCTTTAATTGTATTGTCAACTGGGATACCGATCCGGCAACAGGCTTCACGGAGGAAGAAACAAAAATCATGGCCGAGACGCGGAAGATACTCGATCTCCCGCTGCTTTCGATTACGGCGACCACCATTCGGGTTCCGGTCTTTCGCTCTCATGGAGAGTCAGTAAATATCGAATGCGAAAAAAAACTGACCCCCAACGAGGCACGGGCGATTCTGTCTGCGGCGCCCGGAGTGATTGTGTTTGATGACCCTTCGCACGGACTCTATCCGACGCCGCTGATGACCACAGGCCAGGACGATATTTACGTGGGGCGAATCCGAGAAGACGCCTCGGTGCTAAACGGTCTTCATCTTTGGGTGGTTGGAGACAATTTACGCAAGGGCGCCGCGCTCAACGCCGTTCAGATTGCAGAACACCTTATCGCGCACTGATCAAGCAAAGTGAATCCCTTGGCCTCTTCGCCAATAGATATAGAGGAGATGCGGACGGCCTTGTTGGCCGCGAAAAGGGCGGCGAGTCGAGGAGAGGTTCCCATCGGGGCCGTTTTTATTTGTAATGGGCGTCGGTTTATGGCCTATAACCTTAAAGAAGGCCGAAACGATCCAACGGCACATGCCGAGATACTGATTTTGAAGAAGGCAGCCAAGGCTTTTTCTCGGTGGCGACTGGGTGGAACGCTGTATGTCACATTAGAACCTTGTGCGATGTGTGCCGGGGCGATTTTGGAAGCACGGGTCAATCGGTTGGTTTTTGGGGCATGGGACCCGAAGGCCGGGGCCTGTGGATCGGTGCATGATGTGATTGGCGATCGAAAGATCAGACATGCGATTGAGGTGATGGGTGGGGTTCATGCCGATCTATCGGAAACGCTCCTGAAGGATTTTTTTAAAACACGCAGGCTTCAGAAGAGGGGTAATATTCATCGCGGAGAGATGGCCGAGTTCGGTTGAAGGCGTCTGACTCGAAATCAGATATAGGGGAAACTCTATCGGGGGTTCGAATCCCTCTCTCTCCGCCACTTTACACTCCCCTCACCCTCTCCCCAAAGGGCGAGAAGAAAGGACAGAGAAGCTTACTATCATTCTCTTCTCTCATACTTTCTCCGATCCTTACAGGGATACCAACCTTTCTTTTCAATGGGCATCTCTAAAAACACTAGCGACTCAAATGCAAGGGCTACTATGCACAGGAATCGCAATAGTCACAGTGTACAATGAGAATTCCAAGCACCGCAGGCGTCGTTATGTGCGCGTAACGCAGCAGCTAGGCAGTTTTTAGAGGTACCCTATAAATAGGTTAGTTATAGCCAACGGAAATAAAGTAAAGCCGGCGAAATGGCAGAAAGAGAGGCGCTACTAAAGGGAGGGGTCATATCTTGTTCTTTGTATGGATGATCTGATTCTTTTTATCCACGGCTACAATAATCGGTTCAAATTTTTCCATCTCTTTTTCATTATAGTGGGCATAGGAAAAGAGTATGACGAGATCCCCAACCACCCCTTTACGTGCGGTTGGGCCGTTTAAGCAGATCACCCCTGAACCTTTTTTCCCGGGGATGACATACGTCACTAATCGTTCTCCGTTATTGAGATTGGAAACCATCACCTGTTCGAAAGGATGAAGCCCCGCGGCATCCATCAAGTCACGATCCACGGTGATGCTTCCCTCGTAGTTGAGGTTGGCCTCGGTAACCGTCGCCCGGTGTATTTTTGATTTCAACATCTGTCGTAGCATCAAGGATTCCTATTCAATAATCTTCGGCACTTGGAAAAATGGAACAGCCTTATCCGGCGCGTTTCCAATCGCCTCTTCCATGGCAAGGGAAGGGGTAACCACATCTTCTCGAAATACATTGGATAACGGAATAACATGCGAGGTCGGCGTAATCTTCGACGTATCCAGCTTGTTGAGTTGCTCCACGTAGGTCAAGATGTTGCTCAACTGCTCCGAAAACTGTTTCATCTCATCGGGGCCAAGCGCCAATTGAGCCAATTTTGCTACCTGAGCTGTCTGTTGTTTGCTGATCTGCATTCTTCCTCTTTCTAAAATTTCTTCTTCTACCGATATAGGGGTATTATACTCGTCTGGCATGAGCGAAAGCGAGTAAACGATTTAAGGGCCAGCGATTCCGCAATATAACAGGAAAAGGCAATTTAGGAAGGCATTTTGGGGTTATTTTTGATTTCAGCAGATTTGTTGCGGGTGTTAGAAGCGCTGG
>SBBA01000182.1 GCA_005239925.1 Candidatus Troglogloeales bacterium | reverse complement strand
TGGTGTGCCCAGTTTTTTTAATTATGCGGTAGCCGACGGAATCTATAATCTCCTGTTTCCAGATAAGACGGCCCTCAGAGGAATCAAACCCAATAACACCCAATTTTTCTAGCTCTCCCTCGATTTCGGCTGAAAAACTCAGGAAACTCCAGTACAATAAGCCTTGACATACTGGAAAACAATGTGTTAGAACCTGGGTCTCTAGTAGAGAAAGGGGTCAATAGGGTGGGTCCTTATGGCTCATGGGTCAACAAACCCAGTATAACAATAGGAAAGGGGATATAACGATGAAAAGTGGGGTTAAAATTCTTGGAGCTCTTTTAATCGCTCTTGGAGTTGCAAGTTGCAATTATGAAACGTCGAAGGAGAAGGCTGTAGAGCCGCCGCCTGCTGTGGAAGCGCCAGCGCCTCCCGCTGAAGAGGCAGCGCCGGCTGCAGAAGAAGCTGTGGAAGAGGCACCTAGTGAAGAAGCGGTTGTGGAAGAAGGTGCACCTGCTGCAGAAGAACCTGCGGCACACTAATCTCGGCAACGAAAGAAACCGACAACTTTCTTGAAGAGTCTGCGCAACGCCCTTGGGGGAAAGCCTGGTCTTTCCCCTTAAGGGCGTTTCTGTTATAAGTTAGCGGCACCTCTAAAAACCTACTGCGCGACCCAATTACTGCATTGCACAGTGCTAGGAGTCCTCATGTACACTGCGACCATTGCGGTTCCTTCGCGTAGTAGCCCTTGCACTTGGGCCGCTCGCGACGGTTTTTAGAGGTGCCTTTAGATTCTTTATTGGTGACATCACTGTTTCTTGTGCAGATAATTTTCAGTTGCTATATCTGCATGTTTAGACCGACCAACGGCCGGAACGCCGGCTGCGGGAGGGCTCCGCTCGCTTCCGCTCGTAGCGGACGGAGGGCCATAGATCAATGTCTTATTCGACCGACAATCTTTTCCACAAGGTCAAGCAGCTTCGGTCCGTCTTCCCCTTTTTACATCATTTTGAAAAGAGCTTTCCTCAAGGAGAAAGCTACTTGGTAGGTGGCGCTGTTCGTGACTTTCTTCTTGGCCGTGAGACAAAAGATACCGACTTCTTGATTCGCAAGGTTTCCGCCTCCGATTTACGTCACTTTTTAAATTGCCATGGAAAAGTCCACTTTGTGGGAAAAAACTTTGGCGTCTATAAATTTCGACCGGACGATACCGATCTCGAAATTGACGTGGCGCTGCCACGCACCGAACGCTCCTTTTCTAACACGGGCGGATATCGCGATTTTGAAATTTATACCGATTCCGATCTTCCCATCGAACAAGATCTAATACGACGCGATTTTACAATCAATGCCATGGCGGTGGATATCACGCGATTGGCTTTGATTGATCCTTTCTTCGGGTTGAACGATTTGGAGGCAGGGTGGATACGTGCCGTTGGCGACCCAGCGGTACGATTTTCAGAGGATTATTCTCGGCTCCTTCGGGGACTTCGTTTTGCCTGCCAGCTTCGTTTTCAATTTGAGCCGTCCACATGGGCCGCCCTTTGCCAGGGGATCAGCGCAATTAATGCCAAAGATGAGAGTGGCGCATTGATTGTGCCGCGAGAGACCATTGCCAAGGAACTGCTTCGCGCGCTGGTCTGTGACCCGGTGAGAATGTTTGATTTGTGGGATCAAAGCGGCGCCTTTGCTGAACTCATCCCGGAGCTTTTAAAAATGAAAGGGTGTCCTCAGCCGGAACAATTCCATTCGGAAGGGGATGTCTGGACCCATACTCGATTGGCCCTTACACACCTGGCCTCCCCCGCCTTTTATGAGGAGTTTCAAACCGAATTTGATGCGGAAAACGCCCTCTCTGTGTTGCTGCATGACGTGGGGAAACCGTATACCATTCAGACGCCTGAAAAAGATGGGGTGGATCGGATTCGATTTAATAATCACGATACCGTAGGGGCGGCCCTCGCCCGTCAACTGGTGGAACGATTGAAACTCGCCAGTCTGCCCAAAGGAACCCGGCATGCAGTCAGCGAGGATACCCTGGCCTGGCTGATCCAAAAGCATCTAATTTTAGTTCATGGCGAGGTTGATGCAATGCGGGCCTCCACAATCGAAAAGTATTTTTTGAATCCCGACCGGCCGGGGCGAAAATTAATGCAATTGATTTTTTGTGATGGCAACGCAACGGTTCCTCCCTCTCAAGTTCCAGAGATGCGTCATTACCAACAATTAAAGGCACGACTTGCGAAGATGATGTTATTGAGCCAGGGCAAGGCCGATCTGCCCAAGCCGCTACTCTCGGGACGAGACGTGATGGCGGCATTAGACATTACCTCCGGCCCCGATGTGGGGGCCTTTTTAAGGCTGTTAAGGGAAGAACAGCTTTCTGGAAGGATCACCAATTGCGAAGAGGCCATCGCGTTTCTAAAAGGGCAGATAAAACGTCCTGTTTAACCTAAAAGTAGCGATTGAAGCTGTCGAATGCAACAAAATTATTTTTAAGAGTTTCTTTGGCAAGCAATATCCTCCACCTCGTTCTGGAGCGAGTCGGCCTTTCCTAAAATGGTAACGGCCGTGCCCTAGGCATTACCTAAAGCACGGCCGTCTGATGGAGCGTGGGGGGCCTTATCGCCCTATTGTTGTTATCGGATTGTTGAACACAACCGGTATGATCGGTATGTTGGGTACTATGGGTATCACAGGAGTGGCGCTTGCCTCTAAATGAGGCCCGATGATGATCTTTGCCGTGGCTCTCACCTGATTCTTGCTGCTGTCTACCCCGATCAGAGTCACTTGATGCGGTCCCACACGGAGGGTCTTTGTATCAATCTGAAGAACACGTCCTCTACCCACCGGTCTCCCACCAATAAGCCACTGGAGCCTACCATTAGCCAGGGGGCCATCCTCCAGGTCTTGTCCCTGTCCAACCAGAATCAACGGACTGCCCTGACGAATGGTGGCCACTTCACCTGCCATGGAGTGCGCCGGTTTAAGAATCTGAACCGTTGGCAGTTTTTCTGGCACCCGAAGCCCCGTGATTTGGGTGATTGTCGTGTTCAGCCCATCGGTTGCAATGAGCCGAAGCAGGCCTCCCCTTAAGCCACGGCTTCCTGGAATTTGCGACGGATCAACCGAGAATTCCATGCCCGTTAAATTGGCGGCAAGCGATACAAACGTTCTCCCACCATCGGGGCTATACTGCAAGGAATAGGTTAATGGATCCTTGTCTTTGTCCAAACCTTCCCAGACAATCGAGCCGTTTAATTCTCCACCCGCCTGGGGAGAGAGAATTCGAATGATAGGCCGATTAAAAGATCGAACCTGTTTAAAGATTTCCTTCCCGTTGGACAAAAGAACCACTTGAGCAACATTTTTAACCCGTGGCAGGACAAGGGTAAAAGGCACCATGTTTTGTTCTCTTTCCAACTCTGAGTCCCCCACACCAAATGCAGCATCAAAATTCTGTTCAAAAAGCACTTTTCCATTTGGGTCTCTTAGTTGAACCTGTTTTGTACCTT
This sequence comes from Candidatus Troglogloeales bacterium, assembly GCA_005239925.1. Taxonomy (GTDB): domain Bacteria; phylum Nitrospirota; class Nitrospiria; order SBBL01; family SBBA01; genus SBBA01. The sequence continues at coordinate 3,263 of SBBA01000182.1, read as the reverse complement.
TAGGGTTATTCGGTGTCAACTCAACAGGTGCTCTTAACTCATAAATTTTGGTGCGCATGCTTCCTGGGCACCCGGGGCAGCAATCAATAACCTCACACCCGACCGGAACAAAGCTCGGAATGAGACCCGTCATTAAAACAATCTCCCTTATTCTGGGGATTTTGGGGTGCGATATTGGAGATAAATTTATCCTGCACCCGGTGCTTTGGACCAATGGGTGGCTCGCAATAAAGCCGTAGCTCACTGGATCAATCCAGGCGGATGTAGTGAGTTGGGCAGGATACATAAAATCTTTTAGGGCACGACATTTCGTACCCTGAATACCTGAAGGATCACAGTCATCCGTCGCAGTCACTTCCAGCCCCGGGAACCCGCCATCGAAACCGACCTCGGGATCTAGGAATCGATAGTTATGATCAAGACCAAACAGATGCCCTACCTCATGGGCAAATGTCCGCTGGTATCGGTTAGGAGAATCTTGGGTGTTGCCAAATGCTGAAGTGCCCCCGACCGTAGCCCACCCATTGCCGGCAATAGGGTTCCCTGGCATCCAACCATAAATGAGGTCGGGTGTAGGAACCGTCATGACACGCCTTGTATCAAGGTCACTCAGCAGGGTTCCAATACTCAAATCTACATCTGTTGTGAGATTTGTGGCTCCTCCGGGTAACTGATAATAATTGGGTGGATCCGGAATCGGATAAGTGTGCCAGATAAAATCATCTCCTATTCCAGGCGACATCTTAAATGCGCTGGGAAGCCCCATGTTACTGGGATCAGACTCTGGAAATGTATAGTTAATCGGTACGTAACCTATGGACGGACTTCTACGACACTCAAAATTATGGTTGCTGGTTGTGCTGTTATTCGCCTCATTGGTTTCAGCGATTGTCCCGGCAGGATCAACTGTTCCAATGAGCTGCACATTAGATGTAAGCGGCCCCAAGATACTAAATCCCGGCACCTGGAATTCAAAATTGAGCGTGTGGTTTGTCTCTTCCCGATCCGGAGAGACGGGTGCCGTAATAGGGCCATTCTCTGCGCTAAACGGCGATCCTGCCATAGGAACCCCGTTGACCAGGACTTGAAGATTGCCATCCACTCCGGCAACCGGGACAGTGCCCCCGACGTCGATATACATACGCACCGTTGTCCGTCGCCCCCGAATCAGGGTAAGACTATTGTCCGGGTTCATTGTGCTACCCATGTGCTGAATAGATTGTGTTACCTCTAAACCTGTAATACTGAGGTCCACCGCAAATGCAGTTGACCCCACGAGGGTTTGTATGATACTCGCCAACATAAACCCTCCTATCAATAAAATTCGTTTTGACTTGTCCCATAGCTTTAACATTGTTGATCTCCTTTTTATGTTGGTGTCGTTTTAGAAAAGAGGATCCCCCACCAACATAAAAGATCCCTTTTCTCGCTATCTCCATTCTGATGCGCTACAACATAGCGAAAAGTGTGCCAACCAAGTGTTTGTTCTGACTGATCTGAATACAGATATCGAAAACACCCTTTATTGACGCATTAATAATGATCTTTTATTTTTTTATGGGGAGAAAAAACAGATAAGGGCAACAACGCTTTTCTTAGAAAGTGTATCCGATTGGATAACAAATGTTATCCAATCGGATACACTGCCGATAGTGCCTGTGGCTGAGAGATATTCCTATGCCTGGAATGTAGCCTTCAGAAGGATTTGGATGAATGGATCAAGGAGTATAATGAAGTGAGGCCCCATAGCGGGAAGTATTGCTATGGGAAAATCCCAATGCAAACCCTCCTAGATTCACGAACTATAGCAGAAGAGAAAAGGAGTTATAACTTACAGACAGCAGCATAGAAAAAAGGGGAATTGTCAGATGGGAACAGGACTCAACTACGACCCACAACGGCCCAACGGGCGCTGTTATTCGCCGTGGCCGTGCCACTGGCCAGTCCCACTAGATGTCCAGGGTTTTGACTTCCTGGGCGTGTTGTTCAATAAATAGACGACGCGGCTCCACCTCTTCCCCCATCAGCTTGGCAAAGATTTTCTCGGTTTCAACCGTATCCTGTAATTGCACCCGTTGGAGGGTTCGCTTTTCCGGGTTCATCGTCGTCTCCCAGAGCTGGTTGGGATTCATCTCCCCCAACCCTTTATAACGCTGAATCGAAAGCCCCTTCTTGCCCCGTTCCAAAATATGATTGAGCAACCCAGCCGTCGTCGGATAGGTAAACTCTCCGTCGGGGTCTGAAATCCGGTACGGCGGAAGCCCCAGCCCAATCTTTTTGGGCGAGAGGTTGTAAAGCTCCGTAAATTCCGGACTGGTAATCAGATGCTCATCCAGATAAAACCTTTTGACCGACCCATTACGAATCACCCTGCACTCCACGCGAAACGACTCGTGCTCCTCGTCCGTGGTCACTAGAAAATCAAGCCCCCCCTCCGGAGAGACGGCACGGAACTTTTGCTCGATCTCGGAAAGAAACGCGGTCAGCCGACCCTGATCCTTTAAAAGCGATACCGTCAAATCGCCCTCGGAAACAAATAAACGAAGCAGGTCGGAATCAATCTGCTTTCTTGAAAAATGATCCAGTAACGCCTCAAAGGCAACAAACTTTTTCAAAAAGACCTTAATCCGTTCTCCCGAAATCTTCCCCCCGTTTGTAGCCGTATCCTGGTTCGAATAAAGATGCACCTCCCCCTTGGCCGCCGTGAACAGATACTCCCTAAGAAGCGGCTCATCCTTGATATACTGCTCCGTCTTGCCTCGCTTCACCTTAAACAAAGGAGGCTGGGCAATGTAGATAAACCCGTTCTCAATCAACGGCGTCATCTGCCGATAGAAAAAGGTCAGAAGCAGGGTGCGGATATGGGCGCCATCCACGTCGGCATCGGTCATGATAATGATACGATGATAACGGGCCTTCGCAATATCAAAGTCGTCACCCACCCCGCAGCCTAAGGCCGTAATCAGAATCCGAATCTCTTCGGACGAGATCATCTTGTCGAACCGCGCCCGTTCCACATTGAGAATCTTGCCCTTCAACGGCAAGATCGCCTGGAAACGGCGATCCCGTCCCTGCTTGGCCGACCCACCGGCCGAATCACCCTCTACGAGATAGATTTCACTTAACGCGGGGTCCTTCTCCGAGCAATCGGCAAGTTTCCCAGGAAGCGATGAGCCGCCATCCAACGCATTTTTGCGCCGAATCAGCTCCTTGGCCTTGCGGGCCGCCTCGCGGGCGCGCGCCGCCGTCACCGCCTTTTCAAT
>SBBA01000101.1 GCA_005239925.1 Candidatus Troglogloeales bacterium | reverse complement strand
GCCGATCAACGTTCCGGCATCGGCATCCGCGGCATCGGACAGAACCGTTGCACCTAAACGTAGTGACCCGGCCACATACGTGGTATTCACCGGAATGGCATCGGTCACCACAAGCGAACTCACCGCAGCGGCGCCAACATTCAGATAGGTGACTGTATAAGTGATTACCGTCGCCGGAGGTTGCTGCCCACTGGGCGAAGCGGCTAGAGTCAATTCGATTTGACCGGTGACTGTGGTGGTCACATCGATGTTGGATTTCGCCGATGGCGCGGCTACCCCACCCACCGTTCCCGTCGGCGTTGCGGTGAGCGTCATGGTATCAATCACACCATTGGCCGCCGAGGAGGGCGCAGCTACCCGAATAATCAGATTGGCCGATGTACCCGCCGTCAGTGAATCAATCGAGGTAATCACGGCATCGGCGCCATTGATCAATCCATCGCCGTTATTATCCAGATAGATCGTGGTCAAAAATCCCAGCGAACCCTGGCTATTCGTAGCCGCCAGGGTAATAGACGGCTCGGTTACATTCCCAACGTTTTTCAAGATATGGGAATAAGTCGTTGCCGAACCGGGCGAGGTTTGGCCCGTCTGATTCTGCTGTAACGTTATCCCCCGGATGGTGTTGACCGTCAACTGATCAAAGATAATATCAACGGCCCCGGAGGATGCAGAAATTCCACGGAAGAACAGGTTGACGACGGCCCCGCCAATCGCTGAGGAGGAGACCGTTACCTTGGCAATGATCTCCTTGTTTCCAGAGGCGCCAATCTGGCCCGTACTGGTAATCGGCGCCCCGGTTGGATTTCCAGAACCATCCCCCATGAAAAACTGGATGGCTGTAATGGAAGACGGCAGCACATCGGGGGCAAAGCCCGCGCCCACATTCGAGAACTGTAGTTCGAAGGTGTCTGGATTCGGCCCCGTATTGTTCACATGCAGATCAATATTGACCGTTGCCCCGGGATCGCCCGTAACAGACAACACCGCACTGCCCTCAGGCCCCGGGCCTTCACCTGGTTCCAGGGGGGCACCGGCGATCAGGGCAGTAGTGTTGGTTAGATCCACCTTCGCAAAGACAATCTCCAGGAGACGATTGGTGACCGGGTCGGAGATGCCACTGTTGGCAACCGATTTGGCGGTTACCGTTGCATTAAACGGCGCACCGACATTGGTCGCATTGGCTGGGAGCGTCGCCTTCATGATAATGTTCAACGTCGCCGATGCATTCATCAGGCCGGTGTCTGGAATGCCATCCGAGTTGGTATCCAACAAGGGGGCTGTCCCATCCGCCGCAAAAAGCGCAAACGTCGTGCCGGAGGGGAAGGAAACATTGGCCACCGTGATGTTGAACCGGTCAACCCCATTTCCCGTATTCTGAACCTGATTGGTAAACACGATCGTCGATCCGGCGCTGCCTGAAGTCACCGGCTGGATGTCATCAATAGTTGCATCGGTATCCCGAATCACCACCGCAGCTACATGGTTGACCGACGTGGTCGTCGTGTTGCTGCTCTGACTGGTTGCGGCCAGGCTGTCATGGAACTTCATGACGGCCGTATTGCTGATCGTCTGAACCTGGGCACTGGCAACCACATTAATGCGGAAGGAAAAAACACCGGACTGTCCTCCGGTCAGTGCGGTTGTAAAGAGATAAGCCACCGCGTCGGCGGTTTCTCCTGCCCCCAGCGTCGTCTTATACGTATCCGGATCAGCCACGCCACTGACGTGGAAGACCAGTTGGCCCCCTGCCGGCGTCGGTACCCCCAGGAACGAATTAAAGGTGGTATTCACCGGTAACACGTCTCGCACCACATGTCGGGTGGCTGCCGCTCCATCGAGCGTAACGGCAATCCCACTGGTCGAGGCAATGCCCACGTTGGTGTAGTTGATCGTGTAATCCAACGTGCCGCCAGGATTGACCGACAGGGCCGAGACCGACTTGGAAATGGAGATCACCGCCTTGGTGACCACATCCGCTGTATCGGTTGAAGAAGAGGTCACGGCAGCATTAAAGGCCGATGTCGCCGTTAACGTGATCGTTCCCGCCTGGCCGTTCGTTGCGGTAGTGGGAATGATCCCGCGAACGACAACCATCTGGCTTTGATCCATCGCCAGAACAACGGAGGTAATGGTAGGCTCGCCCGGATTGGCCAGACCATCGCCATTATCATCCCGAATGACCGCAACCGAGGTGAGGGTCACAACGCTACCCGTTGCCGTTGTCAGATTGAATGTATCATCCGCATTTCCCGTGTTTTTGATCGTGTGAGGAAACTGAACCTGATTCCCAGGTGCGCTCGCCCGCGATTGTGCGGACGGGGTGAGCGAAAGCCCCGCGACCTTTGAAACCGTCACAGAGAACAGGTTGGATTGGGCCGTGAACTGGTTTCCTGCGCTATCCTGATAGGTGGCCGTCGCCTGGTTGCCAATGACGGTTCCGGCCGGAGTCAGCGCCAGCGCCGTATCTGAAATAACGGGTACGGATAGCAATACTGCTGCAACGACTCCTACCCAAAAATGAACTGACCTTATCTTGCCTGCTATCTGGTTCATGGCCTTACCCTCCTTCTTGTGTTGCTTTGATTTTTATTGTTCCGCCTGCTACAATAAAAAAAGTGGGCTCTTTGTCGTGCAAACGGCATACGTCCTCCCTTATGGGTGGATGTTGGGTCCTCAAGAGGCGGCGGTAGCCAAGGGCGTCACACCTGTTTGCTGCCGTCGTCTCTTCTTATTACCTTCTTGTTGCTATCGTGTTTTTTCCTCTACTTCTGGGCACCTCTAAAAACCGTAGCGAGCGGCCCAAATGCAAGGCGCACGGAGCGGAGGAACCGCAATGTACGCAGTGTACATGAGGATTCCGAGCACCGCG
>SBBA01000186.1 GCA_005239925.1 Candidatus Troglogloeales bacterium | reverse complement strand
GCGTTTCCTGTTCCAATCGGATTGGGAGCGGTCCCACCTCTCGCATTAATAAGTCCAGTTCCGCTACTCGTGCCTGTGCGAATAATAACCATCCCTCCTCCCACGCCACCATGACCCGATTTATCATTGTGGTCTGGACCTGCGCCGCCACCGCCGCCCATCATCAGGCGTGTTACGCTTAAGGTCCCAGTGGGGATCAGCCCCCCCAGCCCTCCTAAAGCGCCAACGTTATGAACCTTTGAGCTATCCAGTTTAAAGAGGCAAATTGTTTGTGGGCAGTATTCATCACCGCCGCGTCCTCCTGCGCCGTAGTTGGCGCCACCCCCACCAGCCGTATCCGATGTGCCGCCGCCACCGGCGTTTCCGGGGGCGCCCATTCCTCGGCTGCCAACAGGATAGCCACTACCACCCGTAATCACACCGACGCCATTCCACATGTCAGTCGGCGTGCCGGCAATCCCTTCCCCCTTAAAGCCATGCACACTCGCTGTGCTGACAAATATAAATTTGGTGGGGCTGTTATAACCGGTTCCGATTCCACGGCCGCCTCGGAAACCCTGGCCGCTCACATCAATGGTTTGTCCTGCAAAATTCAGATGGCCGGCTACATCAAAGGCCACAATCCCACCGGTTGCGCCATTCCACGGTGTGGCACGAACGGCACCCACCAGTGTCGCGCTGGAATATTGCGGCACGCGCACGACCTGAAACCGCCTCTGACCCTGCGTGGCACTGACACCGGCGTTGGTATAGCCGTTGATCAGCGATCGCTTCAAAGAAAGAACGCCTCCGCTGGTACCAACGGCATTGGCCGCCACCCCGAATTCATAGAGACCGGCATTGATAGGGCTGGTAAGACCGCTTGCGTTATTGGCCCCCGGATTGATCGCGGGTGGATAAGGGATATCACCCCCTATCCCATTGCCATAGGCATCGGAGTCGGAGGTATTGATCTGTCCATCCTGCATCTGAATAATCAGCAAGAGGTCGCCCGGTTGAATTGTAGCGGAATTGCCAATGGAAGGGCCTAGGGTAATACGGGTTGCATTACTTGGTACGGAAGTGGTGCCCGGATAATAGGTGTTGATGACGCCAGAAAGCGATCCGACCCCCTCCTTCCCCGGTTCCCCACAAGCATAACAAGGGGTGGCAAACAGCAGATGGAAGACCATCAGAAGAGCCGCTCCCGATACAACGATGGCAACATGAAGTTGAACCCGCATGATCAACTCTCCCTCCCTGGAAGCCGTGTGTTCTGATCAAACTTCATTCTGAGCTTCAGATAAAAGCCGTTGGCGGTATATCCTGCGTCTTTAAAGTCGGCGTCGTAAAAACCGATCCAGTTGTAGCCCAACGTCATCCATAGATTTTCAATGGGCCAAAAACCCCATTGCGGCCCCCACGAATAGGCAATCTGATCGGCCCGGTAGGAATGCAGCATGCCCGCCCGCAGCCCCATATCCATACGGCGTGTCAGGTCATACCGCCATTCAACACCGGTCAAGTCGGTATAGCTGCCATAGTCCATTTGGTCAATCTGATCCACGACATATTTGGAGCCGTAATAAAGCGACCATTGATGCCGTTGGTGCAGGACAAACAAATTCCCTTGACGATCCTGTTGGGTCCACGGTCGCGATACCCGATTTAAAACAATATTGTTAATGATCCGTTTGGACTGCCCGTCTCTAACCTGATTAATAGTGTGACTTAACGGATTGTCGCCGGAAACACCAGTCCCATTCTCAGTTGCATCGTAACGAAACTCCAGTTTGTCCAGCGCCGACCAGGCGTGCCCCAACGGTCGGAAGGCCCAGGACAGCCCGGTCTCAGCCAACCGATATTGGGCGACGCCGGTCTCGTGCTGAAACGCCCGCACAGACAGGGCAAAGGCCACCCCCTCTTGGGCGGAACGCAAGAGACTGGTTGTTATCCCTGAGCGATTGGCACTCGCGCCGTCACGATTTTCGATGCGAAGCTCCCCCGACCACAGGTCGGATAAATAGGCCATGCCGCCACTGACCGCAACAAAGTCTTCATAGGGAAGTGTGGGATAACCTGGACGAGGATTCACCAATTGAGCGGTTGTTTCATTAAATCGGCGGTTGTTATCGGTCGAAAAGTCGAATCGCCACCGTTCGCCAATCTGAAACGTCTGGGACAACCCCAATTGTCCGAAGGTGTCAGAGGCGGTATGCAATGGCCCACTCTGGTTGAGCGTGCTTGTGAGTCGCGCCCCTTTCCATAAGACGGCATGAACCCCAATACGGGTCATGGACGTATCCAACGTCTGACCGTCCGTCCATTCCTGGGTTAGGATCCATTGAACATCATCACCGTAGGTCGCGCCAAAGAGGTAGCGCGCTGGAAAATCCACACTGGGGTTGGCATCGCCCAATAAAAATTCCCCCTGGGTATGCAGTTCCAGTTTTCTATCCAGAAAATACCGGCTGCCACCGACCAATGCCTGCCGGGACTCCGCCGCATCGGCGCCTGCCATCGTATCTTTTGCCCATTGCACGCCGCTATTCACAGCGCCCCAATCGGAATGATACGTGAGTTGCGCGTTCGCCACACTGCGACCCGCGTCCGTTATCAGGTTGTCCTGCTGGTAGACCTCCCCCTCCAGTGAAACCTTTTGGCTCATTCGCAAACGGCTGTCTAGCCCCATCTTCCTGGTACCTCTTTCACTTCCATTCTGTTGTCCCAAACCAAAGTCGGATTCCTGTTGCCGCAGATACACCAGGGCATCCATTCGATTAGTATGGTGTTCCAATTCTATCAGGGTAGCATCTCCCACGCGGTTCACTGTGGCCACCTGACCCTCACTACCCGCCGCCTCAAGTCGCAAGTGGGTATCCGATCCCAGCCTCCACTTCATATCCATGCCGCTTAAATAGGTCTCGCCAAGATAGTTCCCCTCCTGGATATAGGTTCCCCCCACAATCAGGCGATCATGAAACAGGTGTGCCCCGGCGCGTCCGCCAAAATTAAGATCACGGCCCACGACGCTAAAGGCCTCATACTCTATAACAATAAAGATCGGGTTAAAGTCGGTATCACGACTGGCAATTGGCTTGTGAAAGAAAAGCGTACCGGCGCTATAATCAATATCATAATCAATATAACGAATCAGGTTTTCAGTCTTCATAATCCGTTCGCTTCGTAAACGATCGCGCGTCTCGATTCGAATGCGTTCACTGTTGATCAGAATATTCGGATGGACGCGGTACAACCCGGAGGTGCCATTGCCCTGTATCTCGTTTCGCACGGAATGCTGATCGGTTTCAGAGGCATACAGGGTCAGATCAAGCGCCCCGTGATATTCCGTCTTAAGACCGGTCAGGTTACGGCTATAACGCGACAACTGCGTCTCGGTGAGTCCGGTATCGTAATCACCCAACAGGAGGTAAAACGGGTCACGCGACAGTTTGAGGTAAAGATTCTCCCGACTTGATCCATCCTGATGCTGCGTACTGCTATCGCCGTAGAGCGTATAGAATGCGTTGGGATCAATGGTGGAAAAGAGGTCCTTGCGGCCAAACGATTCCTCCCGTTTATCGGAGTCATACGATAACGTCAGTAGCCATTTCCCCAGAATCCGCCCTTTTGCATAAAGGCTGGTATTGCCACTGGTTGATAGCCCTTCCTCATGGCCCTGTTCGGTCAGCGCCTCCATGTTGCCGGATAATTTATTAAAGCCCACTGTGCCTTCTGCAAAACCAACCACGACAAAATCCTGTAACTCGGAAGTCAGCCAGACACGTACCTCCTGAGCCTGGCCCAGCCTGCTAGGAAGATCGAAGTGGAGCACCACCGCACCCGACTCGGTGGTAGGAGCAAGCGTGATATAGGCCATTCCATCATCCCCTTCGACTGTAAACCGTTGCTGATCTCTGTCATGAAAAAGGGCATCCAGATCTGTTATCGTTGCGGGAGCATAGGGCGGGTTGATCGTGTACTCCACTGAAACACCCGCACGTACCGGGCGGTTATAGCGATCCAACAGACGAAGGGCAACAGTCGGTTTGTGCATTCCATCCGCCACCAGGATAGATTCTTCCGGCACCAGTTGAACATGATCGGCCTGATTGGCATAATGCACCTGGCGCGTCACCGTTGCGATCAGCTCACCGCTTACGGCATCCATCACATCGGCCTCCAACAGATTATCCCCTTCCATAAGCGGAATGCCCCGCCAAATACTCACGGCAACCGGCGTATTAGCAAGCGTTTGAGTGCCATCAAAGTAAACGGGGTTGACTGGCTGACCATTACTTCTGAGTCGAATTACCTGATCCGGGGCATGTTTAATCACCACCCTGATCGCGGGTGAACGCGGATTATGATCCGGCCCTGGAAATAACCATGCAAAGCCAGGTTCCTGCCCCGTGAGCCAATCGGTCTCTCCACCGGCGGCCTTGGTGTCATCCAGTATAGTGGGGCGAATTTTTACAAAGAGGTCATCGAGGGAGGGCCTGTTATCTTCCACGCTTTTTGCGGCCGTAATAGGCGTGAGATAAAAATCGGCCCGCCAAAGTGATCCCCCTGTGGCGTCCACAAACTGGGAGGCGGCATTCCCTGCAAACCGGCTGTTGTCCATGCAGGAGCGGGGAATCAGGTTGGGCGGCAACGTGCCGGTATCAATCTGCACGACATGGGTGCCGGGGCGCACCCCATTGAAGTGATATTGCCCATCCGAATCGGTGAGCACAAAGGCCCCATCCTCCATAAGCAGACGAACATTGCCTACCCCTTTTAATTCCTGCATGGGGGTTTGACAATCCCCCTCGACCACACGGCCAATCAGGGTAAACCGTTCTCGAAAAAGCGGCTCACGGATTTGTACGGCGACCTGCGTTTTATTAGATACGACACTCGCCTTAGTTAACGCCACGGCATGATTCACGGCCTCTCCGACAGGCGACCCCACGCCCACCAGGACCACATAGGTCAACTCGATACGGCCATCCGGTGGAACAGTCCCCACGGTGATGGTGATCGTCCGGCCATCTGTGCTGATAGTGGGATCAGGAACAGACAGCCCCCCTCGGCGAAGCGATCCCGGCTCAAACCGCATTCCCAGAGGAAGTCGGTCCTCGATCTTCACTTCGGAAACCGCGCCAGCGTTGGGGTCTGCGTTCATTGGGTCTTTATGGTTAAGATTGGTGAGGGTTAGGCGATACTGTAGAAAATCACCCGCGGAGACCTCCGAACGGGACACCTCTTTTTCCAGACGCAAGGCGTTCCTCACGCGATCAATGGGAATATCAATGTTCAGCGCCGGTCCTAATAAAACAGTAAAGACCTCTCCCAGTGAGCCAGTCACAATCGAAAAAGGCCTGCCGTTGAAATTGCGCAACCGTTTGAGATCGGCTGGTGGAACAGTTGAGGGCGCCGTGTAGGAATCAGGCGGTTCAACAATCAGACGATAGTTTCCCGGTCTAACAAACGGAAACCGAAACTGTCCGATAAAAAAGTTATAGGCCTTGCCGCTTGAATCGGTGATACTATTTCCGCTTATGATTGAGGAAGGAAATCGGCTCACCCCATCATCACCATACACCGTCGCAGGCTGCCCTGTATCGTTATCGATCAGCGTCACCTTGACATTATTGACGGGGACACCATTGTCCGAGTCAAATACGATGCCAAAGGGATCCACCAGAATGGTTGCTTCAACATGATCCAGCGTTGGAAAAAGGTCGTCCTTATAATCGACTGCAAGGACATCACCAGGACCCACCGAGAGATAGCCATCCGCCACCATAAACAACATTGAAACCGATACCGTCTTAATCGTCGCCGCAAATAGCCCGGTATCCACCCCTGTCTCCTTTAGTCTGAGAACCTCTTTGTCGTAGGACGAGGAGGCGATATGGATTTCGACAAACTCGCGTGTCTCAGGATCAATATTGCGATTGCCGTCATCAACGGTGACAACGATGGAGTCGCCGACGTGATAAACATCGCTTTTCATCAGCTGGGCAGAAAGTTGATCAATTGGATTTTCCAAAAAATCGGTTGGAGCCGGTAGCGGCTCAAATGGGCCTGAACTGGTTTTATAAAATCCTTCATTGACGTGTATTGCCTGTTGATTGAGTAAAGTTCGGGGTAGATCATGCCCCGTTGAAGACGGCTGGCTATTGACTGTTATCCCCTCCGGAACATATTGCCAGAATAAAACAGTCGCTGGAACAGGGGATGGAAGCAGGGTAAACGTATCCGTATTTGATGAAATGGAAAAGGTGCCTTCTTCGATCTGATAAGATACCGTTGCCGTATTATGAATCTCTTTGGCAGATACGGATAGAGGGAAAGCCAAAAAAACCGGTATACAATAAAGCCATGCGCTTGCAATGAAGAAAGATACCCAACGGCTTAGAATGGTCCTATGACACTGCAATCGTTCAGACAATATCTCTCCTACCCAACATCAACCCAGGTTACGCAATAGACGCTGCGAAATGTGACGAAAATATTTTAAGCACCATTTTAGCCAGAAAAGTCCTTCCTACCCGTTGGGTGTGCACCCTTTTTCTCCCCTATTTGATCTCACAACGGTGTTTCCACATTCCTTGTTTTTTATTGCGTAATCTGGGTCAATAGACTTGTGACAGGGGATACCCCTCACGACAAATCTCTCTCTAAATTTTTTTGGGTTAGACCCTCTGTTTGTGACATCTACGCTTTTTGCGTAGATAATTTTTCGTGTAACGACATCAGTAGGCCCAGACCGACCAACGAGAGGGCTCCGTTCGCCTCCGCCCGTCGGCGGATTAGTTGATGGTAATTTGGAAGCGAGAGGTCGTCGTTGCATTGATACCCAGGGTTTGAACCTTGGTCTCTACAACTTTGGTGGTCGCATTGAATTGACCGGTATTCTCCGTGGGGCTGAGTAAGTCATCAATACCAATGGCGTTATCATCCTCGGATGTGCCATCGGCATTACACGTGCTACCGGTAACGGTCCCCCCAGCAAAGAGACTGCCCACAACGTAGTTGCTGCCTACCGGAATTGTATCATTCACCGTCACAATCTGAGCCACTGCGCTGCCATTATTTGAAATCTGGATGCAATACTCGACAATGGCCCCTGGAATCGCCCTGGGAAAGCTGGTTCCATTAAACGGATCGCTAATCACTTTCATATTTTTTACAACGACAATATTGGCCGTCACAATGTCATAGCCGTCATGGGCGCTGTGCTTGCCATCCTGTGCAACGTCCCCTGTCGCAGGCCCTGCCAAATCTCCAAAGACGGTATCAACCGTAGTTGGATCATCAACAGAGCCGGTATTGGTCTCAATATGATCAACACCCAGCGTGCCAACTACTCCAGCAAGGGCAGCAATCGCCGTGAGCTTACCCAGTGAAAAATCGGTGTCCACCTGATTGATCGGGATATCGCTCACGACATAGACGGTTATAACTGCGTCTGCCGCCACCTCATCTAAAAAATTAATCAGCGTGTCTGACACATTAAATATGCCGTCGCCATTATCCTTATAAAACTCAACACCAAAGGTATCGAAGGTATCCACGGCGCCCCCGATGGGACCAAGACTGCCTGTCGCATCCTGGGTATAGACCAGGCGAAAATCAACAGGGCCATTCGTCAAGTTGGTTACCGAGAACTTTAATGCATGATTGAGTGTCGCAGGTGTGACCGTGGCGTAGCTTGCACCTACCTCGGCCACAACAAAATTAATCCGTCTATCAACCACGAACTGGCCAGTGGTGCCGCTGCTTCGCTGAGGCTGACTAACACCACCCACTTGATAGTCCACCGTAGCGCTACTTCCCACGGTTGTATTGGCGGCCGTTCCCACGGCATATGCCTGCTGGATAGATATCAGCAAAATGATTGCAACTATGACAGTATATTTTATTGGATTAAAAACCTCTTGCCGTTCCCCCATTCATCCCCTCCTTTATGTGTGTGGTTGAGCCTCGTCTAATAAGTCCTGCTATCTTAAAAACAGCAGGTATTAGCTAAGGTTAACACCTTTTCGGGGGTTGTCAATTTTTTTTAGGCTTTGTATTTGGCTCATCTATGATCCATAAAGGTGCAGGACAATAGCGTCACCTTATGAGAGAGCGCTGGCTTTAGAAAACGTTGAGGTGATTAAGAGGTGTGGCAGTGGTATTAACACTGAAAGCAAGCCATTTCTATCGGCCTGGCTTGGTGTTTTTTTTGGCTTTGAGCTTGTCTATCTCTTGTTTCGCCATCAGGTTGTTCGAGTCTCTTTTTAAGACCTCATTAAAGGCAGCGATTGCCTTATGTGTCAGACCCGCCTTACTGAAAATCAATCCTAATTCAATATGGGGGCGGAGATCGGCCCCATCCAAATGGGCACACTTCTGTAGGGCATCCACGGCGGGATGTAACTGACCTGGAACACGGGAAAGCACCTGTCCATATCGAAAATAAACCGGGGCCTTTTGGGGTCCCTCCGGCATTAACCGAATCGTTTCTTCAAAGAAATAGAGGGCATTCTTAATATCATTTTGTCGAAAAGCCGTTTCTGCCTGATTAAAAAAGTGGGCTGCAGCGGTCTCGCTCTGGTCCCTCTCCGATGCGGTCGCCTGTTTCGGCCTCTTTAATTCCGCATCGTATCGGTTGCGTTCCAGATCAACCGATAACGTGCCATAGGCCTGCTTGATCCGTATGAAAATCTCTTTCGCCTCCTCGATAATCTCGGAAAAAATATTCCCTATATAACGGTCCGGATGGTATTGCTTGGCCAAATGGAGATAAGAACGCTTAATCTCCTCTGCATTGGCATCAAAAGTCACACCCAGTACTTCATAGTAATTTTGGGAGGCCATTTTGTTATAAACCTCATGAATCTTTTTAATGCGTATTTCAGGTGATTCTTCGTTTTCCTTTTCTGTTTTGGTCCACTCCTTTTGTTCTTTCATATCTTCATGTTGTGTTTCGGTAGCAGGACGACCTATCTTCATTTTTTTCTTCGCCAGTACTATCTTTTCTTCGTATCGATCAATGTTCAAGGTACGATATGAAAGAAGGCCTGTTGCAGTAAAAACATTAATAATCCGCGCCCAGGCCAGGACATGCACCGACGCAAGCATCAGCAGATCAGAAACAGAGCGCTGATCATCAATCAGGCTAAAGACCTCTTTCTCCATAGGAGAAGATACCAGATACTCCGTTGGCGGGCATTCAAAATTCTGTTTCAGAATGGCATCCAGAGGAGGCAGATATTGCAGTAACTGATGCCAATTGGTAATAGACAGAACGCCCTCCTTAATGATCTCATCGGCATCAAAAATCATCCCAATCGCCTCACTTGGTGGGTGTGTCATTTCGAGAAGGTTATATTGGCCAGACTCCCAGCGAAAAAGGTCGAGGATCATTTGTCGAATCTGGGATGCCAGTGTATCAGGCAGATCTTTGGGCTTAATTAACCCCTGCTCGATCAGGACAGCCCCCTCTTGTTTACCACTCTTTCTCAAAAACTCTTCTGAAAGTTCATATTGCTTAAAGTTCATTTTGCCGGCCACAAGCAAAATAATTCTTAAATTATCGTTGGGGTCGGAAGAGGTAGCAAAAAGAATATTCCCCTCATGGAAATGGATCGTTTTTTTGACCTTGTCATTCTGGATATAAAGAATGCCGGTCTTTTTTTCAATTTTTAGGAAATGTAATAAATGGGCGAGCGGAACGTCTTGTAGTCTGCCGATTAGTGGAATCAGCAATGAGGGCATCTACTCCCCTTTCGGGACAGAAACGTTTCCTAACACAATCAGCAAGGGACTTGCAATAAACCAGGAGGAATAGGTGCCGATGATGACACCTAGTATCATGGCCAGGGCAAAGTCGTGAATCACATCGCCCCCAAAAAAGAAAAGGGCCACCACCGCCAGGAGGGTTGCAAAACCCGTATTAAAGGTACGCGCCAAGACTTGGTTGATGGAGCGATTGAGAACGAGCAAAAACGACTCCCGTTTTCCGTGTCTCAGATTTTCACGGATTCGATCAAAGAGCACCACCGTATCGCTTAACGAATATCCCGCAATGGTTAACAAGGCCGTCACAAACAACAGGGTAATCTCTTTATCCAAAATATAAAAAACGCCCAGGAGAACCAGGACGTCATGAAAAGTAGCCAGCGCCGCCGCGATACCAAACCGAAACTCGAATCGAAACGCAATATAGCCCATAATACCCAGCATGGAAAGGGCAATGGCAAGGAAGGCATCCTCCTTCAACTTTTTACCGATCTTAGGGCCAATCTCGGTGCTGCTCTCCGTAATAAACGGGTTTTCGGGATAGGCCTTTAAGAAGATTTCAGCAACCTTTTGATCCATCTTCCCGGTCCCCTCCTTGCGAATCCGTATCAGTAACTTGTTCTCGGCGACCACCTCCTGCAGCTCCGCATCGCCAAAACCATTTTGCGATAATGCGTCTCGGGCGGTTTCGATCTTAATCGGTTTTTCAAATCGAAGCGAAATTGCAGTCCCACCGGAGAAGTCCACCCCCAGGTTAGCCGCGCCACGCGATATTTGAACGATGGCAATAACACCCAGTAAAGAGGCTATTCCGGAAACGATAAAAAAGAGCATCCGTTTTCCAATAAAGTCATAATTCGTATCTTTAAATATTTCAATCATAACCAGACTCTTCCCACATTTTTAGTGTAACCGCATCTGCAAACCCCACCGCGACCAACAGGCATAACTACACCCATACTTCCAGACCGACCAACGGCCGGGACGCCGGCTGCGGAAGGGCTTGCCCGCCGCCGCTCGTCAGCGGCTAGATACTCAACCTCTCTAATTTCCATCGTTGACTAATAAAATCAAATACAACCCTGGTTCCAATCAACGCCGTAAACAGATTGATCGTGACCCCCAATGAAAGCGAGACGGCAAACCCCTTGATCGGGCCGGTGCCAAACAGGAAAAGGGCAATCGCCGTAATCAGCGTGGTAATATGGGAATCGAAGATGGACGAAAAGGCCTTGTCATAGCCGGCATGAATCACCATTCTGATGGGACGTCCCTTTTGTAATTCCTCGCGCATTCTTTCGTAGATGAGCACATTCGTATCCACCGCCATGCCAACGGTCAGAACGATGGCCGCAATACCAGGAAGCGTTAACGTGGCCTCAAAGGCCGCCAACGCCCCCATCAGCAAAAGCAGATTTAATAACAACGTGAAGTTGGCCAGAAGCCCGCACAGGCGATAATAAAACATCATATAGATGGCAACCAGGATGGCCCCCACAATGCAGGTGTTAATCCCACTCTTAATCGAGTCCTTTCCTAGAGAGGGCCCCACCGTCACGTTCTGAAGAATATTGACCGG
>SBBA01000131.1 GCA_005239925.1 Candidatus Troglogloeales bacterium | reverse complement strand
TGCAAGACCTGGCCTTTCAACTGCGACTTCCGTTTGATCATCCCAAAATGCGCGCCCTTTCTGCGAATATTCAGGAAGAGATTTATTATCATGCCCTTTGGGCCTCCTCCGACCTGGCCCAGCAGTTTGGCCCGCACCCGTCCTTTGCGGAAACACGCGCCGCGCAGGGCGATCTACAATGGAAGGCCTGGGGTATTACCCCCAAGGATCAGGGGCGTTGGAACGCCTTGATCGAACGCATTCGCTCCGTCGGATTACGCAATTCGCTGTTGATTGCGATTGCGCCAACCGCGACCATCGCCTCGATCACAGGGTCCTATGAGTGCGTGGAGCCGCAGCTATCCAACCTGTTTAAACGCGAAACCCTTTCAGGTGATTTTATGCAGGTGAACCGATACCTCGTTGCCGAACTGAAAGCCCTGGGGCTATGGACGGAAGACACCCGGAATAAGCTGAAGCTCGCGGAAGGCTCCATTCAGGGCATTGCCGGTATCCCAGATGAAATCAAGGCGATCTACCGAACCGTTTGGGAAATTCCGATGCGGTCGCTGGTGGATATGGCGGCCGATCGCGGGGCCTTTATTGATCAGGGCCAATCGTTGAACCTGTTTATCGAAAGTCCGAGTATTGGAAAGCTCTCTTCCATGTATATGTACGCATGGAAAAAAGGGTTAAAGACAACCTACTATCTGCGTTCCCGACCTGCTACGAAAATTGCCAAGACGACCGTTTCCGAGTCACAAGATGCGGTTGCCGCGGTAGCCTGCGCGATAGACAACCAAGAAGCCTGTGAGGTCTGCCAATAGGCCCCAACGGGGGCAGCGAACGAGCCCTCCCGTTGGTCGGTCTGGAAGGGCGGGCGTCATTACACAAAACAAATGGTCTGTGAAAGAAATATTGTTTTATCGTAGGGGCAGACCTGTGTGTCTGCCCTGTGGGCGACCACGTAGGGCCGTCCCTACAAGAGAAATGTAACAATTATAAAGGAGCTACCATGTTATTAGATTCCGGGTTAAATTTAACCCTTCGCCCCATGAAATACCCGTTTTTTTATGAAATGTATAAGTCGTCCATTGCCAACACATGGACGGTAGAGGAGGTTGATTTCTCCACGGACATTGCCGATATCAATTACCGGATGACCGAGGCGGAAAAGCATCTGATCAACCGCCTGGTTGCCTTTTTCGCCACCGGGGACTCGATTGTGTCGAACAACCTGGTCTTAAATCTCTACAAGCATATCAATGCGCCAGAGGCCCGGATGTACCTGTCGCGTCAGCTCTACGAGGAGGCGCTTCATGTCGAGTTCTACCTCACCCTGCTTGATACCTATCTGCCCAATCCGATGGAACGGGAGTTGGCGTTTTCGGCAATCGAACATATTCCATCCATCAAGAAAAAGGCCGATTTTTGCTTTAAATGGGCCGACTCGATTTATTCCCTGGACACGATTAAAACACGTGATGATCGGAAGCAATTCCTTCTCAACCTGATCTGTTTTGCGGCTTGTATTGAAGGTCTCTTCTTTTTTGCCGCCTTTGCCTATGTCTATTTTCTGCGCTCTAAGGGGCTATTAAACGGCCTGGCGGCAGGCACCAACTGGGTTTTTCGTGATGAGTCCGCCCATATCCGGTTTGCCTTCGAGGTCATCGAAACGGTTCGCCGTGAAGAACCGGACCTGTTTGACGCATCGTTAAACCAACAGGTGGTCACGATGATGAAAGAGGCGGTGGCCTGTGAGATGGCCTTTTCCAATGACGTGTTGGGAAAAGGGGTGGCCGGTTTGTCGGAACGATCCATGCGTGAGTATTTAGAGTATGTGGCTGATCTTCGTCTGGCCTCGCTGGGCATTCCCAAAATCTTTGGCACGAAGAATCCGTTTACCTTCATGGATATGCAGGACGTGCAAGAGTTGGCCAATTTCTTCGAACGCCGCGTCTCAGCCTATCAAGTGGGTGTCACCGGCTCCGTGGCCTTCGGCGAAGATTTTTGACTACTAATGAGCGGTGGAATGGACAGCCTCGGGCCGCCGACTGCGGGTCGCTGGGGGAGAGTGTTAGTACCCTTTAATAAGGGTCTTGTGATAAAGTAACGCCGCGTTGTCATCATTCCGGCAATCTTTAACCCGGAATCCAGCGGCTTTTAAGTTGGTGCTCTACATATAGGTGTAGAGAGAGTAAGGAGGTGTTCTATCCGATTCCTACAACATAAAGAAGAGGCGTATTGGTTTTACCGTTATCTTTCGATTGTCTATGACAACTATGTCAATCCGTGGTTCTGGGATGAGCCCATGCGGAACATTGCCTTAAAAGTTGCACAGCTGGATCGCCCTGATTTAAGCGTTGCCGAGGTGGGTGCGGGGACGGGCTTTACAACGGAAGGGATTTGTAAATCTGTTGATCCAAAAAATGTCCATGCGTTGGATCAGTCCGATTTTCAGCAGGCCAAGGCAAAGAAGCGAAAAAGCATCGAAGGGTGTCATTTCTACCTGGGGGATGCCGAGTCGCTTCCATGGGAAACCGACCGATTTGATCGTTATGTTTCGGCCGGAAGTATCGAGTACTGGCCGGACCCACAGCGTGCCATCGCCGAGGCGTATCGCGTTATCAAGGCAGGGGGCACAGCGACAATCATTGGCCCTCTGAAACCTAAAAACAGTCTGGCCGCTTTTATTGCCGAGGTCTTCATGCTCTTTCCTACGTTGGATGAATATGTTAACTGGTACAAAACGGCTGGATTTGTTGATGTTCAGTATGTTTTTGTTCGTCCTCCCTGGGTCAGGAAGGACGATTACGCCGTATCCATTGTGGGAAGAAAGCCAGCTGGGGGGGCCTCTCCGTGGGTTGCACCTTCTGTTGCCCCCGAAGAATCCTTGAAGGCCAAGAGCTCATCGCAGCAGAGCAAACTGCTTTTTCTGACTCGGTTATGCGTAGGTGCCATTGCGGGCGGCATTTTTATCCCCATTGCGCTGATGACCACAGCGACCCTCAAGGTTAAATCCCTCTTCGCCGATGCCTCCTGACGTTTTCAGTGCTTTTAGAGGTGCCTTTTAGCCCCCTTTTAGATTCAACACGTCGGCCATATCGTAAAGGCCGGGGGGTTGAGAGGCGACCCATCGAGCGGCCAGAATGGCGCCCTTGGCAAAGTGCTGGCGGTGATGGGCGCGATGGGTAATCTCGATCCGTTCTCCCGCGCCGACAAAGAAGGCCGTATGTTCTCCCACAATATCGCCACCCCGAACGGCCTGAATGCCAATCTCCTGATCCGTTCTCGCCCCAATCTGACCCTCACGAGAAAAGCGGCCAACTTGAGATAGCTTTTTCCCCTGAGCCGACGCGATCACCTCGCCCATCCGTAATGCGGTTCCTGACGGTGCATCTTTCTTCTGCCGATGATGCATCTCTACGATCTCAACATCGTATCCATTGCCCAATGCCTTTGCCGCATCGGATAGGAGGCGAAAGACCACGTTGACCCCCACGCTCATATTGGGCGAGAAAACAATGGGTATTTTTTTGGACCCCTGGCGAATTTTTTTCTCTTCTTCGGGGGTAAAGCCGGTGGTTCCGATCACCATCGGTTTTTTTGCGGAAATCGCCTCAGCTAGGGCGGAAAGGGTGGCCGCGGGGGTCGTAAAATCAATGACGACGTCGCCCTCCCGGATTCTCTTTTTTATATCATCATCAATCATGGCCGCCTTTATCAGTTGGCTCATGGTTTTTTGGGCGTCGAAACGGCCTTTTTTTTCAACAGCCGCGCCCAGGGTCATGTCTTTCTCTTCTGCGAGGCAATCTAAAATGGCCTGGCCCATCCGCCCCGCCGCGCCGCAAACAACGATTTTCATTTTAAGCCTCCTTGAGTAGTCCAGACTCCCTCATGACCCTTTTTAATTTTTCAAGATTCTGCGGCAACATCTGGGAAAGAGGCAGCCGCACCTGATCGGAGCATTTTCCCATCAGTGACAACGCCGCCTTCACCGGCCCTGGGTTGGTCTCCATAAACATCGCTCCATGCAGGGGATAAATCTTTTCGTGAATTTTTCTTGCGCCGCTATAGTCGCCTCGTTCGGCCAGATTCATCATCTCGGCCATCTCGGCCGGAACAATGTTGGCCGTCACCGAGATCACACCCACCCCGCCCACGGCCATCGTCGGCAGCGCAGTAAAGTCGTCCCCCGAAAAAATAGCGAGCCGATTGCCACAAAGCTGCATCAAATCGGAAATGTATTGCAGCGATCCGGTTCCCTCCTTGATCCCCACGATATTATCAAATTCCATCAGTCTGGCCACCGTCTCCGGCAGCATGTTGACCGCTGTGCGCCCGGGAATATTATAAAGCACAATGGGGATATCCACCGCTTTTGCGATGGCCCTGTAATGTTGGAACAACCCCTCCTGAGTCGGCTTATTGTAATACGGGGTAATCAGTAGGGCGGCGTCGGCCCCTGCATTTTTCGCATCGCGGGTTAAAACAATGGCCTCCTCCGTGCTATTGGAACCGGTACCAGCCATCACGGGAATGCGTCCCGCTGTGATTTCCACGGTAAGCTCCACAACCCGACGGTGCTCTTCGTGCGAAAGCGTTGCCGATTCCCCGGTCGTACCGCAGGGGACAATCCCATGCGTGCCTGATTGAATATGAAATTCGATTAGATCCCCAAAGGCCTTCTCATCGACCTTTCCCTTTTTAAAGGGTGTCACAATGGCGACAATTGACCCATGAAATCCCCTGCGGGTGGAGCTGACAGCCCGACCCGCAGTCGGCGTTCCGACCCGGTTTTCTTTGACAGCACGTTTTTTGTTCATAACTAAGCCTCCTCACCCTATCAATGTTGGTTTTTACACAGCGACCAGCGGGAGCTGTTCACCCGCCGTGGCCGGTGCCACCACCCTACGTACAGCCGGTATATTTCCACTCGTTAACTCTTTATAGATGTCTAATAGATTCTCTTTTAATTCCTTGACTGTTTTTCCCTGCGTCATGTAGTCAGGATACTCTTCAAGGTACCCGATCCACATCCTTCCATCTTGCCAATAGGTAAATCGTTTCTTTTCCATGGGGCGTCTCCTTACAACAACGCCTCTTCTGAAAGTTCTCCTTTATAAATAATACGCGCATCCCCTTCTAAAAATACCTCTTTATAGCCGACCTTGAAATCTACGCCCAAAACTGTTCCGCCCTGTGTTTGAACTGAGACTGGTGGCGTTGTCTTTCCTAACGCCGTGGCAATCACTCCTGCTGCAACCGACCCAGTACCACAGGCCAATGTCTCGTCCTCTACCCCGCGTTCGTATGTCCGAATCTTTATCGTGTGCTGGTCAATGAGAGAAACAAAATTGGCGTTAGTTCC
>SBBA01000098.1 GCA_005239925.1 Candidatus Troglogloeales bacterium | reverse complement strand
TAATCCTCCAACCAGTCGGCCTCGGCTTCCATAAAGGATTGGAACGCACAAGCACGGGGGCGGGACGTTATATGTTGGGCACCGTTCTTTAACTCTACTCTTTTGAATCGCTCAAAGACGGATGGAAAAACCTCATTCTTAAAGGCCCGTATTGCTTCGTAGCAAACGGTAGGGCTGTTCTGCCACATCTCTACACCCTGCTCTTTTTTCTTGCCCTCATAGATTTTTTGGACTTTAGGACTATTGGAAAAATCTTCCCAGGCATGCAGAGAAAGATAGATCGGATCAAATGCAAAGGCGGAGAGCGCACTGTAAGGGCTGGTTTCCCCTGGCGCCATTTCGTTGTGGGGCAAGAGTTGCAGGATGGATAGGCCCGTTTCCGCCATAAAATCGATAAACGGAATAAGGTCTAAGATTTCGCCGATCCCCCAGTTCTTCTCCGTTCGAATGGAAAAGAGGGGGATCATGACGCCTGCCACCTTTTTTTTAAGCGACGGATTCACAGCGAGAGCTTACTTCTATGTAACCGCATTTGTATGCCTACCACGACCAACGGGAGTGGTCTGTTCGTTCCCGCCCGTTGGCGGAGGTCTGTAAGCCGCGAAGGCGTTGTGGGTTTCCCAAAGCCTCACCTCGATTACCGGAAAGCCCTGCGAAACGGCATAGTCGCAGATCAGTTTTGCAATGGCCTCCGCTGTTGGATTGCCGTCCAGGAGATAGTACGGGTCTCTTGCCGGGTCAAGAAAGGGAATAATCGGGTCTTGTTTGCAGAGGATCATTTTATGATCCAGTTGTTCATCAATCCAGGTTTGAATGATCTGTTTGATCTCGGAAAAGTCGCGCACCATGCCAAGGGTGTTGAGTGCTTCTGCGGCTAGTTCGACCTCTACTTTGCCGTTATGGCCGTGCAGGTGACGGCATTTGCCCTCATAATTTAAAAGCCGATGTCCGTAACAAAAATCAATTCGGCGTGTCACTTTATACATTATACTGTCCTTTCTATGGCTTCATGGCAAATGTCATCTTGATTTTAAGGTTGCCCTATTGATTTGCTAAATCTATAAGAGATCGGTATTGTTGTCAAATAAAATGAGATGTGATAGTAATCACTCGATAAAATACGAATGATTTAGAGGCGTCGTTCTGCTTAGGAATATTAAGAAAATGGCAAAAAACAAATTGTAAGTTCAAATCGATTATAGATACTTTTACAGAAAATCTTTTTATTTCATGATCTTATATAAAATTAACACTCAGACAATTGGACAATAGTAATGCGTTTCATTCTTTTATTATTTCTATTCTTGATATTAGCTGAGCCTGCCATGGCCTACGTTGGGCCAGGTTTAGGAGCAGGCGCTGTTGCCGCAGTGCTGGGTGTGCTCTTGGGCTTACTCATGCTGGTTGTGGGCATTGTGTGGTACCCCATAAAACAACTGATCCGTCGGATACGTTCTAAAAAGTGATGGTTTGGATCATTGCTGCAGGTGTCGCAGTCGTCATTGTTGAGTCCCTTCTCAAGGTTTTTCAGGGAGGCTGGATCAAGGGCGAAACTTCAACATTATTGTCCCATCTACAGACATTTCGACAAACAAAAAACGAAGAAGAACGCCAGTCTTTGATCTTGCAAAGCGGGTGGGTAACGTTTCGATTCGGCTTACTATCAACGATGTTTTTTCTCTCACTCGCTGCTATCCTCTTCTTCTTTCCCTGGGCGTTTTCCTGGAACACCTCACAAAAATCCACATATCTTTTAGCAATAACTATCTTTGGAACAGTGTGGTGGCTTATTGGGATTTTGCGAGAAACCCGCGTGAATCGCAACCAAAAGGCACAAGCAAACCTTTATGGCCAACTCGACCGTTGGCTTCATTGGCTGGCTTTACAGCCATTGGCAGTAAGAAATCTATCGTTTGAACTGGAATGCCTGTTTGCCCTGCCAAAGCATCCACAGGAACTTGCGAAGAACGCGGTATATGTTTGTGGTCTGGCCCGATCGGGGACCACGATGCTGTTGCAGTTTCTGAACCAATCGAACACTTTTCGCTCTTTGACTTATCGTGACATGCCGTTCGTATTGGCGCCCAATTTATGGGGACGATTAAATCACTGCTTCCAGCTTAAGGCCACACTAACCGAGCGGGCCCACGGTGATGGCATTTTAGTAGACTATGATAGCCCAGAGTCGTTTGAAGAGGTGTTCTGGCGTACCTTCAGTGATTCTGCAGAGTGTCATGCAGATACTTATGGCTCGGATCAAGTCAGTGACGATGCGTTAAAGGCATTTATCAATTACCGTGCGATTGTGGCCAATCCCCGAACCGATCCCATTCCATCCGATGGTCAGCCAAGGCGTTATCTTTCCAAAAACAATAATAATCTATTGCGACTACGCAGCTTATCCGATGACCCCACAGCAACGATTCTGTTGGTGTATCGGGATCCCGTGGCAACGGCGCGTTCCCTCCATCGGTTGCATCTGTCTTTTTGCGCCAATGTGGGTGATGGCTTTACGCAAGAATATATGGAGTGGTTGGGTCATTATGAGTTTGGGCCTGGACATCGGCCGTTTTCTTTTGCACGGCCTCGCATGAATCTAGCGCTACGTCCCGACACGCCGGACTACTGGCTGGACTACTGGAACGCTGTATACACGCATATATTAGAGCAAAAGAATTTGCGTGTAAATTTAGTTGATCACGATGGAATGTGCCAATCACCACAGGAGGCACTGGCCTCCATCTTTAGAGTATTGGAGGTACAAGCAGATACACTGGCAATGGCCAGTGAGGTTCGGCTACCATCGAATCAAACAAAACCCCCTACCGAATTTAATCCTGAATTACTATCAGCGGCAAAGGCCACGCACACCCGATTGTTAGATAGCAAAGCCAATATAGTGAGGCCATCTGTACAGTTGGAGTAGACATGGAGCAGACATTTTATTGATAAATCGCTCTAACGAGTATACACTGCAAAGTGTTTACTGGAGAAGCCATGAGAGTCTCAACAAAAGAACTAAGGATGCAACCCGGCCGGATTATTGATCAAGCCGTCAACGGACAAGAGGTTATTGTGACCTTTCGTGGAAAGGCGCTGGCTCGGATTGTGCCCATCATGGAGCAGCGTTCTGTCTCAGGGCAATCTGATGAAGGAATCTTTGGTATGTGGATGGATAATAAAGGTAACAGGAACGTTGAACGCTTTGTCCGGGGCATGAGAGAAGGAAGACGGTTTTAATCATTGATACTGATGTTCTTGTTTGGTATCTGCGCGGCAACAAGAAGGCAAGGTCTGTCGTTGAAGGGAATATTCCATTTTCAATTTCAGCGGTGACTTACATGGAATTGATACAGGGAATGAAAGACAAAAATGAGTTTAGAAGGTTCCAAAGGCAAATCAGGCTATGGAGGGTACACATCATTCATATTGACCAGGAGATTTCTTCTCGTGCCATTTTCTACGTGCAGGAATATTTTCTAAGTCACGCGATACGTTTAGCCGATGCGCTCATCGCCGCAACCGTTGTTCAGCATAACGAGGCCCTGCTTACCGCAAATGACAAACATTATAAATATGTTCCCAGTATCGAAGTCAGAAAGTTCGTACCGGAATAGAAGGAAGAACAGGAGCGATGACGATAAGGAATCATCATGAGGGCACCTCTAAAAACCGTAGCGAGCGGCCCAAATGCAAGGCGCACGGAGCGGAGGAACCGCAATGTACGCAGTGTACATGAGGATTCCGAGCACCGCG
>SBBA01000116.1 GCA_005239925.1 Candidatus Troglogloeales bacterium | reverse complement strand
GGGGGGCAGTCGCGCCTATTATGCCACACCTCCTCTCTTCCCATTACAAGAATTTTTAGAAATCTTAAAAATAATCGGAGTTTTTAGAGACGCCCTTAAAAAAGATTGAAAATGAATTTAATATCATTCATTCAAAAAAGAAAAAGGTCGAAAGAGAATTGGTCATACCTGTTGAACAATTTATCGAAATCCAACCGGTAAACTAATCCGCCGACGGGCGGAAGCGAACGGAGACCTCCCGTTGGTCGGTCTGGGTATGCGGATATCGTTGCACCAAAAATTATCTACGCAAAAAACGTAGATGTCACCAACAGAGAGTCTAACCTCTGTTTGCGAGTTCGTCCAGCATGGGATTCCTACTCATTGGAATCGTATTGTCCTGACAATGAAATCCAAGGCGCAGGGGGGTGGGCATTTTAGCGGCCATTCTTCTGAGCTTCGTGATAGGCCTGAACGCTTGTGACCCCACGCCCACTCCTAACCCAGGCTCCACACCATCTGTCTCACCAATACTGGTGAAGAGATAAAACATGCCGTTACTGGCCTTTCTACCAATACGACCTACTACTGAAAGGTAATTGTGGATGATGGGAAAGGAGGAATTAAAGAAAGCGGATAGATATTTCGTATGCCTTGTGCTAGTCTATTCACGGTTATCGTAGAGGAGGTAATATGAAGCTTCACGTTGTTTTAGAACCCAGTGAGGAAGGTGGCTACACTGCGATTGTCCCTGCTCTTCCCGGATGCATTAGTGAGGGTGATACCCGCGAGGAGGCATTAGCCAACATTCAGGAAGCCATCACACTTTACCTGGAACCGATTGATGATGATGCTACCCTGGTTTCTACGGCAGAGGTTGTTGAGCTTGCTGTATGACGAAAGTCCCAAGCCTGAGTTATGAACAGGTTATTCGGGCGTTGCGTCGAGAGGGTTGGCTTATTGTACGGCATAAAGGGAGTCCTATACGCTTGCAGAAACGCTTACCCGACGAAACCCTTAAGCTGACTGTACCGGCACATAAACCCATCAAGCGGTCGACCTTGTCTCACATTTTAAAGCAAGCCCGTTTATCCATACAGGATTTTGAAAAACTGCTGTAAGCGTGAATGATTAACCCAAGCCGAGCAATAAGCCACGAGCTGGCCGTGACCGACTGGGAACGTCGGCGCTATTTCGAGAGGATATAGATGAACCGACCGTGGATTGGCATTACCACTTATGGGCGTGATGAAAAAAAGCGATTCTCGCTTCAGGCTGTTTATGTAGACGCTATCCGCCGTGCGGGTGGACTGGCCGTGTTGATTCCTCCCGGTGAGTTGCAAGCGGGTGAGCTGCTTTCCCGATTGGACGCCCTTATTTTTGCGGGAGGTGGAGATATTGATCCCTTATATTATGGAGGGCCGCAACATGCGACCATCTATTCCGTGGATAGGGAACGAGATGAGAGCGAAATTCGTATGGCGCGTGAGGTTGTGGGTCTGCGCTTGCCAACCCTCGGTATCTGTCGCGGGACGCAATTGATCAATGTTGCCCTGGGCGGGACGCTGATTGCACATCTGCCCGATGTTGTCGGTGAGGTGGTATCCCATCGCCTGCCCAATTTAGATGCCGAGCATTCTGTCAGCGTTACATCCGGTTCTCGTCTGGCGATGATTTTATCACAGCAAACGTGCAACGTTGTTTCCTCTCACCATCAGGCGATCCAAAAGGCCGCCCCGTCTCTGCAGGTGGTTGCTCATGCACCGGATGGTACCATTGAAGCCGTCGAGATGCCGGAGCATCCCTGGTTGGTTGGCGTTCAGTGGCATCCGGAGTTATCGGCGGCAACCGATGGGACACAGCAGCGACTCTTTAACGCACTGGTTACGGCTGCAATTGAACAGTCCAGGCGTTAAACCGACTTACTAAAAATGGACAATTAAGCAGTTCACTATGCAATCCCCTGAAGGGAGAAAAGCCGAAAAGGCCTTACAAAAGTGGGTAGGATTTTCGCAGAAAGTCGCTGGATGGGCCAACCTATTGCTGTTATGCGCAATAACAAAGCCGTTCTGATTCATATAAAACCGGTTCGAAAACATTAAAAGGATTCTATGCCAACT
This sequence comes from Candidatus Troglogloeales bacterium, assembly GCA_005239925.1. Lineage (GTDB taxonomy): Bacteria > Nitrospirota > Nitrospiria > SBBL01 > SBBA01 > SBBA01. Next base: position 9,401 of record SBBA01000116.1, on the reverse strand, counting down.
GATGGGACACATATGGAAGTGAGTATCACTAAAGAAGCAATTGCAGTGGCCGTAAAATTATGTATTAATTGGATAGGGCAGAAGTTCGTTAAGCTGGTACGGGCTTATGACCGACAAGATGATAGCAAGGTGTCACATGCAGTTGAAAAACACCTACAAGGGGTTGTGAACTGGGCCACCCATCTTCAGATATTTGGAATGACAAAGTCTCTTTTAGTAAATAAGGCTACCACTCCATTGCTTCTCCGAGAACCCAGAATGTTTAGTGCCTTAAAAAGCTCAAAAAAGAAGAGTGAAGATCAATTACTATTAGCTGGAGATCATATTTTGTTGCTTGGTGACCCCGGATCTGGAAAGACAACAACTTTAAAACGCCTTGCCCTAAAAGTGCTGCTGGAATCACCAGGCAATAAAAAAGATGTTTTTCAGTATCCAATAGTTATTAGGCTTCGGGAGTTATCTGAAAAATCCTTATCAACTGGGTTAGCCAAAGTACTTGGTCTTTTTCATAATGAAAAACTACATAAATACGTACGACGAAAAGAGCGAGGCAAATATGTAACTGTAGTAGAAGAACATGATTTTCTGGCGACAGTAGCTGAGTTTTTAAACCAAGGCCGAGCCTTGCTCATGCTTGATGGACTTGATGAGCTAAATGTTAGGCTTAGGCAAAAAGTTGTAGATGAGGTTAGACAACTGTGTTGGTACATTGATGGGTCAAAATCAAAAATAATAATCTCATGTAGGTCGGGTGATTATACTGACCACATAGAAGGAATTACGGTCCTTGAAATATGTCCTCTTAGTAAGAGTCAAGTAGAATCAATTGCCAGAAAATGGTTAGGGAAGAAAACAACAGGCTTCCTTGCATCTCTTAAAAACGTTCCATATTATGATCTTACCGATCGCCCACTTCTACTGACTGAGTTACTGTTAGTTTATTCGCGTTATGGGTATCTTCCTGAACAGCCTAACCAAATCTATCGGAAGGTAATAGGTCTTCTCCTAGAAGAGTGGGATGCAAAAAGGGGAGTTAGGAGACAGTCTAAATATGCGGGTTTTAATCCCAATAGAAAGGAAGATTTCCTTTCCGCGCTTGCGTATTATCTCACGTATACTCTGAAACAAAAAAGCTTTTCAGAAAATAAGCTGCTCGTTGCTTATGAGAAGATGTGCTATTCTTTTAATCTTCCAAAAGAAGAAGCAAAAGAAGTAGTGCAGGAAATTCAAACTCACACAGGGATAGTCATGCAAGTCGGGACAAACCGGTACGAGTTCTGTCACCTCTCTCTTCAAGAATATTTGTGCGCAAATTATATGCTGCGTTCTCCAACTACAATACCGTATATGAGTCATTTTATAGCTTATCCCGCACCCCTTGCGATTGCTGTAAGTCTTTCAAGCCAGCCAGGCAATTGGTTTGGAGCCTTAATGCTTAGTTATAACAATTTGAATCAATTTAACGAAGAAAGTATGGGATCATTTCTTTCTAGGCTTATTCTAGAACGACCCGACTTTGAAGTATCTGATACTCTTGGTTTTGCGCTACTCGCTATTTTCGGGCAATTTGGCACTGATTCGGTGTCGCGTGTCTATTACTATTTGGAGAAAATTCTTGAACTGACCCCTGTTTTTGAGTCTCTTAAATCAAGTCTAAGATGGTACAATATTAGCAGTCAACGCAGGAGTACTCCACATCTTTGTGAGGTCGAATTACGAAAAAATTATTATAGATTAGATATGTTCAGGCTTCCTGTCCCTTCAACAGGTTTTTTCCCTGAGAAACTGCGTGTCCGATTATTGCCATAAGTAACGTAAAGAGGGTGGTAAATCTGGAACATCGAATAATTTTAGAGGAATAGAACAAGGGTTAAGTAGATAGGGCTATGCATGCTTTCGACTTTATAAGTTCCGAGAAAGCCGGCAGAATTAACTAATCTTACTTTTGATCTTTTTCATTATTAACGCGTATGCTTAGTTGGTTTGTTATGGGGTGTTTTGTTCGCGTCCTTTAAAGCGTCAAAGGTAACTACCCGGAGTAAGCCACAAAATTTAAAGGTCAAGAACAATGAAACATTCAGATCACCTGGTCAATAAAATTGTAGAAAAAATAGCCGAGGCAGTCCGGCCCGATCAGATCATTCTTTTTGGGTCCCGTGCCATCAGTGGCGCACGGGAAGAGAGCGATGTGGATCTCCTCCTGATCTACTCCGGCCCAAAGTCAAAACGCGAGGTAAAACAGGATGTGTACCGCCTCTTCCCCCATCCTGATTTTTCGATCGACCTGTTCGTCTTATCCCCTGAAGAACTCCATCAACAAAAAAAGATTGCCAATACGCTTGCCCGTGAGGCATCGGAAAGGGGGGTAGTCTGCCATGGATGAACACAAACGAATCGCAATCAATCGTTGGCTTATCAAGGCCGGACATGATTTGAAAACTGCACAAACGATGTTAATCACTGATCCTCCAATTACGGATACCGTCTGCTTCCATGCCCAGCAATGCGCCGAGAAATCCCTTAAGGCCTTCTTAACTTTTTCAGACATTCATATCGAAAAAACACATTTCTTGCCTCGTCTGATCGAGCTTTGCAGGGGTATTAACTCGAGTTTCGATGATCTTAAGGAAGCCGCAATTGCTTTGACCGACTATGCCGTTGAGGTACGCTATCCTGATGATTGGAGAGAGATCCCCTTGAATGAAGCAGTCAAAGCTGTTAAGAATGCGGAGGAAATCATGACGTTTGTTCAACGGGAACTACACTCGAGAAACGGATAGAGGAATAAATCATGCGACTAAAAGATAAAGTGGCCCTGATCACCGGCGCGGCCTCCGGCATCGGCCGGGAATCGGCCCTGCTTTTTGCCAAAGAAGGCGCCAAAATTGTTGTCGTGGACCTCAACGACATGGGGGGTCAGGAAACCGTTACCCTGGTGGAGGCCATGGGAGGTCAGGCTGTTTATGTCCATGCCAACGTGAGCCTTGCAGCCGACTGCGAGGAGATGATCCGTGCCGCTGAGCAACGCTTTGGCCAATTGAATATCCTCTTCAATAACGCCGGTATCATGCTTTCAGGGGATGATGACGCAGTGGCTACCAGCGAAGGCGTCTGGGACCTGACCCTCGCCGTAAACCTTAAAGGGGTCTTTCTAGGCTGCAAATACGGCATCCCTGCGTTACGCCGCGCGGGCGGTGGTTCTATCATTAACACAGCCTCCTTTGTGGCCCTGCTGGGAGCCGCGACACCACAGATTGCTTACACCGCAAGTAAGGGGGGCGTCCTGGCCCTAAGCCGAGAGTTGGCCATTGTTCACGCCCGTGAGAATATCCGCGTCAACGCCCTCTGCCCTGGGCCGTTGCGCACCGATTTGTTAATGAACTTCTTAAACACTGAGGAGAAGCGTCAACGCAGGCTGGTTCATATTCCGATGGGGCGTTTCGGAGAGGCCAGCGAGATGGCCAAGGCGGCGCTCTTCTTAGCCTCCGACGACTCCTCGTATTTGACTGGCTCCGAATTTGTGGTAGACGGCGGTATTACGGCTGCTTATGTTACGCCCCAATAGTGGCGTCGGCCACAGCGGGTGGCACCGGCCACAGCGGGTGGCACCGGCCACGGCGGGTGGCACCGGCCACGGCGGGTGGCACCGGCCACGGCGGGTGGCACCGGCCACGGCGGGCAAGCCCTCCCGCTGGTCGGTCTGGGAGTGCAGTCGTTACAGACCTCGGGGGTATCATCACCGGGCACAGGGGACATAGGACATGGTAACTATAAAAGGACTCTAAACGATGAAGAGCATGACCCTCAAGGTAATTAACCCCTACAACCAGGAGATTCTCCATGAGATGCCTTATGAGACCCAACATCATCTCGATGAGAAACTGACCCGTGCGCGAAAGGCCTTTGAGGTCTGGCGGCGTGTACCCCTTACGGCCCGTGTGCAGGAGGTGTGGGAAGGACTAAAGCGGTTTCGCGCCAATACCGAGGAGATCGCGCGTGAGGTCACCCTGCAGATGGGAAAGCCCATTCGCGAGGCCCGCCAGGAGGTTAAGACCTGCTGCGACCGCGCGGAGCATATGCTTTCTATTGCCGTATCGTGTCTGACCCCTGACCTCCTGCCACCTGTGCCGGGCTTTCACCGTCGGATCGAGCATGAACCCTTGGGCGTTGTGCTCAATATCGCCGCCTGGAACTACCCCCTGCTGATTCCGGTCAATGTCATCGTCCCGGCACTTTTGGCGGGCAATACCGTTCTTTTGAAGCATAGCGGCCGAACACCGCTTTGTGGTCTGCAATTTGAACGGGCCTTTGGCGGGCTGGTGCCATCGGACCTTGTCACCAACGTTATCTTAAGCCATGAGCAAACCGCGCTCTTAATCGGTGATCCGCGCATCAGCCACGTTGCCTTTACCGGATCAGTCGAAGGGGGCCGCGATATCTACCGTGAGGCCTCCCGCCGTTTTATTGATGTTGGGTTGGAACTAGGGGGCAAAGACCCCGCTTATGTCGCAGCGGATGTCAATCTCGACTTTGCAGTGGAGAATATCGTTGATGGCGCCTGTTACAACGCCGGCCAGTCCTGCTGCGCCGTTGAACGGGTCTATGTTCACCACCGGCTTTACGATGATTTCCTGACTAAGGCCCAAGCGGTGATGGAGCGGTACCGCCTGGGGAACCCCCTTGCAGAGGAGACCACCCTAGGCCCCTTGGCCAACCGCTCGGCGCTGGATATCCTGGAAGGACAGGTGCAGAATGGACTGTCTCTGGGGGCACGGCTGATCATGGGGGGCCGCCGTCTTACATCCGAAAAGGGAAACTTCTTTCCGCCAACGTTGATGGCCGACGTTCATAACGATGCCACGGCAATGCAGGAGGAGAGTTTTGGGCCGCTGCTTCCCGTTTTGGCCGTGGAGAACGACGACCAGGCGCTTCTGCTGATGGACGAGACCCGTTATGGCCTAACCGCTTCGGTTTGGACACAAGACCGAGAGCGTGCCGAACGCTTTGCGCGGGAGCTTGAGGCGGGAACCATTTATCAAAACAGATGTGATTATCTCGACCCCGCGCTTGCCTGGACAGGCGTTAGGGACAGTGGCAAAGGGTCCACCCTGTCGCGCTATGGCTTTTTACCCTTCACGCGGCGGAAGAGCATTCATTTCCGTAGTATCTGATTGCATAAATTAACGATAGGACACCTCTAAAAATCTACTGTGTGACCCCACAGCTGCGTTGCGCGGACGTGACGACGCCTGCGGGCGTAATGACGCCTGCGGGCATAACGAGGCCTGCGACGCTCGGAATCCCTTAGGTACACTGCGACTCTTGCGGTTTCTGTGCGTAGTAGCCCTTGCATTTGAGCCGGAAGCGGCAGGTTTTTAGAGGTGCCCTACACATTAAACCGAAAATAAATACAATCTCCGTCCTGAACGAGATAATCTTTGCCTTCAAGCCGGAGCAGTCCTTTTTCCTTGATGGCTTGCTGGGTGCGATGTTCGATAACGTCGGAATAGGCGGTGACCTCCGCGCGGATAAATCCGCGTTCAATGTCTGAATGGATCTGCCCCGCCGCGCTCTGCGCCCGTGTCCCTTTTTGAAGCGTCCAGGCCCGCACCTCGTCCTCTCCAACGGTAAAAAAGGTGACCAACCCCAACATCTGATAGGCGGCATGAATCAAGCGCGGCAGCGCGGACTCTGGAATCCCCAGTTCCTCTAAAAAAAGGGCCCCTTCTTCAGGGGAAAGGGCCGCAATCTCCGCCTCAATTTTACCGCTGATATGAATGGCGTGACCCCCCTCTAATGCCGCGATTTGATCGACCACTTCAGAATAGCGATTTCCCTTCTCTAAATCAGCCTCGGAAAGGTTGGCCAGATACAGAACCGGCTTTTGTGTTAGCAAAGCCAACTCCTTTACGAGCAGGCACTCGTCTTCCGTCAATCCCATCCTGCGAACCTGCGTACCTGCAGACAACTGTTCTTTGATCCGCAATAAAACAGCCACCTCCTTCTGGGCGTCTTTATCCCCAGAGTGTGATTTTTTTTCAGTGCGGGTCAATCGCTTTACAATCGTATCGAGGTCTTTTAAAAGGAGCTCCGTCTCGATAATCTCGATATCCCGTTTGGGATCAATCGTCTCGCTGCCATGGATAATTTCGGGGTCATCAAAACAGCGTATCACGTGGACAATTGCCGCAACGTCACGAATATGCCCCAAGAATTGATTGCCCAATCCTTCACCTTGGGAGGCCCCTTTCACCAGTCCAGCAATATCAACAAATTCAATATAGGTGGGTGTTGTTTTTTGAGGATGGTAAAGCGCGGACAAGGCGTCCACCCGTTGATCTGGAACCGCCACCACCCCCACATTTGGATCAATTGTGCAAAAGGGATAGTTGGCAACGGCCGCGGCGGCAGAACGGGTTAGCGCATTAAACAGGGTGGATTTTCCAACGTTGGGAAGGCCAACGATGCCACAACTAAGTTTCATTTGTTATTGTACTGATTCATGGCTTCTGTAAATTTTCCTTCCAAAAGAAGGGGAAGGGCGGCCACTCCCCGTTCAACCCCTTCCAGGATCAAAGATCGCTCTTCTTTAGAAAACGGGGTTAAGACATAATCGCTTACCGCCTGGTGGGGACTTCGACCAATTCCAATCTTCATCCGAACAAATTGCTGTGAGCCTACTGCCTCGATGATCGAGGCAACCCCCCGATGTCCTCCAGCGCTTCCCTTCATTCGAATACGTACCCGACCACATTCCATATCCAGGTCGTCGCAAATCACAATCAAGTCGGCCAGTTGTATTTTAAATTCCGAAAAAAGCCGTCGGACGGCCTGTCCCGACCGATTCATAAAGGTTTCGGGTTGGGCCAACAGAAAGTCTATTTTGGGGGTATCACCAGATGGACCGCCCGATGAAGAAGGGACCCAACTCCCACGACTGATCCGGCTATGACCTCTTTTTTCAAGAAGAGGAAGGCCGTGCCGGGCCGAAAAGGCATCAATGACCCAGAAGCCGACGTTGTGTCTTGTTGCTTCGTAGTTAGGGCCGGGATTCCCTAAGCCAACAACTAACTTCATTCTATTTTAGGTGGCTACTTCTTTGCTTTGGCGTCTTTTCCAGTCTCTTTAGCAGCCGCCTTTGCCCCCTCTTTGCCCGCTGCAGCCTCCTTGAGTTCCTTTTCCTTCTGTCCAATCACCTCAGGCTCCTTGGCCTCTTTTGGAGCGGCAACTAGACTGGCCTCCATCTTTTCTTTAGAGATAGGTGGAATAATGGAGACCACAGAAGGATTGGTATCGCCGACCCGTTTGATTCCTTCTCCAAAAACGATGTCCCGTACATGAATGGCCTGGCCGATTTCAAGGGCGGTGATATCCACTCGAATCGTATCGGGAATCACGGCAGGAAGACACTGAATTTGCAACTCCCGGATACCGTGTTGGAGAATGCCACCCGCTTTGATTCCAACCGACGTGCCAACAATCTCGATGGGAACCTTAAGGGTAAGCGGCTCGTCCATTGCTACCTCAAAGAGATCCAGATGTAGGACGGTATCGGTCAGTGGATGACGTTGCACCTCTTTAATAACGGCCATGCGGGTGGCCGGACCCTTCTCCGAGGTAACCTGAAGTGTAATAAGATTGTTTCTACCCGACAGGGAATGGACAACCCGATCTACCTCTTTTTGGCTGAGTTGCAGAGATACACACGACCCCTTTCGATAAAGCACGGCGGGGACATAACCCTTCATTCGCAATTGCCGAGCTGGCCCCTTGCCATTTTGTTCACGATACGCGCCTTGAATTTCTAATTTTTGCATCTCATCTCCCTTGTTCTATAAGTAACCTTTACTTCTTAGACTCTCTGTTGGTGACATCTACGTTTTTTGCGTAGATAATTTTTTGTGTAACGACATCCGCATGCCCAGACCGACCAACGGGAGGGCTCCGTTCGCTTCCGCCCGTCGGCGGATTAGTTATGGGCTTTTTAAATTAGTGATACTCAACACTCTGCACAGCTAACTTATTCGGCATAAGACACCTGTATGCCTACCGCGACAACGAGAGCGGTCCATTCGCCGCTGCCCGTTGGCGGACTATACGAATAAAGAACTGACGGAAGCCTCTTCATATATTCTGCGAATGGCCTCGCCCAGAAGGGGCGCCACGGAAAGAACGACTATTTTATCACAGGCCTCCCCTTTGTCCTTCAGTGGAATGGTATTGGTAACAACCACTTTATCAATGGGGGATTCGTTAATCCGAGTCAACGCCGGACCAGACAAGACCGGATGTGTACAGGTCGCGAAAACACGACGTGCCCCGCACCTACGAATGGCCACTGCCGCTTGCGACAACGTTCCCGCTGTATCAATCATATCATCCAGGATCAGCACGTCTCGATTTTCAACCTCCCCGACGACGTTCATGACCTTGATTTTACTCGGCCCCTCACGTCTTTTATCAATAATGGCCAAGCCAACGTTCATTCGTTTGGCAAAGGCCCGTGCCCGTTCGACGCCGCCGGCATCGGGGGAGACGACCACCAGGTCGGAAAATGTCTGCCTTCGAAAATAGTCTAGTAAGACGGGGGTGGCATAGAGATGATCCACCGGTATATTAAAAAAGCCCTGGGTTTGGCCCGCATGGAGATCGAGTGTTAATACCCTGTGGGCGCCAGCCGTTACGATTAGGTCGGCCACCAGTTTTGCGGTAATCGGCACCCGCGGCTGATCTTTTCGATCCTGTCGGCCATAACCGTAATAAGGAATGACCGCGGTAATTTCTTTTGCAGAGGCCCGCTTTAAGGCATCAATCATAATCAGCAATTCCATGACGTGGGTATTGACGGGGACTGAGGTGGATTGCACAACGAACACGTTACTTCCCCGAACATTTTCCTCAATGCGTACGCACACCTCTCCGTCGCTGAAGGTTGACACCACGGCCTGACCCAGGGGAATGTTGAGACAATCACAGATCTCCTTGGCCAGGGGAAGGTTTGAATTTCCAGAAAATAATTTTAATTTTTGCATGTTCTACGCCTTGTTTCCATCGTGGCATACCCCTCCCAACATGGAAATGAGGCCCCATCGTTTGGTGTGATAGTAGACGGCCAGCCCTCATCTTGTCAAGAAAACCTCAAGTGGATTTACCAAATAGGTATGAACCTACTTACCAGTTGGAAGGGGGTGTGAAGGGAGGGTTTATAGGAAGAGCAGCGGCGAGTCATCGTATGATGGGTAGGATGAAAAAGATGAAAATGTCTTGGAAGAGGGCTCTTTTGAGTTTGGAGGGATGGACAAAGAAGGCATCCATGCCTAAGCCTGGAGGTTCAAGACGATTTTTCAGGGGAGGGTAGATGGCCACCCCCATTGAGATCGGGCCTAGAATTTGATTCTAGG
>SBBA01000149.1 GCA_005239925.1 Candidatus Troglogloeales bacterium | reverse complement strand
GGTCTTTTACCCAAAAAGATTATACCCTATGTAAGCCTTTGGGCGTAGGGGAAGCGCCCATCTATTGGGGCATCTGCCCCGGCTTTACCTATTCAACTATTTTTGCATTTCTATTCTCAGCCTCTTATACTCCCTTCATGGCTTCTTTTCCTCATTATACAGGGTCAATTTTGGCCGGGGGGCAATCGTCTCGCATGGGACAACCCAAAGAGGGGGTTGTTTTGTCTGATGGACGCCGGATGATTGAACCTCTCATTTCATCGCTTTCCCAAGTTTGCCAGCAGATCGTCATCGTTGGCGCCTGTCGCGGGTTTTCTATCCGGCCGCAGTCGGGCCTGCTACATCTTCATGACGCCACGCCAGGGATGGGGCCGTTGGCCGCAATCAACACCCTCCTGCAAAGCGGGATTGATCCAAACGGATATCTTGTTACTGCTTGTGATCAGCCATTTTTAACGCCTGAGTTATTCCGTCTCTTGGTCGCAAACCGATCAGATATTCCTCGAATTTTAAAACCGGGAAGAGACGAAATGCTCCTCCCCTTTCCGGGTTATTATCCCGTTGCATGGCGTCACAAAACTGAAAAGGCGTTGCAGGAAGGGGAAGGCTCAATCTGCAGGTTAATCGAAAAAATGCAGGTCACTTATGTTGCCTTTCCTGAGGAATGGAAGAGAAATCTAAGAAACATCAATACACCGGCCGATTTGGAGCGGGCCTCTTAAAGCAGTCTATGCGTCCGAAACAAATTTCAGCGCAACGCCGTTGTTGCACCATCGCTGTCCGGTAGGTTCTGGGCCATCATCAAAGACGTGGCCTTGGTGCCCCTCGCAACGGGCACAGTGATACTCCGTGCGAGGCAAAATCATTTTAAAGTCTCGTTTTGTCTCTACATGTCCCTCGATTGAAGTTATGAAACTGGGCCACCCTGTTCCACTGTCGTACTTCATCTCCGACGTAAAAAGAGGTAGCTCGCAACCGGCGCAAACATAAATGCCCTTTTCTTTATTATGTAAAAGCGGGCTGGTGCCAGGTCGCTCCGTCCCCTCCTCACGCAAAACATTAAATGCCGCAGGAGAAAGAATCTCCTTCCACTCCGCCTTGGATTTCTCTATTTTCATAATCTCCATCCTCCTCCCTTTCCATCCCCCTTCCAACCGGTAAGTAGGTCCATACCTATCTGGTCTAAAGCATTTCTCTTCTATTGAAAATAAGTGTATCTTCTGCTAAGGTCTGTAGACCTTCATCTTGTGAAGGTTGCTGTTTGGGTGTTAGTCTGATTGTACCATTGAGTGTCGCGTAATAAGTCTAAAGACAGACAGCATCTGGCACAGTAGCAACTGGGTTGTAAACGGTCACACAATAGAACTTTTATAAAAGATTATTAATATGAATAAGACATTCGAGAAAATGCAGGCATCGCTCCTTTACTGTCCGAAATGTAGCAGGGCCATGCCGGTTCGAGAGAAGCTCCTTCTAGTGCTGCCTACCGGGGAACTCTTTGATTATCTTTGCCAAGGATGCGGAAGTTCTTTGGGATCAAGAACCGAGTCGGGCCGCCCTTCGCTAACACTCCCGTTAAACCGTTCATTCCGGTAGAAATACCAAGCCTACACCTTTACCGTAATCCCCTTTTTGTAGATAAAGAGCGAGACGATCAACCCGGCAACCAGGCCGCCGTGCATACCAACATCCCATAGGTACCGGCTAAACTGCTCAGCCGAGGCCTCCGCAATCGCCTCGTGGGCCGTGAGAGTGAGAATCCGACGAATGGCGGCGACAATACCAATATAAAGAAACGGCTCTAGTGTCAGCGTATGCGTCTTTAAAAATTCCAGAATGGTTCTAAACAGCTCCATAAAAATAATAACGAGGAGCAAGTCAACCATCAGTGCCATAGACGCATTCAAAATGCCTTTGTACAAACTGCTAAAAAAGGTCGCCCATCCATAAGCAAAGACAGCCATTCCCAACAGGAGAAAACTTAAGCCCGCCGTGATATAGCCCCATTTTTCGAGCCACTCCATCATCTGAATGGACGCCTTAAACATCTTTTCCGTTTGTGTCGCCATCGCCGAGTTATCACTTTCTTAAAATACCCGTCGGACTATTGCCTCTGGGCGGAATTATAAGTAATTATCACGCTGAATTTCAAATGCAGAACCGCGTGAAGTTGACTTGTATGTGCTTATTTGACATCCCCCAGCGCCTAATTTAAAGTTCACGCATGAATCCGTCCTTTTCCCCTGCACAAAAAGAGGCCATAGAACATGGCGATGGGCCGCTCCTCATTATCGCCGGCGCGGGTACCGGCAAGACCTTGGTCATTACCCATCGGATCGCCCATCTCATTACCACCAAAAGGGCGATGCCACACGAAATCCTGGCGCTGACCTTTACCGAGAAGGCCGCCGCCGAAATGGAAGAACGGGTCGATCTGCTTACCCCCTATGGATATACCGACGTGCAGATTCTCACCTTTCATGCCTTTGGCGACCGCCTGTTAAGAGAACTGGGAATGCGGATCGGTCTGCCGCCGGATTTTCGCGTCCTCTCCGAGCCGGAGCAGATTGTCTTTTTTAAAAAATACCTCTTTGACTTTCCGCTGGCTTCTTATCGCCCTTTGGGCAACCCGACAAAACATATCGAATCGGTGCTAACTCTGATCTCTCGCGCGAAAGATGAAGATATATCACCGGAGGCGTATCTAGCTTATGCCGATGCGGCTGTAGCGCAGGCTGCCCTGCACCCGGAAAATCCCTCTCTCATGCAGGAGGCGCAACTACAAAAAGAGCTGGCGGAGACTTATCAAATCTATCAACGACTGTGTCTTACCAATCACGCTATCGATCATGGAGATCAGGTTTTTCTGTCCCTTTGCCTCCTTCGCACCGTGCCTGCGCTTTTGCAACGGCTGCCGTACCGCTACATCCTTGTGGATGAATTTCAGGATACGAACCTGGCCCAGTTTAAATTGATTCAATTAATGGCCCAGCAAGGCGCGCAGATCACGGTGGTGGGGGACGACGATCAGAGTATTTACAAATTTCGTGGAGCATCAATCGCCAACATTCAACAATTTACCCAAATCTATCCGAATGCAAAAAAGGTGGTTTTGACCCAGAATTTTCGCTCCCGGCAGGAGATTCTGGATGCCGCCTATCGGCTGATTCAATACAATAACCCCAACCGATTAGAGGTCATCGAAAAAGTCGATAAACGCCTCCACGCAGCAAGCCGAGACGACAACATGGGACAGACCGCTCAGGTTTTGGATAACGATGCCGGCGACTCCAGGCCGACCAACGGGAGGACTCTACCCGCCGTGGCCGGTGCCACCGCTGCCGTCGTCACGGCTCATTTTGATACTACGGAGACCGAGGCCGACTGGGTGGCGAACACCATTTCCGAGGCGTTAGCCGAGGGGCAGGGCTATGGCGACTTTGCCATTCTGGTAAGGAAAAATGTCGCCGCTGATCCTTTTATTCGCGCGTTGAATGTTCGTGGCATTCCCAATCGGTTTACCGGCAATCGGGGTCTTTTTAACCGGCCGGAGGTTCGCTTAATGAGCGCCTTTATCCGCGCCGTTGTGGATCGGCATGACAGCACATCCCTGTACTATCTGCTGAGTTCCGACCTGTACCAGTTCCCTATTGTTCCCCTCTCTCAATGGATGACCTCGGCAAAGCGACAAAATCGTTCGTTGTTTACCGTCCTGGAAGGTGAGGCGATAACAGTATTGGCCCCGATGCCCCCCTCACCCTGCCCTCTCCCACAAGGGGAGAGGGTGTCAGCAGGTACTCCGGGTGAACCGGCCCCGATGGAGCATCCGACACCGTTATCCCCTTTTCAGAAGCTAAAAGAAGATTTAGATGGGGCCTTGAATCGTTCTCGTGAGGTGGATGCAGGCGTCGTGCTGTATGAGTTTATTCATAAGAGCGGGCTGTTATCCAAATATTCCGGGGCCAATTCTGTCGCAGATGATACCATTATTCAAAACATCGCACGATTTTTTGAAGAGATTCGGCGGCTGTGCAGATTAACACAAACGCCCAGTCTGCATGATGTCGTGGCCTCGCTCGATCTTTTGCTTGAAGCGGGAGAAGACCCGCCCACGGCGGAGGCCGACTTGTTAGATGATGCCGTTCGTGTATTGACCGTGCATCGGGCCAAGGGGTTGGAGTTTGATACGGTCTTCATGGTGGGCCTTTATGAAGGGGGATTTCCCACGCGGGATCGCGGCGGGCCGCTTGCGCTTCCTGCGGCGCTTCTTTCAAAGGACAATACAGAAGGCAATCCCCATATAGAAGAGGAGAGACGGCTTTTCTATGTCGGAATAACCCGCGCAAAAAACAGGTTGATCCTAACCAGCGCCCAACATGGCACAAGCGATGGGGGCCGCAGTGGTGGACGACTCCGCAAGGTCTCCCCGTTTGTCATGGAAGCACTTGACCTGCCGCGCGCGGCGGCAATTCGCGCTATCAAGGCGTCCCCTATTGAAGCTATTTCCAGAGAGGCCACACCAGCATCCGTAGACCTAATGTCCACATCAAACGTAACGACGCCAGCATCCCCAGACCGACCAACGGGAGGGCTACAACCGCAGTCGGCGTTCCGACTGAGTTATTATCAGATTGATGATTATCTGACGTGTCCGCTCAAGTACAAATACATTCATATTCTGGGGGTGCCGATTTATCCGCATCACACGATTGTTTATGGCAGCGCCATGCATAACGC
>SBBA01000040.1 GCA_005239925.1 Candidatus Troglogloeales bacterium | reverse complement strand
GGTGCAAATATAGCGATTGGCAATCTCCTCGTAGCCGCATCCTTCCTGTTTGGCCCGATTGATAATCTTATCGTCCACGTCGGTAAAGTTTTTGACAAACTGGACGTTGATCCCTTTGTATTCAAGGTAGTTTCGGATCACGTCAAAAACAATCGCCGATCGCGCATGGCCCAGGTGGCAAAGGTCATAGACGGTCATGCCGCAGACATAGAAACGGATTTCTTTCGTGCTATCCTCGAGCGGTTCTTTTTTCCCTGACAAGGTATTTGTGATTTTAAGCATTGGCTTTTTAGGGGTGTGAGGGCATAGTAGATGGTTCTGATTGTGATCTAACTTTATTAGGGAGCAACGATGTCTGTACTTCCTGAGCGACCGCAGGCGGCGTCCCGCCCGACGGGAGCGGGCCGCTCGCCGCCCCCGTCGGGGCAAAACCGAAGGTGCCTAGTAGGGGGACGAAGAGGCAGGGGATGAGGGGTGTGATGCGGATTCCGGATGCTTCCTTCACCACTTTTTGTAAGGTCTGTGCGCCTCTCTCGCCGATGGGGATGAGCATTCGTCCGCCAATCTTGAGTTGATCCAGAAGGGGCGTTGGAACCGTGGGCGATCCGGCGGTAACGATAATAGCATCAAACGGCGCTTCCTCTTTCCAGCCATAGGTGCCATCGGCCTCGCGAATGACAATATTGGAATAATGCAGACGATCAATGATTTGCCATGCCTTGGAGATAAATGACGCGATCCGTTCGACGGAAAAGACGCGGGCCGCCAATTCGGCCAGAATAACGGCCTGGTAGGCAGAACCGGTCCCGATTTCAAGCACCTTTTCCGTGCCGGTCAGCCCCAACGCCTCCGACATAAAGGCAACGATATAGGGTTGTGAGATGGATTGCCCCTCTCCAATAGGGATTGCGTGATCGCCATAAGCTTGGTCTTGTAGTCGCTCTTCGACAAACAGGTGGCGTGGCACCTTTTGCAGGGCGGCTAAGACCCGTTCATCAGAGATACCGCGCCCAATGATCTGTTCCTTGACCATGCGGTTTCGTGCGGCGCGATAGAGGTTGTCTTTTTCTAATTTCATTTTAAGGGTTCTAATACATCAACAGTACGACGCAGTCAGGGTGTGACTGACAAGGGCCTGAACAGTCGGATTCTAAACTAAGGTGTCACAGGATGTCTATTAAAGTGAGCGTTTCAGGAACGGTAATTAAAGGGGCTGGGAAGTTATTATTAATGGCACCTCTAGAAACCTGTTTTTGAAATTTCCGTTATGGTTCATGGTAAATTGAAGCCATTGGACGTTCACTTTTTGACTCTTCGGGAGGACCGGAAGGCTTGGTTGATGCTTTTTTCAACCTCCTTTTCTTCTCTTTTTACCTCTTTTCCGCCCCCTTTTGCTCCCAGGACACACTACTCCAACTGCAACCTCACTATCTGATTAAGTCTTGACAACACATTAATACGATGACTCGCCTCTGCTCTTCCTATAAACCCTTCCTTTCCACTTCCTTCCAACTGATAAGTAGGTACATACCTATCTGGTGAAAATCTTTCTTTTTTACTTGACCCGAAGGGTAAAAGGGTGTATAGTCCACCCCCCAAGGGGCTGTCACGGGCCTGTTTCCAGGCCGTTTCGGGGCTGTCGCGAGGTTTCAAAAATAGAAGATAAGATTAAACAAGGAGGAGAAGATCAATGGGAAAATCGTTAACAAAGTCACAAATTGTAGATCATGTTGCCAAAGGTGCGGACATCTCAAAGAAGGTGGCAGCTCAGATATTGGATGATTTGGCAAATTTAGCTTATAAAGAGGCCAAGAATGCCTTTACACTTCCCGGATTAGGAAAACTGGTTTTGTCCAACAGAAAAGCCAGGACAGGCCGCAACCCACAGACTGGCGAGGCCATCAAGATTCCTGCCAAAAAGGTGGTGAAATTTCGGGTCGCAAAGGCCGCGAAGGACGCCATTCTGGGAAAGAGTGCTCCAGCAGCGAAAAAGAAATAGATCGCCGAACCATTCGGTGCATCCCCTCTTTTCATCGGGGCGGCTTATAGGTCGCCCCGGTACCAAAGCTACTTAGGACACCTCTAGTGTGAAGCAGCCCTCTTACGAAGGAGGGCCGTGAGCCGGGGGATAATTTCAAAAAGGTCGCCTACAATACCCACGCTGGCTATTTTAAAGATGGGTGCATTGGGGTCTTTGTTGATAGCGACAATGTAGCGAGAGGAAGACATCCCGGCCTGATGTTGTATTGCGCCTGAAATACCGCACGCAATATAAAGTAGCGGCGATACGGTTTTGCCCGTGAGCCCTACTTGGTAGCTGTGTGGCTTCCAGCCGGCATCTACGGCGGCGCGGGAGGCCCCTACGGCTGCATTGAGTGTGCTGGCAAGTTCTTCTAATAGGCTGAAATTAGACGACTCTCTAAGACCTCGTCCCCCTGAAACAATAATCTGCGCCTCGGTGAGATCTACTTTGGCGCTGGCCGCCGCAATGACTTCCGTAACGACTGATTTGATAACGGGGTCAGGCAGGGTGGATGTAAAGGGTTCAATAGCCCCTTCTTCATTAATTGGAGGGGCTCCTGCCGAAAAGACATTCGGTCGAACAGTAACCACAAAATGCCGGATACCCTCCTGGGCATGAACTTTGGTAATCGCCTTTCCCCCGTAGACTGGACGAGTCGCCACCACACCGTGTTTCAAATCAACGTCTAATGCGGTACAGTCCTGGGCGACTGGAACGCGTAACTTGGCGGCCACTTTCGGCCCCAAATCGCGCCCCATGGCTGTTGCCCCCATCAGAATCAATGAGGCGTCCATTCTTTTGATCATCTCGGCGACAACGGACGCGTACCGCTCAGAGGAATAATAACGATAAGAAGTGTTTTCAACGAGATAGAGGCGATCCGCCCATCCTTTCTTCACGATCTCATGGGCAGCATCGGTGAGTTGATCGCCAATGAGTACGGCATATACCCCGCTTGCTGGAAGCCCCCGTAAGAGCAGTTGCCTGGCTTCGCTTAATACTTCAAAGGAAACCCGTTTGATGACGCCATCGCGAACTTCCACAAAAACCAAAATTGGCCTCACTTTTTCTCCTTCCTTGTCGTATCGAGACCCTCTTTACGCCCCTTGGAAACGATCCAATCTTCCACAAATTTGAAAACGGCTCAGGCTTTTTTCATAAGAAGCAAAACCGTCTTTGAGTCGGTCCATTGTTGAAAAATAGCCATACTCCAAAATATTAACCTTGGCACTGAAACTAATTGGGTGATGCGCAAACAAGACCGTCTCCGAAGAAGTGGGCTCGGTTAGAATAAATTCTTTTTCGGGGTACTCCAACCGGTACCGCTTGATGGCAAGATAAATACGTGTGGCGGTATTGATCCGCATGGCCTGATCATAAATATAAGAAAACCCCTTTTCCTTGATGGTCGGAGACCTTTCAGCCGTGAATGAAAGACGAACCTTTTCGCGATCGTTTGCAATAAACTGAACGGGATTAATGACCCATATCAAGTCGGCGCCGTGATTCATGGCAATGTCCATATAGGCAACACGCCCCACACTCCCATCAATATAATCCCGGCCATCAATATGGACCGGCTGAAAAAGAATCGGAATGGCCGCAGAGGCCGCAACCGCCTTGGAGATCGGAACACCATCAAATGGCGTCTCTCCAAAAACATCGTAGCGCCCCAGATCAATATCCACCGCCGGAATGTAAAGCCCCTTTTTTAGTTTTCTAAAGTCGTTTGTAAAACCGCTTTGTTCAAGAAAATTCCCAATCGATAGATCCAGATTCTTTAGTGTAAAAATGCCGGAGGGAAGCGTTGCTTGCAACAGATCCAGAATTTCAAGAAGAGAAAGCCGCCCCTTTGATTTTACGTAATATCCAGCTGCCTCGAACAAATACCGGAAAATTTTTTTTACCATACTAAACGTCTCCTGATAACCCAAGCTGTAGACGTCTTTGGGGGTAAAATTAAACGGGCTGTTTTTCCCGGTCTTAATATCATCGTAGATGGCCCTGGGGCGGATTCCATTGGCCATAAGGGCCGCCACGGCCGCCCCTGCACTGCTACCGACATAGATATCAAACTGGTTGACCGAAAACCCGTCGAAGAAATCATCGAGGGCCGTCAACACGCCAATCTCATACATCCAGCCGGGAATACCGCCGCCGCTTAGAACCAGGGCCGTTTTCGGGCGTGCGATCTCCCCCTTAATTTGACTTTTCTCCATGCTTCAATCAACTTGCACATTCTAATCCGCCAACGGGCGGAAGCGAACGGATCCCTCCCGCAGCCGGCGTTCCGGCCATTGGTCGGTCTGGGCCTACCGATGTCGTTACACAAAAAATTACCTACGCAAAAAACGTAGATGTCACCAACAGAGAGTCTAAGAGGCGTAGAGTTTTACGCCCCTACAAGACCTTGGCCTCTTCATGAAGCAGCCGAACCAACTCCGCGACAGTCGTATCCGGATCTCCTTCAAGAATCCTTCCTGTGGGCCTTTCTGGCGGCATCTCAAAAGACGCAACAACCAGCCTGGTCCCTTTCTTCCCCACCTCATCTTCCGATAATCCCAAATCGGCGGGTGTCATCACCGTAATGGGCTTTTGCTTGGCCTTCATAATACCCGGCAGCGTGGCATAACGAGGCTCATTCATCCCCTTCTGACAGGTAAATATCGCAGGGAGACTGGTTTCAACGACTTCAACACCCCCTTCAATCTGCCGATGGGCCACGGCCTTTCTACCATCAGGGTCAATCTTCAGTTGGTTAACAACCGACACATGGGGAAGCCCCATCCACTCGGCCACATAAATCCCTACGATACCGCTATCGTCATCAATGGCCTGTTTGCCGAATAAAATAATATCATAGTTTCCCCGTGCAAGGGCCGCCGTCAGGGCAACCGCCGTCGCATAACCATCGCCATCGGCAAACGCAGGGTCTTTGAGGTGAATGGCATAATCACACCCCAACGCGAGGCAAGTCCTCAAAACCTCGACACCCTTTTCCCCGGCCATTGTAATAGCGGTTACCGAACTGCCTTTGACCTGCTCCTTGATTTGAAGCGCAGCCTCCACGCCAAACTCGTCATAGGGGTTTACTACATAGGAAATACCGGTGCGATCAATATCGTCCTTTGCGGCATTGAGGCGAATACGTGAATCCGTCGCCGGCACCTGCTTTACACAAACAGCAATGTTCATTCTAACACCTTATTAAGGCCCATAGTTGGCAATCTGCCTCCATCTGTTCGTAGATTCGCCTTCGGCTCATCTTATCGTTCATACCTTACCAGTCACTCTCGTCTCTTAGACTTTTAGTTGATGGTATCTACGTTTTTTTGTAGATAATTTATTGGATGTAACCGTGTCGGTATGGTTACCGTACGAAGTTGGAACAACGACGTTTGCACTACCAGACCGACCAACGGCCGGAACGCCGGCTGCGGGAGGTCTCCGTTCGCCCCCGCCCGCAGCCGGCGCCCCGGCCGTCGGCGGATCAATACCCTCCCTTTTTTAAGATATCTTCGGCAATGACGATCCGCTGAATCTCGTTGGTTCCCTCGAAAATACGGTTGATTCGAGAGTCCCGGTAGAATCGTTCGACGGGATGTTCACCCATAAATCCGTTGCCGCCGTGGATTTGAACCGCCTTGTCCACAATCCGATCTAATGCCTCCGAGCAAAACAGCTTACAGATGGCGCCTTCGCGTGGAATCTTTTTCCCCTGGTCAAACAGCCAGGCCGTTCGATAAATAATGGATTCCATTTGGTAGATTTCCGCCGCCATCTCGGCAAGCATCCATTGAATCGCCTGAAATGAGGCAATGGGCGCGCCAAAGGCCACTCGTTTTTTGGCAAAATCGGCCGACATCGACATTAATTCTTTTGCTGCCCCCAAACACCCAGCCGCCAAAGAAAGTCGGGATTCATCCAGGGTCTCCATGGCAATCATAAACCCGCGGCCCACCGTACCCAAAACATTTTCTTCCGGCACACGAACGTCCTGGAAGACCAACTCCGCCGTGGCCGACCCGCGAAGCCCCATCTTGTCATGAATCCGGTTTGCGGTAAACCCCGTGGTAGGCGTCTCGACAATAAACGCCGTGATGCCACCACGCGCCTTTAGCTTTGCGTCGGTTGACGCATAGACCACAATAATATCGGCGATGTCGCCATTGGTAATCCAAAGCTTTGTCCCGTTAAGAACGTAATGCCCCCCCTCTTTTCTCGCGGAAAGCTGTAAATTGGCAGCATCGGAGCCGGCCCCCGGCTCCGTCAGGGCATAGGCACCGATCTTCTCCCCCCTGGCCAATGCAGTCAGATATTTTTGTTTCTGTGTCTCATTACCGCCGATGAAGATGGACATACCGGCCAGGCCCATGTGTGCACCAAACGTTACCGTTGTGGAGGCGCAGGCATAGGACAATTCTTCCAGAAGAATACAGTATCCCATTTCGCCCATTCCGGAGCCGCCGTAGGCCTCCGGGAACGGAATACCTGTGAGTCCTAGCTCGGCCCCTTTTTTCAGGATTTGCTTGATCAGATCGGCATTCTGTTCTTTGTCGATTTGGCGAGCCAACGGTCTGACCTCGTTATCGGCAAACTTCTTGACCATATCCCGTAGCATCACCTGTTCTTCTGTAAAGGTAAAATCCATAAAATCTCCATTACCGTAGGGGCACGTTGCAACGTGCCCCTACCCATGCGGGCAGACACATCGGTCTGCCCCTACGTTATTTGTCCTGAAACTTCGGTTGACGCTTTTCGATAAATGCGGTGAGACCTTCCTTCATATCGTGGGTCTCGCAAAGGCCACCAAAAATCTCCGCCTCCAGCGAAAGACCCGACGTAAGATCACCGGCCGATTCTTCCACCACCGCCTTCATCACCGAGGCAATCGCCATCCTGCTCTTTGACGCGATCTTTTTTGCAAGTCCCTGTGCCTGTTTTAAGACATCGGTCTCCGGCACCACTTGATTGACCAGGCCAAGCGTCTTCGCCTCAGTGGCAGCGATCATGTCCCCGGTAAGAATCAACTCCAGGGCCTTGGCCCTCCCCACCAAACGGGGAAGACGCTGCGTCCCCCCAAACCCCGGCATAATTCCCAAATTAATTTCCGGCAGTCCCAACCGGGTGCGATCCCCGGCGATGCGGATATGACAGGCCAGCGCAATCTCAAGGCCTCCGCCCAGACAAAAGCCAGTGACCGCCGCAATCGCCGGTTTATGCATCAATTCTATTTTATTTAAAACACCGTGACCTTTTTTGGAGACACGTTCCCCCTCTTGCGATGTGGAAAGGGCTAAAATCTCCTTGATATCGGCCCCTGCGACAAACAGACCTCCGCCGCCGGTTAAGATCACCGCCTTGATTGCGGGATCATTAGAAACGATATCAATCACCTCTTCCAACTCTTTTAGTACCTGCGATGTCAGCAGGTTTTTGGGGGGATTGTTGATCACCACCGTTGCAATAGATTCCTCTATTTGGCTTGTTACCAATTGACCCACGTTTTCCTCCCTTAGATAAGGGCAACCACAGAGGGTTGCCCCTACGTTAATAATTAAAAAATCCCTTACCTGTTTTCTTCCCTAAATAACGGGCATCCACCATACGTTTCAGCATCGGCGCCGGCCAGAACCGTTCACCCAGTTGTGTTGTCAGCCGTTTGAGATCCGATAAAACGGTATCAATGCCCACCTGATCGGCATAATGTAATGGCCCTCCCTTGTCTTGGGGAAACCCCGTGCCTGCCATCATGGCAACATCGATATCATTTGCCGAAGCCACCCCTTCCTGAAAGGCAATTACCGCCTCATTCACCATCGGTAAAATAAAACGTTCCACTGAAAAGGCTTGGGAAGACGGCTGTCCCCTCCGCACCGTTTGAAGAATCGCTTGTAGCGCCCCCTTTTCTTCGCCTTGATATTCGTAAAATCCAGCGCCGGATTTTACACCACATCGTCCTGATTTATAAAGGGCGTCTAGAATGTTGGCGGGTTTCATCCGAGGCCCAAAGGCATCGTAAAGAATATCCGCAACCTTGGCCGAGACATCGATCCCGATCGTATCTAATAACGTAAACGGCCCCATCGGCATGCCAAATGCCACCACGGCCTGGTCAATTTTTTGGGCAGCAGCCACCCCCTCGGTGCTCTCTTCTAACGCTAACGCCGCTTCGTTGAGATAAGGCAGGAGAAGCCGATTCACCAGGAAACCGGCACACTCCTGTACTCGAATCGGTATCTTTCGGATGGATTCGGAAAAGAGGATGAGATCGGAAAGTGTCTCCTCGGAAGTCGCCATTCCGGGAATAATCTCCACCAGTTTCATGGCGGGCGCTGGATTAAAGAAATGCATTCCAATCACCTTTTCAGGCCGTTTTGTCTTGGCGGCAATCGCAGAAATGGGCAACGACGATGTGTTGGTGGCAAGGATCGTGCTTTCCGGGCAGACCGATTCTAATTCAGTCAATAGCTTCTGCTTCACCGAAACATCTTCAAATATCGCTTCAATAACCAGATCCACATCGGAAAAGCCGGAATAATCCGTGGCTCCTGTAACCAACGCCATTTTCTGTTCCATCTCGGTTGCCGTCATCTTACCTTTATCAACACGCGACTGATAGATGTGGCGCACTGTTTTGATGCCCCGATCCACCGCATCCTGATTCACATCTTTTAAGACCACTGGAATGCCCGCATAGGTCATGACCTGGGCGATTCCCGCCCCCATCGTTCCCGCGCCAATCACGGCGACTTTATAGATGTACATTGCTACTCCTTATCCTCTCGCCGACTCTAAACGTGTAACGCGCTCATCGAGTGCATGATATGAAAACTTGAGCATACTGATAATCTCTTGATGGTTGTGTTCATTCTCTTGTCTGAGTTCAGATATCTCCCTTCGAAGCACATCATGTCCCTCGGCCACAATTTGAACCTCATGCTGCATTTGCTCCACGCGGATGCCGACATAGTGTTTGACCTCTTCAAACTTCTGATTAAAATGCTGCTCAAGCCGTTGCTGACTCTCTGCAAACTTTTCGTCGAATTTCCTTTCAAGACGCTGCTCGCTCTCCGTAAACTTTTCGTCGAATTTCCTTTCAAGACGCTGCTCGCTCTCCGTAAACTTTTCGTCGAATTTCTGCTCTAGTCGCTGCTGACCCTCTGCAAGTTTTTCATCAAGCCGTTGCTGACCCTCTGCAAATTTTTCGTCCAGTCGCCGGTCTAGGTGTTGTCTGTTCTCATCAAACTGGCGTACCAGAAACTCCTGAAGCTCTTTATCCACTTTATTTCCCTTACAATCCTAGCACTAATTCAATAACACCGATGGAGAGGCTAATAAACCGCCATAACCCCACAGCGACCAACGGGAGCTGTCCATCCGCCGTGGCCGGTGTCACTATTTCCTCTCTAAGACCATCGCCGATCCGATGCCGCCACCGACACAAAGCGAAGCCACCCCCAACGACAAATTACGCCGCTTCATCTCTTTTAATAAGGTGATCACCAGACGAGTGCCGCTCATCCCCACCGGATGCCCCAACGCAATGGCGCCGCCATTCACATTGGTCTTCTCACGCGGCATACCCAGTTCCCGCTCCACGGCCAAGTACTGCGCCGCAAAAGGCTCGTTGATTTCAAATAGCTCTACATCCGACAGGGCCACCCCCGCTTTTTTCAACGCCTTGGGGATAGCCAACGCCGGTCCCATCCCCATTCGTTGCGGCTCCAAACCCACACTGGCATACGCACGGACATACCCCAACGGCTCCTTTCCTAAAGCACTGGCCCGCTCTTTGGACATGATCAACAGGGCCGCAGCGCCATCGCTGATAGGGCAGGCGTTTCCGGGTGTTACCGTTCCTCCCTCTTTAAACGTGGTGGGATAGAGCGAGAGCATCTGCTCGGTTAAGGCTACATTCGGCCCCTCATCCTGCGCAAACGGTTCCGCCATCACCGGCTTGCCTGCAACCATTTTGGGAACGGATATTGAAACAATTTCATCCTTGAACTTTCCTTCCCGTGTTGCGCGAAACGCCTTCTTATGGCTTTCCACGGCATATTTGTCCTGCTCCTGACGCGATATTTTATACTCTTCCGCAAGGGTCTCCGCCGTGAGGCCCATAATCTGGCCGCAGAAGCCATCGGTCAGTCCCTCCCAGATTGAGTCAATCATTACACTGTGACGCAACCGATGTCCAAAACGCATATCCCGTGAGACAAACGGGGCCAACGACATGCTTTCGACCCCACCTGCAATCTGCACATCGGCATCGTTCGAGTAAATATTCTGGCAGGCATTAATCACTGCCTGAAGACCGGAGGCACAGTTTCGAGCCACGGTATAAGCGGGTGTTGATACGGGCAACCCCGCCATCAGCGTAATCACACGGGAGATATTGGTCGCATCACTGTGCTGCCCCACACACCCGACGATTACCTCCTCGATTTCTGTCGGATCGATACCGGTTTTCTTCACCAGCTCCCGGACAAGATGACTTCCCATCTTCTGATTGGAAACGTCTTTAAGCGCCCCACCCAAATTGCCAATCGGGGTGCGTACCCCATCAATAATAACGATTTCGTTCATATTAGTTCTTTCCTAATTCCTCTTCGATCAATACCCGGCGTAACACCTTGCCGATAATCGTTTTCGGCAGCGACGTCCTAAATTCAATTGCCTGGGGCACTTTAAATCGGGCCAGGTCTTTTTTGCAAAAATCCAGAATCTCTTCTGCCGTTGCCTGTTCCCCTTCTTTTAAAACAATATACGCCTTGATCTTTTCTCCGGAAGCCCGATCGGGCACCCCCGCGACCACCGCATCGAGCACCTTCGGGTGGCGATAGAGCACCTCCTCCACCTCCCGCGGATAAACATTCTCGCCCTTGCTTTTAATCATATCCTTTTTGCGATCGACAATAAAGAAAAACCCTTCGGCATCCCGTTTGGCCATGTCACCAGTATAAAGCCAGCCGTCTCGAATCACCGCCTCGGTCTCTTTAGGCTTATTCCAATACCCCTGCATCACCTGAGGCCCTTTGACAATCAACTCCCCGACCTCATCCACTGCAAGCTCGATTTTACCGGTTTCAATATCAACAATTTTGGCATCGGTGCAGGAAACCGGCAGACCGATGCTCCCTTCTTTCCGTTTGCCGAAGATGAGATTGGCATGGGTAAGCGGCGAGGCCTCCGAGAGACCATACCCTTCCACCAGTTTCCCCCCGGTGAGCGACTCAAATTTCTTTTGCACCTCTACATGGAGCGGCCCCGCACCAGAGATACAGACCCGAATGGAAGAAAGATCGAATTCCTTGATCTGCGGGAAGTTGTTAATCGCCACATACATGGCCTGCACTCCCATAAAAATGGTGGCGCGGGTTTTCTGAATCGCCTTTAAAACATCCTTCGTCGCAAATCGCGGCAGAAGCACCAACTGCGCACCCAAAGAGATCGCGAGATTCATACAGGCTGACATGCCATACACATGGAAGAAGGGAATCACCGACAAAAAGATTTCCTTCCCTTTTTTTAAGCTGGGCATCCATGCGCCGCATTGCAGGGTATTGGCCACAAGGTTTCGGTGGGTCAGCATCACCCCCTTCGGCACACCGGTGGTTCCACCGGTATATTGCAGCAAGGCCAAATCAGAAGATAAAACAGAAACATTGGGGGGTGTTGCCGGGGCCTGTGAGATCAGATCCCGATCCATATTGTGGATATAATCCCGTTTGGGAATCGTTACCCATGTGCCCTCTTTTTTGGCCTTGATCGGATAAAGAAGGGATAGCGCCCAGGGAAGGGCATCGCGCACCGACGTTAAAATTACATGTTTAAGAGATGTCCTGGGAACAACCGGCTCGATCCGGGGAAAGAAAAGATCAAGGGCCACAATGACTTCGGCACCACAATCGTTGGCTTGCACCTCTAGTTCTCGTTCCACATAGAGTGGATTGGTCATCACGACCACGGCCCCGATTTTTAACGCGCCATAGTAGGCAATGACACATTGTGGGATATTGGGCAGCATGACCAGCACCCGATCCCCTTTTCGAACGCCTAATTGGGACAAGGCATTGGCAAATCGGTTGGTCTTCTCCTCTAATTCCCGGTAAGTGATCCTTTTTCCGAAAAATTGTGTGGCGGTTTGATCGGGATAGGTGCGAGCGGTGTCGGTTAGGAATTGAAAAACGGGTATAGAGGGGATATCAAACGTTTCGGGAACACCTGTATCATATTGTTGACACCATGCTCGATCCATTGCTCTTATTCTACTGCCTAATCAGAAAAAAATCCACTCAGTCGTTAAAATTACAAGAGAAGGCCTATTCCCCTCTCGAAAAATAGGGCAGGATGGTATGGGGGCGAGAAAAAGAATCCTTATCGGTAATTGGTAAATTGAAGGTCTAGTCCAAAATCTTTGGATTTTACAAACGCGATGACATCTTGAAGCATATCCTTATCTTTCCCCTGAACCCGGATTTCATCCCCCTGAATTTGCGTTTGGACCTTTAACTTCGTGTCCCGAATCGCCTTGGTAATCTCTTTTGCCTTTTCCGAGGAGATGCCCTGTTGAATGGTAATCTTCTGCCGTACCGTGCCACCCAACGCGCTTTCTATTTTTTCATAAACAAGGGCTTTTAGGGAAATCCCGCGTTTAACCAGTTTGGTCTGAAAGATATCGGAGACCGCCTTCAACTTATACTCATCGTCCGCTGCGATAACAACAAACTCTTTTTCCTTTTCTTTTTCAAGCCGAATATCGCTTTTTGTATCCTTCAGGTCAAACCGTTGCCGAATCTCCTTGGTCGTCTGATCCAGGGCATTTTTGATTTCCTGGGGATCGGCCTTGGACGTGATATCAAAAGAATAATTGTCAGCCATAATAATTTCCTATAGCGTTAAACGGGCGTCAGCCAGGAAGGGTCTTCGATCTGTTGGCCGCGCACGACATTAAAAAACGCCTGCTGCAACGCCTGAGTGATCGGCCCCGGCTTCCCGGCCCCGATAGTTCGGCGATCTACCTCGCGAATGGGGGTCACCTCGGCAGCAGTGCCGGTAAAAAAGGCCTCGTCGGCCAAATAAAAATCGTCCCGAGTAAACCGCTCTTCCTTAATCTTCAGGTTTTGTTTTTGGGCCAAACGTAAAACGGTATCTCGCGTAATCCCGTCCAGAATAGAGGTAAGCGGTGTCGTCTTTATAATCCCCTTTCGAACAATAAAAAGATTCTCTCCCGGGCCCTCTGCAACAAACCCCTCTGTATCGAGCAGCACCGCCTCATCAAAGCCATTTTCAAGTGCCTCCCTTTTGGCAATCTGGGAGTTTACATAATAGCCAGTGATCTTGGCACGGGTCATACTTACATTCACATGATGGCGTGCCAATGAGGAAATGCAAACCCGAATCCCATTTTGCACCCCCTCATCGCCCAGATAAGTTCCCCAAGGCCATGCGGCAATGGCAAGCTGAATCGGATTATCCGATACATAAAGCCCCATCCCGCCATACCCGATGAAGGCAATGGGCCGAATATATCCTTCTTCCAATTGATTGGCCCGAACCGTTTCCACAATCGCCGTCTCAATCTCTTTCGCCGAGTAACCGATTTTCATTTTAACGACATGGGCTGAACCGAGAAGACGCTCCACATGATCCTTAAGGCGAAAGATGGCCGTTCCTGATTGGCCTTTATAGCAGCGTATTCCTTCAAATACACCCAAACCGTAATGAAGCGTGTGGGTCAGGACATGGACGGAGGCGTCTTTCCAGGGGATCAGCTTTCCATCCATCCAGATAAAAGGGGTTTCTTTCAGCATAAGTGATTTCTCCGCGTAGAGGGACAGATCATAAGGAAAAAATAAGGGTGTGTCAATCCTGAGCGTGCATCCTCCGAGGGCTACCTCATGAAGTATTTTTATAAATGACGAAATCCTTTTGTTTGATGGGTTGTCTACAGGACGCCTCTAAAAACCGTCGCGAGCAACCCAAGTGCAAGGCGCACGGAGCGGAGAAACCGCAATGGCCGCAGGCACATGAAAATTCCGAGCACCGCAGGCGTCGTCACGCCCACACAACGCAGTAATTGGATCGCGCAGTAGGTTTTTAGAGATGCCCTACAGCGACTTGTGTTCCGGTAGCATGTACACACTGGATTTAATTGCCTCATAAAAAATCTTCATGAGATAGTCCTGCTTACCCCCCACTGTTTTTATTCCAACGTCTTGTTTATAATAGCCATCCATTAGTCTGTCTTTGGTAGATTGCCCATGATTTCACAACGATCAAGAGAGATAACTTTTCCCAACGGGGCTAGGCTCATCAAGTGGAGCCGTCAGGAAACGCCCACTGCGGAACTGGTGGCTATGGAGACGAAGCGGTTTGGTTATACCGTATACGACCTTCAAACCGTGGCCCCCTGGTTTGAACGAAGCCGACATGCCCATAACGAGCCGGAGATTCGCGCCGCCGTATCGGGAACCATCACGTTCCATTTTGATGACATGCCCATTACCATTGAAGGCGGGGATATCCTCTTTATCCCAGGCGGACTGGCCCATGAAGTCATCAGCCACAACGGGGCGCCCTTTTCCGCCTTTAAAGGCTCCATCAGCGGAAAACGAAACGTTACCGAGTATGGCGACGGCAAAGGAAGCATCGAATATCTAAAGGGGACAAATCCAAAAACATGAGGGTGCCAAAGGCTGGCTCCGTCATTCCGGCAACCTTTAAGCCGGAATCCAGAGCTGTCGGAGCCAAAGCGCTCGACACTGTCCGTAATGGCGTAACTCTGGATTCCGGCTAGAAGCACGCCGGAATGACAGCTTACTTCATTGTAAAGAAGCGTTAGAGACACTACACTGGATTCCCGATAGGCCCATTCGGGAATGACGAAAGTGATGCCTATTGCCCTCCGTCGGATTCCCATTCCGACGGGATTTGGGCCACAATGGTGAGGGCATGAATGTCCGAGGCCATCTCCTGTTTTAGAATCTCAAAGACCATCCGGTTTCGGTCTATCCTGGGCACCCCCTTAAATTGCTCCGATACCACATGCATGACAAAATGCCCCTTGCCAGGAATAGCCCCGGCATGGCCGGCATGTTTCCACGACTCATCAATAACGGAAAGATAAACCGGCGACAAGGCCGCTGTGATCTTTTGTTCTAGTTGCTGGCGTGTGAGTGAAGTTAATTGTGTCATCTGTCTTCTCCGGGTACGGAGCGTTTTCTCACGCGACGGGCCTTCAACACCCCTTCCACCTTTTCAATATTATTCAGCACTTGTTCCAGATGAGACGCATTCCGAATAACAATCCAAAACTGCAACGTGGCCTTCTTTTCTGCCGTCGTAATGACTTCGGCACGGCTGATATTCGCATTGGCCTGGGAAATCACAGTGGTGACCGCCGCAAGCACCCCAGGCTGATCGATGGTATGCACCAGAATCTCAACCGAGTGCGACGTGCCTGCGCCGCTCTCCCACGTCAGCTCGACCAGGCGGTCATGATCGTAATCAAAATTGTCTTTGTTGGGACAGTGAACGGAATGAACGGAAATGCCACGGCCACGGGTGATGAATCCAATAATAGGCTCGCCCGGAACCGGGTTGCAGCATTTCGAAATGTGCATCATGATATCACCCAGGCCTTTTATCTTTAAACCGCCCTTTTCAGCCTCTTTATTCGGAGTCCCCTTTGAGGCCCCGTCTTTAATAAGCGGTTCCGGAAGAAGGGGGCGAATGACCGTGGCGGCGCTAAACTTTCCATAACCAATCCCAATGAAAAGCTCCTCCAGTGTGTGGAGGCCCAGCGATTCAATGATTTTTTGTATGGCGTCCGATTTGAAAACCTCTTTAGGAATCAGCCGCCCCCTTTTTAATTCACGTTCTAACAGCTCCTTTCCGATCTCCAAACTCCGTTCCCGTTCCTGGATTCGGATAAAGTATTTTATCTTGGTTTTTGCCTTGGGGGTCTTGGCCAGTTTGAGCCAGCTTCGACTGGGAAAATGGCTCTCCAGGGTAAGGATTTCAATCCGGTCTCCGTTCTTTAATGTGTATCCCAATGGAACAATCTTTCCATCCACCTTGGCCCCGACGCAATGATTGCCCACGGCGGTATGAATGGCATAGGCAAAATCAATGGGGGTCGCGCCGCGCATCAACTCTTTCACATCCCCCTTGGGGGTAAACACATAGACCAAGTCACTAAAGAGATCGGTTTTCACGGAGTCCATGAACTGACGGGTGTCAACAATCTCCTGCTGCCATTCGATCAATTGACGTAGCCACGCGAAGGCCTTCTCATCCTTCTGGCTGAAACGGGTCCCCTCTTTATAAACCCAATGCGCGGCAATCCCTTCCTCGGCCACCCGATGCATCTCTTCCGTACGAATCTGAATCTCAACATGCTGACCATCGATAGCGGCAACCGTAGTATGCAGCGATTGATACAGATTGGATTTTGGCAGGGCGATAAAATCCCGAAAGCGATCGGGCACGGGCGCCCAGAGCGAATGAATCAGTCCCAGGATGGCATAACAATTGGTTCGAGTGTCGGTAATAATCCGTATCCCCATGAGGTCGTACACCTCCTCAAAGGGAATGCCACGTCGAATCATTTTTTGATACACACCAACAATATTCTTGGTTCGTCCATACACCTTTCCCGCAAGGTTATTTTCTTCCAGCGCCTTTTTGATTTCGTTGATCACGCTTCGGATGTAGTCGTCCCGTTCCTTCCGACCCACGGCAGATTTCTTGATTAAGGTGTGATAGATGTCCGGTTTTAAATAGCGAAAGGCATAATCCTCCAATTCCGCCTTCATCCAACCGATGCCCAGGCGGTTGGCCAGTGGCGCGTAAATTTCCATCGTTTCCTGTGCAATCCGTTTCTGCTTGTCTTCGGACAGGGCATGCAGGGTACGCATATTATGTAACCGGTCGGCCAGTTTAATGAGCAGGATACGGACATCCTGTGCGACGGAGACGATCATCTTCCTGAAATTTTCCGCCTGTTTTTCTTCCAGACTGCGGAACTCAATCTGGCCGATTTTGGTAACCCCTTCTACCAGGGTAGTGACATCCTCGCCAAATTCGGCGGCAAGTTGGTCGCGGGTTACGGGAGTATCTTCCAGAACATCATGCAAGAGGCCCGCAATAATCGAAGGCAGTGGCAGTTTAAGTTGGGTCAAGATGAGGGCCACTTCCATGGGATGATGCAGAAAAGGCTCACCCGATTGTCTGGTCTGGCCTTCATGGGCCGATGCGGAAAAATGGTAGGCGTGGGAGAGAAGGGTTAGATTGGCATGGGGGTCATAGTGAAAAACCCGCTTTTCAATCTCGGCCAGTGAAATATCTCTTTCTTTTGTATTGGACGTGACTTCCAACGGCGGCCTCCTATTCCCTCGGAGTATAGCCTAAACAGGGCGGCTTTGGAAATGTGGGGTTAACTGGGCGTCCCTACTCCACCCATACATCCTCTGTGAGCGCGGATAAGGCCGGCTCGGGGGACGCTTCGGCAAAGTCGACCGCCTCTTGAACGATACCAGCAATCTCCGCCTCCATCTTGGTCAAATCACTTGGCGTCATCTCGCTGGCTTGAATCATCTCTTGAGTCAGTTGGAAAATGGGATCATTTTTCTTATGCTCGTCAATCTCGGCCTTGGTGCGATAATGTCCATGTGCCGGATCGGACATTGAATGCCCCATATACCGATACGTTCGCGCCTCCACAAAGCTCGGTCTTTTATAGACGCGCACCGATTCAATGACCTCCTTCATCTGCTGATAGGCCGCAGTCACACTCATGCCGTCCACCTGATGAAAGGGGATATCGTAGGCGCGTGCGGCATTGCCTATATCGTAAAGGGCCGAGGCCCGTTCTACCGGCGTTCCCATCCCGTACCGGTTATTTTCGCAGATATAAACCACCGGAAGTTTCCACAGGGCAGCGAGATTGAGCGACTCATGGAAGGCGCCAGACGGTACGGCCCCTTCGCCAAAAAAACAGAGGACAACGGCGTCCTTTTCGAGATATTTCATGGCAAACGCAATACCGGTGGCAATCGGAATATGCCCGCCTACAATTGCATAACCTCCCATGAAGTTGCGCGCCACGTCGAAAAGGTGCATTGATCCGCCTTTTCCTTTGGAGACCCCGGTGGCCTTTCCAAAAAGTTCCGCCATCACCTGATTAGGGCTCGCACCACGTGCCAAGGCATGGCCATGATCCCGATAGGAGGTCACGATATAATCCTCTTCGCGAGTAGCCGAAATGGCCCCCACGGCCACCGCCTCTTCACCGATATAAAGATGACAGAAGCCAGCGATTTTGCCCAGGGCGTACATCTCCGCCGCCCGTTCTTCAAACCGACGGATTAAAATCATTTGCCGAAGCAGCAAATGTCTGGGGATTGGGTTGGATGTCATCATTTGACCCCGCAATGGTGAGAGACGATGTGGAGATTACAACAAGAATGCGGGATTTGGCAAATATTTACAAATGGGGTTAAGAAGATTTATGATTTTACTGTAGTGGAGGAATCACAGATGGGCCTCACATTTATCGAAGGGCATGTAAACGACTCGAAGACACAGGTTCGTTTTCTGATTGACAGCGGGGCAACCTATACGCTTCTGCCAAAGCGGGCGTGGCAAGAGGCCGGATTAACGCCTCAACGGGAGGAGGACTTTGAGCTGGCCGACGGAACGATTGTTAGACAGCCGGTTTCCGAAGGACTCATTTCTGTTCCACAGGGGGTGGCACATACCCCAATTGTTTTGTGTGCGTCCGACGAGGTGGAGCCCCTGCTTGGCGTGTTATTCTTAGAAGCGCTTGGCCTGGTATTAAATCCATTTGAGCGAAAACTGCAAAAAATGAAGCTCAGGATTTAAACCCACCCTTCTCAAGCTCCAACACAAGCCCGGTCAGTTCTTCCATTGGAACAGTGTGATTCGCGTGGGCCACCCCACCATACTGGGCCGCTTCACAGGTTCGTAAAAAGGCCTCGATCTTAGCAATCGCCTCTTCGGAAACACCCAGGGGTCTTAGCTTAGGATGGGCATCGGCGGAGGTCAACGCCAATCCATCCAGATCAAACCGATCCCCCAGATAGGTCCGAAAGGCGCCGGAAGCCGTCTCAAAAAAGGCTCCACCATTACTAAATGTTTTTGCGGCAATCTGAAATCGCTTGTATGCCTTTTCACGCCGAACATAGGCACGATCCTCCAATAAACGATCTCGCCGCGTCTTTAACATAACAATCAGGCCGTAGAGAATAAAGCAAACAAAGATCGTAACGAGAACTCCCTTTTTCGCCCCTGATGAGAGGGCATCATCGTTTAACGCCTCAATGTCCCGTTTGATCGGCATCAGGTCACGCCCCACGACCGTCACCTCTTTTTTCTGCCCGGTTTCCAACGTCACAATGTCCGTCTTCTCGGTACCGGCACCTGCCACATTCAAACGAATCGGTTTTGTTTTTGCCGACTGGTACGCCTTTTTCACCGGATCAAAATAAGCGACGGTAATAGCCGGAATATCCACCTCCCCGCCCTTTATAGGAACCAACGCCTTTTTAAATACCTTCTTACCTACCACCCGATTTCCTTCCGACTCGATACTGAAGGTTGGTTTGTCATCATATACTTTGAAGTCGGTCAACTCCGGTAGGTCGAATTGAAAGTCACGGATATTGGCATTCCCTTTCACAGTCAGCGTCAGTGTGGTCGATTCGCCCAGGTTCATCGTTTGCTTCGATGCCGAACCAGTCAGGGTCACATCACCGACGAGGCCTTTATAGCCCGGAGGCTCCCCCGCACTGGGAGGGCGCGATACCAGCAGCGAGATGGCATTGGAAGAAATTTCTGTTCTTTTGACGCTGTTGCCGCTAAAAAATGGCATAGCAGGGTTGACCTGATTACGAACCATAACGTCCGCCATCAGCACGGCAGGTGGGATCGTCATCTCTCCACCCATCAGGGGAAAAAGGGCGTATCGGATTTCGGCGATATGCCACTTTACGCCGTTAATCACCTGGTCGGACGCCTTCTGCTGTCCCAGGTCTTCTTTCAGGAAGCCGGAAAAATCGGGCAGCCGCATCTCCGCCTTGGCCAACGCAGCGCGATTAAACAGCCGAAACGTGTAGACAATCTGCTCCCCCACGTAAGGGCGGGTATTACTCACATCCACGGTGATATAAAAAGTGCGCTCCTCCGCCTTTTGGGGAGTCCCCTCCTGCACGGAAAATTCCACCTGATTACTTTGAAACGAGACGCCGTTGACGTTAACCGCTGCCGGGCCAATGATAAATTTGCCCGTATTTTTAGGTCGGAGAATAAAGGAGAAAATCGTCTCGGCTTGCACCACGCCGTTGACAATATTAATACGAGACGACCGCCCCGCTGGACTGACATCAAAGGAGTGTACTTTAAGGAGGCTTGGCTGATCGGCCTGCTGCGCGCCTTTGACGGTGACCTGTGCGACAACGGTGTCCCCCATCGCCAGGGAGGTTTTATCGACGGTGAGAAGAACAGAGACCTCTTCTGCACCTGCGGGGACACCGATCAAAGCAGACAGTAGGAGAAGAATTAGAATAAAATAGTTTTTATGCATTATGAATGACTTTCAAGATCAGGAAGAATACAAGAACAAGGAAAAAAGTCACAAGGGGGCGAATTGACTCATCAAAAATCTACCCGAAAGGGTATCGTTGCCTCAACTGGAAAATCTACCCGAAACCCATTCCATTTTTACCTCTTTTTCTGTCTCTTTGTTCAACATCATTTCTGCTCTTCTACGACCCCAAATAGCAACCCATCTTCCCGAACCCCTTCTTCGAT
>SBBA01000120.1 GCA_005239925.1 Candidatus Troglogloeales bacterium | reverse complement strand
CAAGGGATGTATGCCCAGGTGGGTAAAACGGTCTACCTCATAGAGGGTGGACTGGGGCCGTATTTTGAAAAGGTCCTCGATGATTGGCGCAGAAAGGAGTTGTTTGGCTTTGCGCCCTCTAGCGTCAAAGCCATCTCTCTGGAGCAGGGCCAGGATATCATTGCGCTTGCCAAAGAAGGGGAGAAATGGATGCTCAAGCCCCCGCCCTTAACGGACGGGGAATCTCGTTTGGCCGATCCTGCAAAGGTGCTGACCCTGTTGGGTAAAATAGCCTCCTTGCGTGGAGAAGGATTTATTGATACGGATAAAGAGGCCAAGATTGCCGAGTGGGGTACCCCTGTCTTCCAGGTGAAACTTGGGTTGGAGGGTATTGCAGAGGAGGCGGCCTTTTATAATGATATCAATGAGCCGGATTCGATCTATGTTGTGACGACCCCCAAGGCGCCGATTTATAAAATATCAGCAGATCGTTTGGACGAGATCAATCAGCCGGTGACTTATTTTATGCCCGAAGAGAAGAAAGAATCGGTTGACAAGGACAAGGAATCGGATTAGAGTTTGCCTCATCTAGTCCCCCCCTTTTCTAAAGGGGGGTGAGGGGAGTTAATGTTTTTACAAGGCGTTTACTTATTAACCCCCTTAGTCCCCCTTTAAAAAAGGGGGAGATAAAATGGACAATGGGTGTGGTTTCTTAAAGGTAAGTAGACATGGTCAGTGAAGATTCTATTAAGAAGGTTTGCGTTAAGCAGGGTGCGCCGTTTACAATTCGCATATGGGAGGATCGCACCCGTGGCAGCCGCTGGATGCCGGTTTTTGATGCGGCGTCGTTGCGGCTTTTGTCCGATGATTTTGATCGGACGCGGAATATTCGCGTCAGTGATATTGGAATGCGCCAATTTGAATTTGTGCCGTTAAAACCGGGGCAGTATCAGATTGTATTTGAGTCGCGGTACGGCTGGAAGTTTTCCGCCGACGGCCGTTTAACATACGAGATTGAGGTTCGTTGAGGATTTATGATTTACGATTGATGATTTAAAGTCGTAAATCGCAAATCTTAAATTTCTTCAATGAAGGGTTGGTCCCATCGTCTAGTGGCCCAGGACGTTGGCCTCTCACGCCGAAAACACGGGTTCGAACCCCGTTGGGACCACCCCAGCGCAAAGAGGTACTTCCTTACGGGATGCTACTCACCTTTTCACAGGCAGTGGCCGTGTCAGCGCCATTGCCGCCGGAACATCTGTCCGTGTTTTCTCCGCCATCTAAGGCATCATTGCCGGAATTACCACGTAACATATCGTTTCCACCGTTACCAGCTAATATGTCGTTGCCGTATCCGCCATGCAGCCTGTCATGGCCGTCTCCACCCATCAGCGTATCATCTCCGCCCTTGCCATAAAGCCTGTCTCTTCCATCGCCGCCATCCAGTGTATCATTTCCGTTTCCACCATCTAACTCGTCATTACCGGCCCCACCAACCAGGCAGTCATTCCCGCCTAGACCCCTGATTCTGTCATTTCCGGAAAGACCCCGGATCAAGTCATTCGCAGGGGTGCCAACCAACGTATCATTCCCAGTTGTTCCCACAATGGTGTTGGTCGTCGGCAAGAAAGGACATTCGTCCTCGCTATCGTTGATGCCATCCCCATCATCGTCGGCATCACAGGCATCACCGATACCATCTCCATCGGCATCAGACTGATCCGCATTGGAGATGGTCAAACAATTATCTATATTTCCACACAAACCATCCCCATCCGCATCATTTTCCAGTGGATTGGAGCAAACAGAAGCACTAGGTGCTTTGCAGGAAACACTATCTAAGATGGGCGTATGGGCTATTCCTGTTAGAGGATCACAAGTATCGGTTGTGCAAGCGTCGCCGTCGTCTGGATTAATTAGCGTGTGGGCCATTCCTGTTAGTGGATCGCAAGTGTCGATTGTACAGACATTGCCATCGTTCGGATCAATCAGTGCGTGAGCCATCCCTGTTAGCGGATCACAGGTATCAGTTGTACAGACATTGCCATCGTCAGGATCAACAAGCGTATGGGCCATCCCTGCTAGAGGATCACAGGTATCGGTTGTACAAACATTACCATCATCCGGGCTAATCAGCGTGTGACTGATAACTCCTGTTGTTGGGTCACAACTATCGGTTGTACAGATATCGCCATCATCGGTCAAGACGCCAATGCAGGGGGCGACCACTACACAGTCAGGCATACCATCACCATTGATGTCGGCAAACCCTTCGTCTATCGTTCCATCCAGATCGTCATCCAGTCCGTCGCACAACGCCTCCTGTTCAGGGCCGATGAACTTACCGAAGGC
Source organism: Candidatus Troglogloeales bacterium (assembly GCA_005239925.1). Classification (GTDB taxonomy): domain Bacteria; phylum Nitrospirota; class Nitrospiria; order SBBL01; family SBBA01; genus SBBA01. The sequence continues at coordinate 1,977 of SBBA01000120.1, read as the reverse complement.
ACTAGGGCCTTCTCCTACTGGCACAGTGGCAATCACGGCATTGATCGTTGTATCAATGACTGAAACCGTATTGTCACCCGTATTTGCAACGTAGACACGCGTCCCAGTCGGGTTGACGGCTATACCACGGGCATCAGTACCCACCCCTATGGTAGCGATCTCGGTATGAGTCGCCGTATCTAGCACGGAAACCGTATTGACGTTGACCACATAAACAACCGTTCCCATAGGGTACACCGCGACACCAAAGGGCAGGGTGCCCACAGGTACGGCAATCACGTTATGGGCCACTGTATCAATGATAGAGAGCGCATTATCAAACTCGTTTGCCACATAGACAAGGGTTCCGTCCGGGTGTACAGCCACACCCAAGGGGCTGGCGCCCACTGGTACCGTGGCAATTGCAGCATGGGTCGCGGTATCGATGACAGAGAGCGTATTATCAAACTGATTGGTCACATAGACAAGGGTTCTCATCGGATGTACCGCTACACCCCGTGGGCCAATACCTACGGGCACTGTGGCAATCACAGTATGGGTCGCCGTATCGATGACAGAGAGCGTATTGTCAGATTGATTGGTTACATAGACAAGAGTCCCCGCTGGGCTTACCGCTACGCCGAGGGGTCGGCCCCCAACCGGTATTGTGGCAATGACGGTATTGGTGGCTGTATTAATGACGGAGACTGTATAACTGGATTCGTTTGCGACATAGACGAGGGTTCCCGTCGGGTTTACCGCTACGCCGGTAGGAAAGCCTCCCACTAGCACAGTGGCAACGACACTATCGGTTTCTGTATCAATCACGGAAACCGTACCGTCGCCCGAATTGGTAATATAGGCAAACGGCGCCGCATGCGCTGAAACCGCAAGCACAAGTCCCAACAGGCCGAGGGCCAAAAACATGTTAATTGATTTTAATCCGATCCAGACCCCCGTCTTCATTGGTATCCCCCTTCTACGATCAACGCAAGGTAGCATTGATCCTATTAAACACCCCCTTCTTACGGAGGTAGTGTTAGCAGTCTAAAACGTGTTCTCATTTCTAACAACCCCACAAATGAGGGGAGTATGGCAATAAAACTGATTTAGTATTCTTGACAAACAGGGCGTACACTCTCATACTTCTCTCTCTTTTTTTGGAACAACTTTTAAAAGTGGAGGTATACATGCAAAGACTTCGTTTAATCTGGTTTATCATAATCGTACTGATAGGATGTGGAAATGATAGTACTGGCGTTACTGGAAATACCGCGCCTCTGTCAATATCCGACCAACAGTCCTTATTGGATGCCCATAACGAAGAACGGAAGCTCTACCCTGGGGTGCCACCGCTAACCTGGTCTCCCGAACTTGCGAAATTTGCCCAGGCGTGGGCCGATCACCTGGTGACCATCAACAAGCTTGAGCACAGCAGTGAAGAGAGTCGATCCGATAAAAGTCAGACGGGCCATAATGGCCCAGTGGGCGAAAATCTTTGGATGGGACAAGGCTCAAATCCCAACCATATCTTTCCATTAAAAGAAATGGTTAAGGATTGGATTAATGAGAAGGCCGATTACAACTACACTGACAATAAATGTAGTACCGGAAAGGTCTGTGGCCATTACACACAAGCAGTTTGGAAAGATTCGACGCTGGTTGGTTGCGGCAAGGCAAGAAAAGAACATGCAGCAGGTGTTGTCGTAACCTTGTCCTGTAACTACTCGCCCGCTGGAAATATTGTGGGTAAATGGCCTTATTAATTTAACACGATTGTCGTTGTTACATCACTCAGTACGCTTCTTTATATAAGGGGTAAAGGCCGCCCCAAAAGGCCTTTGCTTTATCATGAAAAGCACTGTGATTCAGACAGTAAGGAAGTCTCACCCCTGTTGTCGGTCACAAGCAGCCGTAAACCCACGAGGGGTCTGCCTTTGAGCGAATCCGAGTACCGCTCTTACCTTTCCTCTTAAAAATTTTTCAGGAGAATCATTT